>NZ_FZMO01000298.1 GCF_900197875.1 Frankia canadensis | reverse complement strand
GCAGACCCGCTCTCCTTCGGCGACGATCAGGACGTCACCGGGCACTAGGTCGCGGACGGTGTTCCTCGGGGACCGACCGGCCCTCGGCGCCACGCACGCGCGTCTGGAGACGGTGCTCGAACGCGGGCTGCCGGCCGCCGCGGGCGGTTCCGGGCCCGCTCCGTGCGTCGTCGCCGACCTGACCGACGATCCCGGCCCCTGGCTGACCCGGCTGCTGCTGGCGGTCAACGCCGCCCACCTCGCCGTGATCGTCGATGCTGGGCACCCCGCCGCCCGCACGCGCCGGGGTGGCGCGCCAGGAACGGACGAGTTCGCCCCGCTGGCCGCGAAATGGGCGCGCACCCCCGAGCGCGACCAGGTGGTCGCGACGCCTGACGGCCAGCGGGCGCTGCTGACGTTCACCGCGGTGGACCCGGCGACGCTCGACCCCGCCGGCCGGCTTGCCCGCTGGCTGCTCGATCGCGCCCACGGCCGGCTCGGCAACGTCTGGCGCGACGGCCTGATCCGGATCACCCGGGATGGCACCGGCCAGGCGCCGTCCCAGCGCGAGGCGATGGCCGCCGTGCACGCCGCCGCTCCCGATCCCGACCTCCTCACCGCGCGCCTCGCCGACCTGCCCCGGCATGCCCTGGCCGCCACACTGCGCGCCGCGGCCGACAGCCTCGGCGGTGGCCGGGACGGGTGAGCGGCGACGCCGCCGGGCAGCCTGTACGAGCGGGGGCGGGCTGCCCGTCCTGGCTGGTCATGGCATCCGCGGGTGACGGCGTCCGGGCACCGCGTTCCGCCCGGCGGGTCATGGCGTCCGGGCAGGTCACGGAGCCATGTCACGTTTCCCCGGACGGGGCCGTCCTTCCTCTCGACGGGTCGCCCGACGCGGCCCGGCCGGCCGCGGTGACAGGCCCGGCCGTTCGGAAGGAGCAGACACATGACACAGCGATTGGACCTGGCGAAGCTCGCGCCCGCGGGCTACAAGGCGATGATGGGCCTGGAGACCTACATCCACGCACATGTCGACGCGACGGTGCTGGAACTGGTCAAACTGCGGGCGTCGATCCTCAACGGCTGCTCGTACTGCGTCGACATGCACAGCCGGGACGCGCTGGCGGCCGGCGAGTCGAGCCGGCGGCTGTTCGCGGTCGGCGCGTGGCGGGAGGGGCCGTTCTTCGACGAGCGGGAGCGCGCCGCCCTCGCCCTGACCGACGAGGCCACCCGGCTCGGCCCGGACGGCGTCAGCGACGACACCTGGGCCCAGGTCACCAAGCACTGGTCGGACAAGGAGGCCGCAGACCTGCTGTTCGCCATCGCGACGATCAACGCCTGGAACCGACTCGCCATCCCCGCCCGCACGAGCCCACCCCTGGACGTCTGAGGCCGGCCGGGCGGACGTTGGTCCGCCGCCGATCCCGGTACGCCGCGGCGTCCGGAGCGCCGTGGCATACCGGGAGCGCCGTGGCGCCCTGTTCGCGTCAGCGGCGCAGCATCCGGTCGAGCAGATCGGCGAGGAAGGTCGCCTGGCGGTGCAGCAGGTGCCGGTCGAGCTTGTCGAGCTGGTCGCCCGGGCCGACCTGGAGCAGGTAAGCCGGACCGCTGAGGAAGGCCACCGTGGGTAGCCCGAGCCGGTAGGGAAAGGTGCCCTCGCCGTACAGTCCGTCCTCGTACGGCGGCATCAGCGCGATCCGGTCGAGCCCGTGCGCGCGCGCCGCCGCCCACGCGAGTCCGCGCAGGGCGTCGCTGTTACCGACCGCGACGACGGCCGGCTCGCTACGCCCGCGCGGTCCGTAGGGCATCGTGCCGTCCTGGTCGTCCCAGGCCAGGGCGCCGAGATGCTCGGCGACGAGGGCGGCGTTGATCGACGCGAGCAGGCTCGGCCGCGCGCGCAGGAAGGCGTCCGTTTTGATCGTCGCCGAGTCCGCGGCCATGTGGGCCGGGGCGAACAGGAACAGCGCGTCGCGGCCGCCGGGCGGGGGCGGGTGGCGGGCGAGGCGCTCGGCGAGCGCGAGCAGCACGGGCCCGCCGTTCTCCTCGACCGCGTTCTGGCCGTCGGTGTGGGTGGCGACCAGCACCGTGTCGCCGTCACCACCAACGACACCGCCACCACCAACGACACCGCCTCCACCAACGACACCGCCTCCACCGGTGGCACCGGCGTGGCTCGCGGGCTGGCGGGCCAGGAGGTAGTCGACGTCGGTGCCGTCGCGCTGGGCGGTGAGCATGACGGTCGCCTGGACGGGCCCGGCCGCGAGCAGCGCGCGCAGGTGGGCGCCCTGGTCGCGGTCCACGTGCAGGGTGGGCAGGCCGGCGTGAGCCTGCTGGTGCGGGGTGTACTGGCCGGCGGCGAGCGCGGCGGGCAGGTCGAGGATCTCGATCATGGCGATGGCGCCGCGCCGGCGGGCGAGTGTGAGGTCGGGCTGGGGCGGCGCGCCGAGCCATACCCGCGTGTAGTCCTCGGTCGCGAACCGGGCGCGGGCGTTCGGCGGCGCGACGTCGAGGGCGAGCCCCGCGAGGACGTCGGCCCTCAGCCGGGCGATGCCGCCGTCGGCGAGCACGATCGCGCCGGCCACCGCGGGCCGGGCCCGGTAGTCCTCCTCCGCACCGGCGCCGACGTCCACCACCGGGCCGGTGACGCCCCGGCTCGACGTCTCCCCCGAGCAGGGGCGGTAGGCGGCGACGGGCACCACCGTCGTCGCGCCGCGGGCGTCGACGATCCGCAGCGCCCAGGTCCGGGCGAGCCAGCGGTCCAGCGGGACCCGCTGCCGGCTGACCGCGAGCCCCAGGTCACGCAGCCGGGTGTCGAGATCGTCGATGTGGCGGCGGTGCGCCGGCGAGCCGGGCAGCCTGGGGCCGAACGCCGCCATCCGCTCGACCCACTCCCACAGGACGTCCGGTCCGACCAGGCTGTCATCCGGATCACCAGAATCACCCGGATCGCCAGGATTGCCCCTGTCCCCGCGAGTCGCCTGTCCCTCGTCACCCTGACTGACCCCACCCGCCGCCGCAGTGGCCTTCCGCCCCGCGCTGTCGCTGCCGAGCCCCGCCGCCAGAGCCGCGACGAGTCCGCCCGCGGCCCATCGACCCGCGCGCCCAGGCCCGGTGGCGCCGACACACGCGAAGCCGCCGAGCCGCCACAGCAGACCCCGCCGGCTCGGCCCGCCCGCACCCGCGTCGCCGGTGCCGCTCACCGTCGCGTCCCCGTCGCACCGTCGCGACCGACGCCGCGCCCCCGCACCCCCACACCGGCAGCGTGACACAGTGCACCCGATCCATCACTTCATACCGGAGCGCCGCCCGACCGGGCGCGACCACGCCACCAAAGCGCACCCACCGGACGGCCGACGCCGCGCCTACCACCACGACCCGAGCAGGTCAGGGACGGCACGCCCACACCGTGAGGGAGATCCACGACGAAAGCCGCCACACGCGCCGTCCACCCGCGCCTACCCTGAACCCGGCCTTCTACTACGAGCCGTAGAAGTGGAGCTGGAGCCCTATGACCGGGAAACGTAGCGCGCAGGCCGCGCCCTTCAGGGCGGGGTTAGCGCATCAGCTCCGGCGTCAGGATGACAGCGGCATGATGTATTCTTTCGGGTATGGGGAATCGGGTGGTGAAGCGGGCGTACCGCTACCGCTTCTACCCGACCCCGGAACAGGCCGAGCAGCTCGCGAAAACGTTCGGTTGTGTTCGCTACGTGTACAACCGGGCGTTGGCCGAACGGCACCGGGCCTGGTTCCAGGAACAGCGACGGGTCACCCACGCCGAAACCGACAGGATGCTCACGTGCTGGAAGCGGAATCCGGAAACGGCGTGGCTTGCCGAACCGTCGAAAGGCCCGTTGCAGGCCACCCTGCGGAACCTTCAGACCGCCTATGTGAACTTCTGGCAGAAACGCGCGAAGTACCCGACCTTCAAAAAGAAGGGAAAGACCACCGACTCGGCAACCTAATTCCGGAACTGTTTCACCTTCCGGAACGGTCAGATCACCCTGGCGAAACAGTGCGCGCCGCTTCGGATCGTCTGGTCGCGTCCGCTCCCCGACGGTGCCGATCCGTCGCAGGTGACGGTGTCCCGGAACCCGCGCGGCCAGTACCACATGTCGATCCTGGTCGAGGAGGCCATCCCCACCCTGCCGGCGTCGTCGGGCCGGGTGGGAATCGATGCGGGCATCACGTCGCTGGTCACCCTGTCGACCGGGGAGAAGATCCCGAACCCGAGACACGAG
>NZ_FZMO01000011.1 GCF_900197875.1 Frankia canadensis | reverse complement strand
CTCCGCCACCACGTCCACCAGCGCGGACCGCACGGCGTCCCGGTCGAGCGCCACGCCGCCGGTCGCGGGCGAGGTGGGCGCCCCGGCCACGGGAGCGGCAGGGGCGGGAGTGGCGGTGCCGGCGGAGGTGGCGGTAGCAGCGGCAGTGGAGGCCGCGTCGGGTGTCGCCGGGAGGGACGCGGCGACGTACTCGGTGATCTGGTCCAGCGTGCGCAGCTCGGCGAGCTGCTCCGGGCCGACCGTCGGCGCCTGCGGGAACCGCTCCCGCAAGGCCCCGAGCACCTGCACCCGCTTGATCGAGTCAACCCCGAGATCCGCCTCCAGATCCATCCCGGTGTCGATCATGTCCGGGGCATAGCCCGTCTTCTCCGCGACGACATCGATCAGCGTCGAGCGCACCGCGTCCCGGTCGAGCACGGCAGGCTCGGGGGCCGGCGCGGGCGCTGGAAGAGTGGGGACCCGCGCAGGGCCGGTCGGCGCGGCGGGAACGGACGGCGCGAACGGCGCGAAGGGCACGCTCGGCACGACGGGTGCGGAGGGGGCTGGGACAGGGGCGCTCAGCGGCGGCGCGGTGGGCAGGGCGCGGGGCGCCAGGGCGCGGGCTCCCAGCGCCGCGGCGGGCGGGCGGACGGAGAACCCGCCGGCCCACGGCGCCGGGGGCCGTCGGGTCGAGGGTGGCCAGCTCCAGCTCGGCGAGCTGGGCCAGCACGTCGTTGGCCTGCGCATGGGTCTGGCCGATCACGACACTCTGGTTCGCGACCGTGGCGATGGCGTCGGCGAACCGCGGGTCCTCGCGACCACCGCGCTGGTACTCGTGCAGCGCGTCGACCAGGCGGCTGGCCACGTCGAGCTGGCCGGTGAGGTAGACGGCGTGCAGGTTGACCTGCTGGGCGAGGACGTCGTCCGGGCTGACGGCCGGGATCGCACCGCCCACGCCGACCGGCGCGCCGTAGGGGTGCGCGTCGTCCACCCCACCGTGCGCGAGGGCGCCGATCGTGGTCGCGCCGTTCACCTCGGCGCTGGTCACGGTCTGGCCGGTCACGGACGCTCCGTTCGTTGGGGCGCCGAGTGCGCCGGCACCGTTCGCATGGGCACCGCCGGTGTGGACGCCGTTCGTGTGCGCGCCGTTCGTGTGCACACCGCTCGCACCGACGAGGTCCGCCGCCCCGGCCGCGACCGAGGACGCCACGGCCGGGGCGGTCGCGGCCGGGGGCGGCGTGGTCACAGCCCTGGCAACCGTGGCAGCGGTGTCAGCCGTGGTGGACGGGGTGACGGCGGGAGCGGCGGCGTTCGCGGCGGGGGCCTGCACGGGGATCGCGGCCACGGAGAGGCGGTAGTCGCTGGTCAGGGCGGCGGCGTAGGCGTCGCGGCGGGTCGGCGGGGTGTACTCGGGGGCGGAGAGGGTGACCGTCGGGCCCTTGGTGGTGACGGCCGCGGGCGGCTCCGCCTGGTAGCGGTTGATGTCGGCCAGCGGCACGCCGAGCACGGCGAGCTGGACGGCGGCGGCCTTCAGGGTGACGTCGCTGTCGCCGAGCGGTCCGGCGTCGGTGGCGATCGCGACGACGCCGGCGTCGGGAAGGATCTGACGGACGAGCCGGGTGAGCACCTGCTTCGGGCCGAACTCGACGAACACGGTGGCGCCGGCGGCGTGCGCGGCGCGTACGGCGGCGACGAACTCGACCGGTTCGAGCAGCTGGCGGGCGAGCACGGCGGCGTTGGGGGCTGGGTCCGCGCCGTAGCTCGCGCCGTCGGTGTTCGGGTAGACGGGCGCGGACGGCTCGGCGACCGGGGTCGAGGCGAGCGCCGCGGCGAACCGGTCGACGGCGTGCGCGACGTAGCGCGTGTGGAACGCGGCGGACACCGGCAGCGTCCGGGCGTCGAGCCCCTCGTCGGCGCAGCGGCGCACGAACGCGGCCACCGCCTCGCCGGGGCCGCCGACGACGACCTGCTCGGGGGCGTTGTGGTTGCAGACGACGACGTCGGGGTGGTCGGCGAGCAGCTCCGTGACCCGCTCACGGCTCGCCGGCACCGCGGCCATCGTGCCCGTCTCGGTGGCACCCGACGCGTCGGCCCCGGACTCGGCGGAGGCGGCGGAGGCGGGGCGGACGCGTCGGGTGCCACCGAGACGGGCA
>NZ_FZMO01000158.1 GCF_900197875.1 Frankia canadensis | reverse complement strand
TCGGGCCGCGCAAGTCGCCTGAGAAGCCGGCGGCTTCAGCCGTCGGAGTAGTCACCGTCAGACCTCGGTCTCTCGGCCGAGGATGCCCCGGGCGATCGTGTTCTTCTGGATCTCGCTGGTGCCCTCGTAGATCGTCGCCACCCGCACGTCGCGCAGGAAGCGCTCGACGGGATGCTCGGCGAGGTAGCCCGCGCCGCCGAGCAGCTGCACCGCCGTCGAGACGACCTCGACGGCGACCTCGGTGGCGAAGTACTTGGCCATCGACGACATCTGCACGACCTGCGCCGAGGGCGCGCCGGCGTCGATGAGCTCGGCGGCGCCGTAGACCATCCGCCGGGCCGCCTCGAGCTTCGTCGCCGCGTCGGCGATCATCCAGCGCAGGCCCTGGTGGCGGGCGAGGCCGCGGCCGCCCTGCTCGCGCTCGCGGACGAACCGGATGGCGTAGTCGAGCGCGCCGCGGGCGCCGCCGAGCGCGATCGCCGCCATCGCCGGCCGGTTGATCTGCAGCCCGTGCAGCGAGGCGGCGAGCCCGCCCCCCTCGCCGCCGAGCAGGTTCTCGTGCGGCACCCGCAGGTCGACCAGGCGCAGGTCGACGTTGGGCAGCCCGCGCTGGCCCATCTTGACGTTGTGCCGGTCCTCGACGAACCCGGGCGCCGAGGTCTCGACGACGAACGTCGACAGCCCGCGCCCGCCCGGCACGCCCCCCGTGCGGGCGACGATCATCGCGAAGCGGGCCACCTTGCCCCAGGTGATGTATGACTTCGCGCCGTTGATGACCCACTCGTCGCCGTCGCGCACCGCGGTGGTGGTGATGCGCCGCGGGTCGGAGCCGCCCTCGGGCTCGGTGAACGCGAGCAGGCTCACGCCGCCCTCGGCGAGCTGGGGGAGCAGGCGGTTCTTCTGCTCCTCGGTGCCGTAGCCGAGCACCGGCATCACCATGTTGTTGTTCTGGCCGGCGAGCGTCGCCATCGCCATCGAGCCCGCCGCCGCGACCTCCTCGCGGGCGATGCAGACAGCGGTGATGCCCGCGCCGGGCCCGCCGTACTCGCTGGGGACCGCGAGCTGCACCAGGCCGCCCGCAGCCATCGAGCGGTGCAGGTCGTGCGGGAACGCGTCGGTGCGGTCGAGCCTCTCCGCGATCGGGGTGATCTCCTTGGCGGCGAAGTCCCGCACCGTCTCGCGGAACAGCGCCTTCTCGTCGTCAGAGAGCATGGCTGGCCTCCGGCCGCGCGCCGTCGGGGGTGACGTCGGGGCTGACGTCCGGGCTGGCATCGGGGCTGACGCGGTAGCGCTGCTCCAGGGCGTCGTAGGCCGGCTTGTTCACCAGCGTCTGCCGCTCGGACCAGCCGATCATCGCGTCCAGGACATGGCGGGACTCGCCGTGCTCGCGCAGCGAGGCGAGGACGAGCTGCGCCCCGCGCATCGCCCCGCGCATCGCCGCGTTGGCGTAGAGCACGAGCGAGTAGCCGAGCGCCCCGAGTTCGTCGGCGGGGATCATCGGGGTCCTGCCGCCCTCGACGATGTTGAGCAGCAGCGGGCCCGGCAGCTCCCGGGCGACCCGCTCGATCTCCGCGCGGTCGCGCGGCGCCTCGACGAACAGCACGTCGGCGCCGGCCTCCTTGTAGCGCAGCGCCCGCTCGATCGCCTCGTCCAGCCCGTCGGTGGCCCGGGCGTCGGTGCGGCCGATGATGATCAGGTTCTCGTCGGTGCGGGCGTCGACGGCGGCGTGCAGGCGCGCCACCATGTCCGCCGCGGACACCACCTCCTTGCCCTCGAAGTGACCGCAGCGCTTGGGGAACACCTGGTCCTCGAGCTGCAGGGCGCTCGCGCCGCGCCGTTCGAGCAGCTTCACCGTGCGATGGACGTTCAGCGGGCCGCCGAAGCCGGTGTCGGCGTCGACGACGAGCGGGATGTCGACGGCCTCGCGGATACGTTCCGTCTGCTCGGCGATCTCGGTGAGCGAGACCAGGCCGACGTCGGGCACGCCGAGTTCCACGTTCGCGAAGCCCGCGCCGCTGAGGTAGACGGCGGGGAACCCCGCCTGCTCGACGAGCCGGGCGGTCAGCGCGTCCGGGGCGCCGGGCACGATCGCCGCCCCCGGCGCGTCGAGCAGGGCGCGCAGCCGCGCCCGATGGTCCGCACCGCTCATCGGGTGTTCACCGTGGATACCACGGCCTTCAGGCCGGGGAGGAAACGGTGCCTCATGCTGGAACGCATGCGCGAATCCCTTCGGTAAAATGGGAGCGTGTCCCGCTACCGGCTCTACCCGGCCGTCGAACAGATCGCCGGACTGGCCGAGCATTGCGGGCATGCATGTTTCGTGTGGAATCTGGCGGTTGAGCAGCAGGGATGGTGGAGCCCCTACCGGGGCAAGGCGCCGAACCATCTGGAACGCTGCCGGCAGCTCACAGAAGTGCGGGCGGAATTCGACTGGCTGCGAGCCGGCTCGCAAACCGTGCAACAGCAGGCGCTGCGCGACTTCGATCAGGCCTTGCGGAACTTCTTCGGCGGTTCGCACCGGAAGCCCGGTTTCCGAAAGCGCGGCCAGTCCGAAGGCTTCCAGATCGTCGGCAGGATGGCGAAGGTCGAGAAGCTGAGCCGGAAATGGTCCCGGTGCTGGGTGCCGAAAGTCGGCTGGGTGAAGTTCCGCCTGTCGCGCCCCGTACCCGATTTCAAGTCGTATCGGATCACGCGGGATCGTGCGGGCCGCTGGCATGTCGCGTTCGCCGTCGCACCCAACCCGGTCGAAGCCCCGGGTACGGGCGAGATCGTCGGTATGGACCGCGGCGTAAAGATATCCGCCGCGCTGTCCACCGGGGAGCTGCTGCGATGCCCCGGCCTGCGGCCGGCCGAGGCCGCCCGGCTCCGCCGGCTGCAACGCCGTCTCGCCCGGGCCCGGCGGGGCAGCAACCGGCGCGGCCGGGTGAAGGCACAGATCGCCCTGCTCCGCGCCCGCGAGGCCGACCGGCGGAAGGACTGGGCGGAGAAAACCAGCACCGATCTCGCCCGACGCTATGACCTGATCCGCGTCGAGGACCTGAACATCCGGGGCATGACCCGCTCCGCCCGTGGCACCGTCGAAGCCCCGGGCCGAAACGTGCGGCAGAAAGCCGGCCTGAACCGGGGGATCCTCGCCAACGGCTGGGGATTGCTGGTTCAGCGCCTGGAGCAGAAAGCCTCCGGCCGGGTTGAGAAGATCCCGGCCGCCTTCACGTCTCAGCGTTGTTCGGCCTGCGGGCATGTGGCACCCGGGAACCGCGAGAGCCAAGCGGTATTCCGGTGTGCGGCCTGCGGGCACACGGCCAACGCTGACGTGAACGCGGCATGTAATATCGCGGCCGGACGGGCCGTGACTGCGCGGGGAGGCGCCGGGTTGCCGGTGCCCGCGAACCGTGAACCTCAACACCGCGCACCTCCCATGGTGGGTGTGTAGGAGTTGGAATCTCCCGCGTTCACGCGGGGGAGGACGTCAACGTGTGCCTCCCCGTGCCTCGCCGACGGCGTTCTCGATCTCGGCCACCCAGTCCGCGGGCGGTGTCGCGTAGGTGGACACCCGGCTGGTACCCAGCCCGCCCGCGCGGCGCAGGTGGACCAGCATGGTGGTGTACGCCAGGGTCACGCCGAGCCCATCCAGGACGGGCAGCCCCGCGAGTGTCGTGACGCGCCGTGACCACAGCAGCTCGTTGAGGGCGCCCTCGGCGGGGATCAGGATCTCGGCGCCGGCGGCGGCCGCCTCGCGCCCCACCGCCTCCAGGCTCTCGGCGAACGCGCCGAGCGTCGGCTCGGACATCAGCCGCACCAGGATGTCCTCGGCGACCGGCGGGTTCAGCGGATGGATGCCGCTGACCCGGGACGACACGCCGAACCCGTCGACGAGCTCGCGCAGCCGCCCGACGCCGCCGGGCCCCAGGCTGATCAGCGCGGCGCGCCCGGCCAGCGTCCCGGCGACGGCGAGCGCGCTCTCCGGCATCGACGCGATGGGGATGTCGACCATCGAGCGGCATTCCCGCAGGTAGGGATCACCGAAGGTGGCCAGCGCCACGGCGTCGTAGCCCTCGGCCTGCGCCTGCCGGCACAGGTCGATCGCCTGGGTCTGGATCACCTGCCTGAGGTAGGGGTAGCGCAGCACGTGCGCGGGCGCCCGCCCGCCATACGACGTCGCCGAGATCCCGTGCACGTCGACGGTGACACCGGCAGGTGCCACCGCCGCGATGTGCGTCGCGAGCAGGTCCTGGTAGGGGCCGAACTCGGCGAGCGTCGCCATCGACTGGTGCCAGATCCGCACCGGCGCGTCCACGGCGCTCATGGCGCCGGTCGTCCCGGTCGTGCCGCGTGTGCCGGTCGTGTCGTTCCCGTTCGCCTCGCTCATCCGGCGGCCGCCGCGGATCCCACGGGCGTGCTCTCGACGGCGGGGATGGTCTGCATGAACGGGGCGATGGCGGCCCGCTCCTCCTCTCGGCTGAGCCCGATCGGGTTCGGTGCCCGCTCGCCGTAGCGGGGGGTCGGAACCTCGCCCTCGGCGGAGACGTGCCACATCGTGCGCCCCTCACTGTCCGGCCAGCCGTCGCGGCTGTGCGCGAGGGCCGCGTTGTCCCAGATGACGACGTCGTCGGGCTCCAGCGGCACGCTGATCCGGTGCGGGCTCGCCTCGGTGTGGTCCCACAGCTCGTCGAGCAGCGCCCGGCTGTCCTTCTCGGTCCAGCCGACGACGAGGCTGTCGCGGCGCACCGGCAGGTAGAGGATCGGCAGGTTCGTCGGCAGGTGGCGGCGGACCAGCGGGTGGATGCGCCCGACCCGGCGGTCCTCGACCGGGCGCGACGGCGCGTTGCGGGCGATGTCGACCTCGATCTGGCGGGGGAACATGTGGTGCATGACCCGCAGCGTGCGGATGCGCTCCTTCGTCGCCTCCGGCAGCGACGCGTACACCTTGATCATGTCGAGGAAACGGGTCGCGGGCGCCGGGGTGGGGGCGCGCCGGCAGTAGAAGGCGATGTGGCTCGGTGGCACCTCCCAGGTGGTGCTGTCGGTGTGCCAGACCTGGGCGGAGTTGTTGCCGTCGCCGAGCGCGCGGCCCGTCTCGGGGTCGTTCTCGTTCGAGATGACCTTGATCATCGGGTGGCCCGGGATGTGCAGGGCGTTCCCACCGGCCCGGCGGATGTCCAGCAGCGGGCCGAAGTACTCGGTGACGGTGGTCAGCGTCTTCGGTGAGATCCGCTGGTCGCGCAGGCGGACGGCGCGGTGCTCGTCGAGGGCCGCGCGCAGCTGGACGAGGAAGCCGTGGTCGTAGGCGGCCTTCTCCAGGTCCACGCCGGTGATGTCGACGCCGAACTCGGCGTCCAGGGAGGTGATGGTGATGGTCATGGCATCCTTCCCCGCTGCTGGGATCGGTCGGAGCGTGGCCGCGGTGCGCTCATCGCAGCCGGCCGCCCGCGACCGTCAGAACCTCGCCGGTGATGAAGCCCGACTGCGCGGCGGCGAGGTAGAGCACCGCGTCGGAGACGTCGGCGAGCTGCCCGGAGCGCGCGGTCGGCGTCAGCTCCATGGCGCGTGCGTGCAGCTGCTCGTAGTAGCGCAGCGAGCGGACGCGCTCGGTCTCGATGTAGCCGGGAGCGATGGCGTTCGAGGTGATGCCGGACGACGCGAGCTCCAGGGCGAGCGCGGAGCTGAAACCGACCAGCCCGGCCTTGGCGGCGGAGTAGTTGGACTTGTTGCGGTCGCCGAGGCGGGCCCGCGACGAGATGTTGATGATCCGGCCGTACTCGCGGGCGAGCATGTGCGGTACCGCCGCCCGCGTGACGTGGAACGGCCCGGTGAGGCAGACGTCGAGGACCAGCTGCCACTCCTCGTCGGTCATCGACGCGATCGGGGCGTCGCGGGACAGCCCGGCGCAGTTGACGAGGATCTCGAGGGAGCCGTGGCGCTCGACGACGCCGTCGATGATCCGGCGGATCTCGGCGTCGTCCCGGACGTCGGCCACCGCCGCCTCGGCGCGCAGGCCGTCGCCCCGGAGCCTGCCGGCGAGGGTGTCCGCCGACTCCCGGTCCTGATCGAGCACCACGACGTGGGCGCCCTCGGCGGCCAGCGCGGCACAGATGCCCGCCCCGAGCCCCCGACCACCACCCGTCACCACCGCGACGTGTCCGGCGATCCCCAGCTCCATGACCGGCCTCCTAACCGTCCTATCATTGCTATGATAGGTTTGTTGGCGCGTCAAGAGGGTGGTAGACCCGGTGGCCTGCACCGCGACGGCGTGAAGCCCGGTTGGGCGCGAACTCGCGGAACTCCTCGAGACCGCCGTCGTCTGATGGGTTGGCGCCTGCGCAGCATGCCGGGCATCGTGCCGCGCGGGTCGGGGATGAACTCCCAGTCCTCGCCGTCGACGGTCATGGAGGTCGTCCACGAAGGCGTCGGGTTGCTCGCAGGCGGCGAAGTGGCCGCCGGCCGGGTGGTACGACCACAGCCGCAGGTCGCTGTCGCGTTCCACCGAGCGGCGCGGGACGTAGAACACCTCGCCGGGGAACAGTCCGACGCCGGTGGGTACGGGGACGAGCGGGCCGTTCCCGGTCACGGGGGGGCACCGGGTCGCGGGCGGTGTGGAAGTACAGCCGGCCGGCCGAGGGCCAGGTGAGATCCACTTCCCGTGGAGTGCGGCGGTCCCGCAATGCAGAGAGCCCCGAACCGGCAGCCGGGGGGTGTGGCTACCAGTCCGGGCCGGTCCCGGTCGCCGGCACCGTTGCCGGTCGTTGGTCGAGCGTGGGCGACAGGTCCTATCCGCCTCAGTGGACGACGGTCGGGGAGAGCCTGGCGGGCGGTCGGGATGTGCTCCAGTCCCGCCCGGCCTTGTCGCCGGCTGGTTGCATCGCCGGCGGCGGGTCCTCTCGCCGGCGGTGTCCCTGGTCAGCCTCGAAGCGGTTAGCCGTCTGTCACGCGTCGTGGAGAACGGCTGTGACCTTGTCGCGGAGCCGTCCAGTGAGTTCCGATGCCGGAACCCAGCGGTGGGCGGTCACTTCTTCCAGCTGGAGATCAATGTGACCGCCCGGACCCGGGGTCTTCGTTTCCAGGAGAAAGCGAAAGTCGTAGTGGGTGTGGGCGGGTTCACCCTTCGCGGGGTTTTCGGGGATGTCGTGCGCGTCGATGTCGATCGGGTACCCCGTCATGGGACTGACGGCCGACGCGGGGATCCCGGTCTCCTCGGAGAGCTCCCGGACAGCGGCATCCTGCAACGTGCGGTCGTCGGCTTCGACGTGTCCCCCCGGCAGCAGCCAGCGATCGAGACTCCTGTGTCGGATCTGGAGCACTCGCCGGTGCTCTCCCACGGCAATCGCACCGCAGGTGACGTGTCCCGGGACGGTGCGGCGAGACGCGACCGGCGCCGTGCCCGCAGCGAGGTCGAGCAGGGGTTCGAGCCCGCCGCGTTCCTCGGGGTGGACATCGAGATACTGCCGAACCGCGGCCAGGACGTGTTCGTTCACCGAGGATCCTCACTCGTCGTTGAAGGTGCGGAGCCATGCCCGCGCGATGCTCTCACGGACCCGATGGGGGACCTGGTGCAGACCCGGTTCCGCCAGCCGGCCCGAGGCCAGCATCGCCAGTGCAGCCAGAATCTCGCCCTGAACGAGGTAGATGAAAGGACCGACAGCGGCACCGTGGACGAAGTTGACGGCGTTACCGTCGTTGAGGAGGTAGAAGTAGTGACCGGTCCTCGACAGCCGTGTCACATGGGGGCCGAGTCGGCGTTGCTGGTAGGAGCGCATCACCGTTTCGAGGTCGAGCTCATCGTCGGACGAGGTGACCGACGCCAGGTAGGACCCGGACCGGAGCGCGCTGAAGTCGTTGCCGGTCAGGGCCCGGCTGCCCGTCGCGCACACGACGATGTTCGCCCGCGCCAGCGCTTCGGATTTCGACCTGCTCACCGCGAACCCGTGCGACATCGCTTCGACCGCCCGAACGGGATCGGTCTCGAACACCGTCGTGCGCACCGACTTCACCCGGAGGGTGTTCGCGACGCTGCGGCCGATCTTACCGTAGCCGATGACACACGTCTCGCCGCCGTCCAGGATGTTCCCGTGGGCGCGCAGCAGCGATTCCGCGGAGAAGACTACCGACTGCCCGACAAGGTAGTCCTCGGGGAGCTTCAGCGGGCTTCGAGCCACCGAAACGACCGGACATGGTGGCTTCCCGCCTGCCAGGTATTTCTGGTAGCCGTTTTCGGTGTCCTCCACGATACCGAGAATGCGGCCACTGAAGCGCTGGCAGAGTTGCGGAAGAGCCGGAGCGAAGTACGGTAGCGCACGGGTAACTGGTCAGGTACCGCTTTGATCTTTGGTTAGGTGGTTGTGGGCATCCAGGGGCGGCCCTCGGCGAGTTGGACGAGGGCGGGGAACTGGGGGATGCCGTGTTTGGTGGCGGTGGACAGGTAGCTGCGGATCGCGCAGAACTGTCTGGCTCCGGTGAGGGTGCGTAGGCAGCCGGAGACTTTCTGCCGCAGTTTGATCATGCGGATGTCGCGGTCGGGTAGCCCCGGCGCCTTGCAGCGCCGGGGCCCCCTCAGAACCGTGCGTGCCACTCGTCGCGGCACACGGCTCAAGCAAGCCCCGCAGGGCGTCTCGAGTTCTGGCTTGGCTGTGCCGGCCGGCGCCGGGTCTGGTACCACCGCTGCCGGCAGTGCTCGTGGACAAGGCGTGGCTGTCGGTCGTGCGCGCTGGGGCCGGCGGTCGTGGTGACGGTGACCGTTCGGCGGACGTCGACCGCCCACTGTTCCCATTCTTCCGGGCTGAGCGGTGGGTGTTCGACGTCAGGGACCAGCAGGCCCTGGCAGATCGGGCAACGGCTATTCTGCTTGTTGAGCAGGCTGGTGCGGCGCCATCCGATCGGCGGCAGGCCGTCGCCGTGTTTCTGTTTCCGGCGGCGGCGTTGGGCCCAGTACCCGGCCAGGGCCGGGTCGTCCGGGGA
>NZ_FZMO01000462.1 GCF_900197875.1 Frankia canadensis | reverse complement strand
GCCCGTCCCCGTCCCCGTCGTCGCCCACCTCCCACCTGGCCACCGTCGCAGTGCCAGCCCGCCGGGCCGGCGGTGCACAGGCTCCTCACAGATTGCGCAGAGAGCATCACGCCCATGATGCAGCCGTCGGACCCGACCAGCCTCGCCGACTCCTCCGGGCCGCCGGCCAGCGCCGCCGCTGCGCGGCCGGCCGGGAACAGCTCGCCCGACGGCTCGCCGGCGGCCGTCAGAGTCCGGTGGCTGCGCGGGCGGCCCGGGGATCCGGCGTGGGCGCGGCCGGGGCTGTTCGCGCTGCTCGTCGCCACCACAGTGCTCTACCTGTGGGACCTGAGCGCGTCCGGCTACGGGAACAGCTTCTACGCCGCGGCGGTGCAGGCCGGGACGAGGAGCTGGAAGGCGTTGCTGTTCGGGTCGCTGGACGCCGGGAACTTCATCACGGTCGACAAGCCGCCGGCGTCGCTGTGGGTGATGGCGGTGTCCGGGCGGATCTTCGGCTTCTCCAGCTGGAGCATGCTGGCGCCGTCCGCGCTCTGCGGCGTGGTCGCGGTCGCCCTGATGTACGCGATGGTGCGCCGGTGGTTCGGGCCGGCGGCGGGGCTGTTCGCCGGGGCGGTGCTCGCGCTCACACCGGTGGCGGCGCTGATGTTCCGCTACGACAATCCCGACGGCGTCCTGACGTTCGTCCTGGTCGTCGCCGCCTACTGCCTGGTCCGCGCGGTGGAGGGCGCCTCTGTCCGGTGGCTCGCCGGGGCCGGGGCCGCGCTCGGCGTGGCGTTCCTGACGAAGATGCTGCAGGGATTCATCGTGCTGCCGGCGTTCGCGCTGGTCTACCTGCTCGCCGCGCCGACAGGCCTGTGGCGGCGGGTCTGGCACACCCTCGTCGGTGGCCTCGCGGTGGTGGTCGCCGCCGGCTGGTGGGTGGCGACCACGGCACTGTGGCCGTCGGGTTCCCGTCCCTACATCGGCGGCTCGACCGACAACAGCGTGCTCAACCTCGCGTTCGGCTACAACGGGCTCGGTGGAGGGCGCCTCTGTCCGGTGGCTCGCCGGGGCCGGGGCCGCGCTCGGCGT
>NZ_FZMO01000120.1 GCF_900197875.1 Frankia canadensis | reverse complement strand
ATCATCCAGCCGTTATCGGCCGCCGATCCCGATCAAGAAAACTGCGAAACTCTAGGGGTAAGGACCCGCGATCAGGCGGATGGTGGAGGCCGGTGTTGCCGGGCCCGGGCCCGGCCGGCTCCCCGTAGGCCGCATATCAGCCGCATTTCCCACAGGTGGGAAGCGCATGCGGGGGACAGCGGTACCGTGTCGCGAAATCGCGGGTTCCCGTCCGTTTTTCCCCGGAACTCGCGACACGGACTGCCGTGAACCTGCCAGCAGGCTGCCGCGACCCGCCGCGCGACATCACCCAAGGTCAGGTCAGGGCGCGGTCGAGGTGGATGGCGGCGCTGATGAGGGCGAGGTGGGTGAAGGCCTGGGGGAAGTTGCCCAGGGCCTCGCCGGAGGGGCCGATCTCCTCGGCGTAGAGGCCGACGTGGTTGGCGTAGGTGAGCATCTTCTCGAAGACCATCCGGGCCTCGCTGACCCGGCCGGCGCGGGTCAGCGCCTCGACATACCAGAACGAGCACAGGTTGAACGTGCCCTCGTCGCCCGTCAGGCCGTCCGAACCGTCCGCGGCGTAGCGGCGGACCAGGCTGTCGCTGACCAGGTCCTCGCCGACACGGTCGAGCGTCGACAGGAACCGGGGGTCGGTGGGGCCGGAGAACTTCACCAGCGGCATGCACAGCAGCGAGGCGTCGAGCCGCTCTGAGCCCGGGTACTCCATGTAGGCGCCGCGCTGGGGGTTCCACGACTCGTTCTGGACGAACCGGTAGGCCTGGCCGGCGAGGTCCTTCCAGTCGTTCGTGGGCCCGGGCAGGCCGCGCTGGCGCGAGATGCGGCAGGCACGCTCGAACGCCACCCAGGTCATCAGCGCCGAGTAGGTGAATCGCTGGCGGCCGCCGCGGGTCTCCCAGATGCCCTCGTCGGGGGAGTCCCAGTGCTTGGACAGCCAGTCGAGCTGGCGGCCGAGCGCCTCCCAGAGCTGGAACGAGATCGGGACCTGCTTGTTGTACAGGTACACCGAGTCCATCAGCTCGCCGTAGATGTCGAGCTGGAGCTGCTCGGCGGCGGCGTTGCCGATCCGGACCGGCTTCGAGCCGCGGTAGCCGGCCAGATGGTCGAGGACCATCTCGTCGAGGTGGGGGTTGCCGTCGACGCTGTACAGCACATACAGGCCGGATTCCGTCGGCGCCTCGTGGCAGCGGTGCTCCAGCCAGTCCATGAAGGCGGCCGACTCGTCGGTGAAGCCGAGTGCCATCAGCGCGTAGGTGGTGAAGGCCGCGTCGCGGATCCAGGTGTAGCGGTAGTCCCAGTTGCGCACGCCGCCGAGTTCCTCCGGCAGCGACGTCGTCGGCGCGGCCACCAGCGCGCCCGTGGGGCGGTAGACGAGCAGCTTGAGGACCAGGGCGCTGCGCACCACCATCTCGCGCCAGCGGCCGTGGTAGCGGCCACGGCGGATCCACGACTGCCAGTAGTTGACGGTGCGGGTGAACAGTGCGTCGGCCTCGCCGGTGACCAGCGGGCGGATCGTCGCGTTCCACTCGAGGACGATGTCGGCCGTCTCGCCGTTGGCCAGGTCGAACTCGGCGTACACGGCGGTGCCCTCGACGCGCAGCGGCAGCGACGTGCGCAGCACCAGGGTGCCCGTCACCGACTCGAAGACAGCGCCCGAACCGGGGATGAGCGTCACCGTATGGGCGGTGCGGCCGTAGTCGAAGCGGGGGTCGCAGCGCAGCCGGAACGACGCCGTCCCGCGCACGGCCCGCGCCTGGCGGACGACGACGTGCGGCGTCTCGGTGACGTCGCTGTCCATCGGGACCATGAAGTCGACGACCTCGCCGACCGCGCGCGGGGCGAGGAAGCGGGTCATCAGCACGTTCGAGTCGGGCAGGTAGAGCTGCTTGGCGTGGGAGTCGGGGCAGTGGATGCGGAACGAGCCACCGCGCTCGGCGTCGAGCAGGCTCGCGAAGACCGACGGCGCGTCGAAGCGCTGCGGGCAGTACCAGTCGATCGTGCCGTCCGTGGCGACCAGGGCCACGGTACGCAGGTCGCCGATGACCGCGTGCTCCTCGATGGGCGGGTAGTCGGTGTCGGGCATTCGTGGGCTCCGCGGGGCGTGATCGGGCCGAGGGTCCGGCCTTCGGTTTCCGCCGGCGCCTGGTCGGAGAGGACGCCACCGCGCCATCAGGCGACCCAGCCGGGGGCCGCCCGCGTCCTCCCGGCCGCCGCCGGTCGCCACCCGAGTCGAGGGGCGACCACGAGACGGTAACCCGCCGTGGGGCACTCCGCCCACGCCTGGCGGCAACCGGCCGGATCGGTCGGATCCACAGTGTGAACACCGGATGTCAGGGGCGGGTCGGGCGGCCTCACACCCGTTCCCCGGAGGTGGTGCGACCCCGGCTCCCGTTACGGTCCGGGGGCGCTGGCACGCCCGGACTGGTTAGCGATCCCACACCGGTGGGGGTCTGGCCGTTCGGGTGGTGGGACACCCCACCTACGATCACGCTATGGCCGCCCACCCATCGACCGCCGAGGACGGTCACGCCGCACTGGTGATGTTCGCTCGGGGAGACCGGGTCTTCCCGATCGACGACCTGGGCGGCGGGATCTGGTCGCGGCGCGGAACCGTGCTGGCCGTGCACCCCGCCGGACGGCGTGAGCCGACCGGGCAGACGGGGCCCGTGCGGGTAGAGTCCGCCCGAATTCCACTGCCGGTCACCGCGCGGGCGACCGTGCTCTGGGACGACGGCAGCGCCGAGGTGCTGGCGGAGGACCAGCTGTGCCTCGTGTATGACCAGGAGGCTCCCGTCGGCGTGCGGGTCGTCACGCTGCCGATGGACGAGCCGGTCGACGTGGTCCAGCACGGCGGGCACGTCGTGCTGGTGCTGCGGGACGGACTGCTCCCGCCCGTCGTGCTCGAGACGCTGCGGGACAAGCTGCGTCGCGTTCGCGCCGCGCTGACGCCGGCACGGCCGGATCAGGCCACGGCGGCCGAGCTTCGCCGCCGGGACCTGGATCTGCTTCGCGCGCTGATCGCCCAGCTCACGGGCGGCTGAGGCGGATGACTGCCGCGCGATCAGCCCGCCGCGCCGCTCAGGAGGTCGAGTACGGCCCGGGGCGCACGCCGGGGCCGTAGGCGTTGCCGTTCATGCCGGCCCGCGGCTGCTCGGTCATCGCCTGGCTGACCTTGGACGCGATCGCCTCGGTGAGCCGGATCGCCTGCGTCAGCGACAGGTTCAGCACGATCTCGCTGTCATCGGTCATCGCGAAGCGTACCGACACATCCGCCATGGTCGTTCCTCCCAGACTCGGTCCGCCCGACACCCGGTTGTGGGGGACCGACCCACCATCCCCGATCGTGGTCTCCGGCCAGACGCGGCCCCCCTCGTCGGGCGCGGCAGCCGAGCTGCTAGGGGCGTACGTCATGAACTCCGGGTCATCGGCCAACTTCATGCGTCCCCGTTTCGGTGTCGTCAACCGGGCGGAAATGCCCATTGGTGATGATGGCATCGCAACAGGTGTTTATTGCTTGACGCTCAGCAGATTCGGTGAGGAAGATCACACCGGGACCACGGAGGGGTGCCCCGACCGGGCGATCAGATCCAGCCGGGGAACCACATCCGCGCCCGCCAGGAGGAGTAGGGGATCACCTGCGCGGCGAGCACCGGGTAGAAGTACGCGAACAGCAGCACCACGATGATCGTGTAGATGCCGACGGACAGGGCGCCGGCCAGCCGGCGGGTGTCGGACGCGTCCCGCGGGCCGAGCGCCAGGCCCGCCAGCCCCGTGATCCCGAGGATCAGGAACGGCAGGCTCGGCAGCGCGTAGAAGAAGAACATCGTTCGGGCCGGGAACAGCAGCCACGGCAGGAACGCCGAGCCGAAGCCCACCAGCACCAGCGCCGCCCGCCAGTCCCGTCGGGAGACCCACCAGGCCAGCATGCCGCCCAGGCTCGCCGTCCCGACCCACCACACCGCCGGATTGCCCAGCGCGATCACCTCTCGGGAGCAGCCGGACGGATCATGGCAGCCGGACGTCCCGTAGGCGGGCGAGGAGTAGTAGTACGCGACCGGTCGGGCCATCACCAGCCAGCTCATCGGGTGGGAGGCGAAGTCGTGCCCCTGGTGCAGGCCCTCGTGGAACTTCAGCACCGCCATCTGGTACGACCACCAGCCGCGCCACGCGGCGACGAAGCCGTTGCCATACAGGTGCCGGTCGTAGCCGCCGTCGGTGACGAACCAGCCCGTCCAGGTGGCGAGGAACACGACGATCGGTACGGCGACGAACATCGCCAGCCACGGCGCGGCGTCCCGGCGCAGCGCGCCGAGCACCGGCCGGCGGGCCCCGGCGGTGCGCCGCGCGCCGATGTCCCAGGCGATCGCGAGCGCCGCGAACCCGATGATCGTGTACAGCGCGCTCCACTTGACGCCCACCGACAGGCCCAGTGCCACCCCGCAGGCCAGCCGCCACGGGCGGAACCCGAGCCGGGGGCCGAACATGTCGCGGCGCGGATCGTCACCGGGTTTCGTCCCCTCAAGGCGATCGGCGAGGCGCGCGCGGCCGAAGTCGCGGTCGAGCAGCAGGCAGGCCAGGGCGACGACGACCCCGGTCATCAGGAAGATGTCCAGGATGCCGATGCGGCTCTGGACGAACTCCAGCCCGTCCATGGCCAGCAGCAGACCGGCGAAGCAGCCGAGCACCGTGGAGCGGAACATCCGCCGGGCGGCGCGGGCGAGCACGAGCACCGCCAGCGTCCCGAACAGCGCCGAGGAGAACCGCCAGCCCAGCTCCGGACTGCCGTGCGGCACGCCGGCGCAGTTCGTGTACCCGAACAGGCCCTCGGACGCCGCCATCAGCCACTTGCCGAACGGTGGATGGACGACGTAGCCGGGCCCCGAACAGGTGCTCGAATTGATCTCGTAGCCGGCGGTGAGCAGGCCCCAGGCGTCCTTGGTGTAATAGACCTCGTCGAAGTACACGCCGCGGGGCTCGGTGAGGTGCCAGAAGCGCAGCACGCCCGCGAGCACCGCCACCGAGACCGTCGCCAGCCAGCCCATGAGCGCAGAGCCCGGCATCGGTGGGCACAATCGGTCGCGCAGGCTCTCGGCGGATGGCCGCCGCCGGTCGCGCGGCCCCCCGGCCGCGACTGCGGCCGGCTGGTCCTCGCGTCCGCTCGCACTCCAGGGCACGTGGGCCGTCGTCGCCGTCACACGGATCAGGGTAGGTCCTGACTCCTGCCACACTGGTCAGGTGTCCGGGACCCTGGTGCTGTGCGGTGCTCCGATCGGTGATGTGCGCGATGCGAGCCCCCGCCTCGCCGAGGTTCTCGCGACCGCCGACGTCATCGCCGCCGAGGACACCCGCCGGGTCCTGCGGCTCGCGCACGGCCTCGGCGTGACGATCAGCGGTCGGATCATGTCCTGCTACGACGCGGTGGAGGGCGCCCGCGCCGCGCAGCTCACCGACTACCTGCGCCAGGGCGCGACGGTCGCGCTGGTCACCGACGCGGGCATGCCCGCGGTGTCCGACCCGGGCTTCCGGGTCGTCGCCGCGGCCGCCGCCGCCGGAATGACCGTCACGGTGGTCCCCGGGCCGTCGGCGGTGACGGCGGCGCTGGCCGTCAGCGGGCTGCCGAGCGACCGGTGGACGTTCGAGGGCTTCCTGCCCCGCCGCGGCGCGGACCGCCGGGCCCGGCTGCGGGAGCTGGCCGGCGAGACGCGCACCATGGTCTTCCTGGAATCGCCGCACCGGCTGGCGGCCGGGCTGCGCGACCTGCTCGCCGTGTTCGGCGCGGACCGGGCGGCGGTGCTCTGTCGCGAGCTGACGAAGACGTTCGAGGAGATCGTCCGGGGCGACCTGGCGGCGCTGGGGGCCTGGGCGACGGATGGCCGCGTCATCCGCGGTGAGTTCACCCTGGTCATTGCCGGTGCCGCCCGCCGCCCGCCGGTGACGGTGACCGGACTCGCCGGCGCCGCCGCGGACATCGCGCGGGACACGGGCACAGACGTCGCCGCGCAGGCGGGCGCGGCCACCGTCTCGGCCGCGGCACTGGCCGCCGAGGTGGAGCGGCGCAGCGCCGCCGGGATGTCACGCAACCAGGCGCGGCGGGCGGTGGCCGCCGAGCTCGGCGTCTCGCGCAACGACGTCTACGCCGCGGAACTCGCCGCCCGGCCGCCCGGCCCCGGTCGCCACGCGTGATCACGGCGCCGTCCGCGTAGCCGGGTCGGTCAGCAGGTTCGCTGCAGGAGCAGGGCCTTGCCCAGCGCCGCCCACTCGTAGGCGATCATGTAGGGCCACATCGTGCGTGGCAGCGGCACGCCGATCATCCGGGTCTCGCCGGAATAGCAGCGGGCCAGGCGCAGGTGCGCCCTGGTGCTCTGCGACGTCGCCGCGACCACGATCAGGGAGTTCCAGCCGCGTGCCCGTGCGGCCTCGGCGACCCACCGCGACTCGCCCTGGGTGGTGCGGGGACTGGGGGAGAAGCAGATGACCTCGACCCCGGGGATGTCCGTCGGGCAGGGGTCCTCGGCGGTCGGCTGCGACACGGCCAGGACCGGCGCGTAACCCGCCTGGGCGAGGGCGACGGCGCGCTCGAGCCTGCCGGGGCTGCCGGCGAACATCACGATCGCGTCCGCCCGGGCCGGGCGGTCCTGATGCGGGAGGACGAACAGCCTGGTCGTCGCCACCACGAAGGCGACGGCCAAGGCGGCGGCCACACCGAGGACGACGGCCCGGCGCCGGCCGGGCGTGGTCGCCGCCCCGGTGCCGAGCGGTGCCGTCGTCAAGGACGCCTCCTCCCGCCGCCGGGGCCGACGCAACCGTCGCCTCATCCTCCCCGGGTGGGCTGCGCGGCCGGACCCCGCCACGCCGCCGGTCGGCTGGTGATGAGCCGCGGATGGGCGAACGCGGCGCGGGCCGCCTCCCGCGGCCAGACGGTGTGCGACGCCCCGTCCTGCCACTGGACGACCGGGATCTGATGGCCGACCTGCAGTCCGGTGGCCTCGTCGAGGCGGAACCGGCCGAGCAGCGTCGTCGTGTCGATGCCGCGGGCGGCGGCGAGCACGGAGGCGTCCTGGACGCCGCCGCAGAACCGGATCGCCCGGCCCAGCACCAGCCCGGTGACGTAGGCCCAGGCGGCCGTCTCGGTCGGCGCGACACCGTGCAGCGCGGTGTAGTCGGCGGTGAACTCGCGCGCGGTCGGGCCGGTGGCCGTCCCCCGGGTGTCCTCCGGGATCCAGCTGCCCGGGGCGAGCAGGCGTTCGCGCAGGTCACCGAGGCTGGCGGTGGCCTGCGCGCTGACCGCGGTGGAGAACGCGGCCGCCCGCCACGGGCGGCGCAGCAGGATGTTCGCCGCGGCCAGCTCGTCGTCCGGCGCGGCGTGCACGATGAGGATGTCGCCGGGTGGCAGCCGGCTCGCCGCCTGGGTGGCCCGGCCCGGCGGGAAGACGTGTGAGGCGACCTCGAAGGCCTGCGCCCCCGCGGCCGCCCGCGTCCCCGAGGCGATCTCCACCGCGGTGTCGCCGGAGGCGAGTAGCACCACCTTGCGGGCCCGCCGGTCGGCCGCGCGCACCACCGAGAGCACCCCGCGCGGCCAGGTGGACGTGGCCGCCGCGATGTTGACGACGTTGGGGAACGCCTGGCGGACGAACCGGGTCGACGGCGCGCCCGTGTTGAACACCACTCGGTCCGTCGCCGCGCAGGCGGCCAGCGCCGCGCGGTGGCCGTACGGCCCGAGCAGGGCGTCCGGCCGGGCGGCGACGGCGGCGCGCATCGCCGCGGCCGGGTCAGGGTGGGCGTCGTAGGCGGTCAGGCTGATCTCGTCCCAGGGTGCCGGCAGATGCTCGTCGCGGGCCCACAGGGTGACCCCGCGCAGGCCGGCCAGCCCCTGGGCGGAGTCCGGCCCGGTCAGGGGAGTGACGAGGGCGACAGTCAGCGGCGTCGTCATGGTCGGTGTTCCTTGCGGTCGTTCACCTGTTAAGCGTCCCATGCGAGATATGCGGAATCTTCGGGACGCCTGTCCCGCCGTAGACTGCGCAGGAATGCGGGGAACAGGACGCGGGGCCGGAAGGCGGTTGGTGAGGTGGCGCGTAGCTCCAGTCGGACGGGCGATCCGCCGCCCCCGCCCGATCCGCTGCCGGTGGCCGTCGTCGACAGCCACTGCCATCTCGACCTGATGGACACCGAGGTGGCGCCGGCACTCGCCGCCGCCACCGCCGTCGGTGTCACCCGTGCGGTGACCGTCGGTGTCGATCTTCCCACGAGCCGGTGGCAGGCCGAGGTGGCGCGGGCCCATCCCCAGCTCTACGCCGCCGTCGCCATCCATCCCAACGAGGCGTCCCGCGGCGTGAGCGAACAGACATACGCCGATATCACCGAGCTAGCCCGACAGGACAAGGTCCGCGCGGTCGGGGAGACCGGTCTGGACTACTACCGGACGCCACCGGAGGGGCACCTCGCCCAGCAGGAGAGCTTCCGGCGGCACATCGCGATCGCCAAGGAGACCGGGCGCGCGCTGATGATCCACGATCGTGAGGCGCACGACGACACGCTGCGTATCCTCGCCGAGGAGGGCCCGCCCGAGACGGTCGTGTTCCACGCGTTCTCCGGCGACGCGGCGATGGCCCGGAGCTGCGCGGACGCCGGGTACGTGATGTCGTTCGCCGGCAACGTCACCTTCAAGAACGCGGCGAACCTGCGCGAGGCGGCCGCCGTCGCCCCCGCCGAGCTGCTGCTCGTCGAGACCGACGCGCCGTTTCTCACCCCCGTGCCGTGGCGTGGCCGGCCAGGTGGGCCGTACCTGATCCCGCTGACCCTGCGGGTGCTCGCCGAGACGCGGGGAGTGGGCGTCGCCGAGCTCGGTGCCGCGGTGGCGGCCAACTCGGAGCGGGTGTTCGGGCCCTGGTAGGCATCGATGCTTCGGGCGCTGGTGGCGCTGGTGGCGCTGGTGGTGGTGGCGGGCTGCTCGCGGCGGCGGAGTTGCGGGCGTTGGCGCGTGCCCTTGACCTGCAGCCGACGAAGCGGCGCGGGCAGAACTTCCTCGTCGATCCGAACACCGTGCGCCGGCTGGTGCGTCTCGCCGGCGTCGGGCCGCAGGACACGGTGCTCGAGATCGGCCCAGGCCTCGGCTCGCTGACCCTGGGGCTGCTCGACGCGGCCGGGGCCGTCGTCGCGGTCGAGGTCGATCCGCCGCTGGCCGCGGCTCTGCCGGTGACCGTCGCCGCCCGGCTGGACCCCGCCATCGCCGGCCGGCTGCGCGTGGTGCTCGGTGACGGGATGACGGTGGGTCCGGACGACCTGCCGGAACCGGTGGCCGCGCCAGGCGTACTCGCGGCGAACCTGCCCTACAACGTCGCGGTACCGCTGCTGCTCGGCGTGCTGGAGCGGTTCCCGTCGCTGTGCCGTGGACTGGTGATGGTGCAGGCGGAGGTGGCCGAGCGGCTCACCGCCCCGCCCGGCGGTCGTGTCTACGGGGCGCCCAGCGTGAAGCTGGCCTGGTACGCGCGGTCCCGGCTGGCGGGCGGGGTGCCGCGTCCGGTGTTCTGGCCCCAGCCGAACGTCGACTCCGCGCTCGTCGCCTTCACCCGCCGGGACGAGCCGCCCGGGCGGCCTGAGCAGCGCCGCGCGGTGTTCGCCGCCATCGATGCCGCCTTCGCGCAGCGCCGCAAGACCCTTCGGACGGCGCTCGCGCCCTGGGCCGGCTCGCCGGCGCGGGCGGCAGAGCTTGCCTTCGCCGCCGGCGTCGACCCCGGCGCGCGCGGCGAGACGCTCTCCGTGGACGACTTCTGCCGGCTGGCGGACGCCCGCGCGGTCTCCACGCCGTAGTCGGCGGCTGCGACCGTCACTCGCTGCCTCCTCCCTGGAGGATTCTCTGGACTCTTCGTTGTCCACAGCCGTCGGACCGGGCCGGTCGCCTCGTCCACAGCCTTCAAACATGCGTTCGACAGTCCGAGCAGTCCCTCCTATGGTCGTTCCATGGTCATCCACGCGGCGCGGGGCGAGGCACCCGGCCCCACACCGGTTCCCCCGGACCCACCGCCTCAGGCCGATGCCGACCTGTGCGGCCTTCTCGACTCCTCCGCACCACCCGCCCCGTCCAGCGCACCGGACTCCGCCGACCCCCACGGCCCACCCGACCCGTCGGCCCGGCCGAGCGGCGGTTCCGATTCGCATTCCGGCGCCGCGGCGGGGAGTCTGGGGGCCCGGCTGACGATGATTGTCGAGCACATCCAGGGGATGCTGGCCGACGAGGCGTGGCCGCTGTCCGATGGCGAGCTCGACGCGCTGTTGGAGGGCGTCGGCCGATTGGGCGGTCCGGTGGCCGCGGTCAACAACCGGCTGATCACCGAGGCTCTCGACCGTGGTCTGGCACCTCGTCGCGGGGCCAGCGACATACCCAGCCTGCTCCGCGACCGGCTCGCCCTGTCCACTCGCGAGGCCCGCCGCCAGGTCGCGCTGGCCCGCGCCGTCAGCGACGGCCCGTGCGAGGCCACCGGGCAGGCCCTTGCCTGCGGCGACATCACCGTCGAGCACGCCCACGTCATCCGCGAGGCGATCGCCTCCCTGCCCATCGATATCACCCCCCAGGAGCGGGCCGACGCCGAACAGACCCTGCTTGGCCACGCCCGGGTCTTCGACCCCTATCGGCTAGTCAGGCTCGCCGCCCGCATCAGGGAGGACCTCACCCGCGTCGACCCTTCCCCCGGCGCCGACAGCAGGACCGGGCAGTCCGGTGATTCCCCACACGACGACAGCGACGATCCCGGCCGCGGGCCTGGCGACAGGGACAGCGACGCAGACACGCCGGGCAGCGAGGACAGGGGGTCCGGCGAGGACAGCGGGTCCGGTAGATCCGAAGGAGGAGACGAGGACCAGCGGCCGTCGCCTGACCCGGCCGCGGTCCGACGCCTCTCCTTGCGCGACACGCCCGAGGGCACCACGCTGATCAGCGGGGAGTTGGACGCCGAGGCCGCCGCGCTGCTGCGCACCGCGCTGGACGGCCTCGCCGCGCCACGCCCGGCCGTCGACGGCATCCCTGACATCCGAAGCCCGCAGCGCCGCCGCGCCGACGCCCTCGTCGAACTGGTCACGCGGGCGCTGACCGGTGCCGTCGTACCCGTCAGTGGCGGGGTGCGACCCCACCTCGTCGTGCACGTTCCCTGGGACACTCTCGTCAGGGGCGGCCTCGAGCCGGCCATGACCGACTGGGGGCTTCCGCTACCTCGTGGGGTCCTCACGAGGCTGGCCTGCGACGCCGAAGTCAGCAGGATCATCCTCGATCCCGCCGGGGTGCCGCTTGATGTCGGACGATCCACTCGAGTGGTCCCGTCGAGCCTCCGCCGTGCCCTCGTCGTCCGTGACCGAGGGTGCGCGTACCCGGGCTGCGACGTCCCGCCGAGCTGGACGGAGTGTCATCACATCACCCCGTGGCAGCACGGCGGGCGCACCATGCCCCGCAACCTGGTCCTGCTGTGCGGCGCCCACCACCGGCAGGTCCACCACGACAGGTGGCGGATCCTCGTCGAGGACGATGATCGGCCCTCCTTCATCCCACCGCCGCACATCGACCCCCGTCAGCGCCCCCGCCGCAACCCCTACGG
>NZ_FZMO01000319.1 GCF_900197875.1 Frankia canadensis | reverse complement strand
GCGGCGAGGAGGTCGGCCAGGTCGGGGCGGGCGGGACGCAGCCCGATCCAGGCCAGCCATAGACCGACGCCGACGCCTACACCGCAGGCCACCGTGACGATCATCCGCTGCCTCCGGCGGCGCCGGTGAGGATCCGGGTCGGGCGGGTGATGCGGCCCATCCGGGAAAGCCAGACGAACGCGGCAGCCCACAGGGCGCCGACGGCGGCGAGGACGAGCTGCCCGGTGAGGGTGCTGTAGGGGGCGACGAACGCGGGGCTGAACAGGGTCAGCCCGAGCGCCATCGCCATGGTGGTGACGACGATGACACGGGTCGAGGTGCGGATCCGGGCCCGCGTCGCCGCCGCCCGCAGCCGCAGCGCCGCCTGCCCGCGGGCGGCGGTCGCGAGACGGTCGAGCAGGTCGGCGAGGTGACGGCCCTGCCCGGCCGCCGCGAACCGCAACGCGGCCACGATCAGATCAGCCGCCGGATCATCCACCCGGTCAGCGAACGCGCCGAGAGCGTCGACGAGTCGCGCGCCGTCCTGCACCGCGGCGGCGAGGGTGAGCACGTCGACACGGATCGGGTCGGGGGCGATCGGGGCGGTCGCCCGGATCGTCTGCTCCAACCCGGCGCCAGCCGCCAACGTGTCGCGGAGCATGTCCGCCCAGCCGGCCAGCGCCTCCACCCGCGCCGTCTCCGCCGTGCCCACGCGGCTTTCCGCGAGCAGGCTCGGCGCGGCCAGCACCGCGAGGGCCGCCAGGGCGGCGGCAACCGGCCAGCCGGTCAGCACCCCCACCGCCAGCCCGGCGCCGACCGCACCGACCAACCGCACGGTGCGGGCCTGCGCCGACAGACCGCCGCCCGGCTGCCGTCGGGCGCGCAGCCGCATCCACACCGGCATGCCCGCCGAGACCACCAGCCACAGGCCGGCGGCCACGCCCAGACCGCAGCCCGCCGCGAGCGCCACTGGACCTGACGTCACGCTCACCATCCGCCGGCCCCCGCCGCCGGGGCGGTGTAGTAGCCCGCGAGAGCGGCGTCCACGGCGGCGGCGGTCTCCGCCCGCAACGGCACCGCCGGCACCGCCACCCCGTCCGGTCCCGGCCGCCACACCTCGTTACTCGTGACCAGCAGCCCGTCGGCGCCGGTCACTTCCCGCACGCTGGACACGACGCGGCGGCCCTGCGCGACGGTCATGTGCACGACGATGTGCACCGCCGCGGCGGTCAGCAGGCTCGTCGCCTCCATCGCCAGGCCCTCCGCCTGCGCCGCATAGGCGGCGATCTTCGCGAACACCCCGGCGGAGGAGGAGGCGTGGATCGTGGCGAGGCTGCCGTCGGTGCCCTGCGACATCGCCATCAGCATCGGCACGACCTCACCGCCACGCACCTCGCCGACGATCACCCGGTCCGGGCTCATCCGCAGCGCCCACCGCACCAGCTCGGCCAGGCCGATCGCGCCTTCGCCTTCCACGTTCGCCTCGCGGGCCTGCATCGCGACGACGTCCTGGTGCAGCCCGTCACGGTCCAAACCGAGTTCGAGGGAGTCCTCAATCGTGATGATCCGCTCGTCGGCGGGAACGTCGGCGGCCAACGCCCGGATCAGCGTTGTCTTGCCCACCCCGGTCTCCCCGGCCACGAGGATGTTGCGGCGGGCTAGGACCAGACCACGCAGCAACGTCCGCAGCTCGGCGGAGATCGTGCCCATCTCCACCAGATGATCGAGGCTGACCCGCGGGTAGCGGTGCCGGCGAATCGACACCACCGGCCGGACGGTGACCGCCATCGCCGCGAACAACCGCGACCCGTCCGGCAACTGCATGTTCAACCGGGGCGACGCCCGATCGAAACGTCGTTCCTCCACCCCGGAGCGGGCCGCGACGGTGCGCACGAGCTCGATCAGATCCTCGTCGGACGCGGCGACCGGAGGCATCCGCCGCCGCCGGCCGTCGGCGTAACGCACCCACACCACATCGGCGCCGTTGCAGTTGATGTTCTCCACCTGCGGGTCATCCAACAGCGGCTGCAACCCGCCCAACGCGAACAGCCCGTCAAGCACACTCCGGCTGATCTGTTCCTCCTCGGCCGGGGCCAGCAGCGGCCGGCCGGCCGCGAGGGACTGCTCGGCGTGCAGGCGCAGCATGTCCGCGACCAGGCCGGCGGCGTATGCCCGCTGATCGGTCACCGTCCACCCGGCGCCGCCCTGCCCCGTGCGGGTCAGGGCAGCGAGTTCGACGGCGACGCGGTCCCGCAGCGCGGCCACCAACCCGTCCGGCGCGTATCCGGGTCCCCTCACCGTCGCTCACCCCGGCCGTGGCGCACGGTGGTCGAGGGCACCCATCCCGACCCCTCTTGGGTCTGCGCCTCGGGCGACGATGCCCCTGGCACGAGCACCGCCGCCGTACGTCCCGCCGACGCGCCGGTGGTCCCTCGCGGCAACGCCAACGCGTCCGGCACCGCGGGCAAGGGCGGCAAAGGAACACGGCGGTCGGCAAGCTGCTCGGCGAGCCCACGGGCGACCAGGCCGTAGGCCCGTGCCAGCGGGCCGGGTGCGCGCCGCCCCCCAGGCCGGCCCGCGATCAGACCGGCGCCCCGCGGATCCTCAGGCAACACCCCGGCTACCGGCAGGCCCACCGACTCTGCGACCCGGTCCAGCGGCCACGCCGGCTCCCCGACCAGCAGCAGCACACACTCCCGCCGCCCCGCCGCGGTCAGATCAGCCTCCCGCCCGACGACCCGCGCCAGCTCCACCGGCACCGGACGGGCCAGGATCACCAGCAGGTCGCACACGGCCACGACCGGCGCCGCCGCCGACCACGGATCCACCCGGCCGACGTCGGCCACCACCGTCACCGTGTCCGCCGCCGCCCGTATCGCCCCCGTCCCGGTGAGGACCTCCACCGCCCCCCGCGCCGCCGTCGCCTCCACCGGGGCGGCGACCACCTCCACACCACCGGGTAGCCGCTGCACATGCCCGGACAGGCCCAGCTGGCCCGAGCGGGCCTGCGCCGCCCACGACACCAACCCGATCGATCCAGGCAGCTCATACCAGCCCAGGACGTCCCCGCCGCTGGGATCGGCTTCCACTGCCACCACCGGCGCCCCACCCGGCCGCATCGGCCAACCCGCGGCCAGCCCCAACGCGGTCGTCGTCACCCCCGGCGACCCCTTCACCGCCCCGACCGCTACCAGCCCACTCATCGCGCGCCCCGCAGCACCAGCGCGACCTGCCCGGCCGCCGCCGCCCGCGCCACCGGTTCCGCGTCGTCGGCACCGACCTGCACCGACACCACCAGCCCCCCCGAACCCGCCGGCCCCGGCTCAGCCGAGACGAGCACCCCCTCCACCGACGAACTCCTCGCCACCGACGGCACCTCGACGGCGCCCTGAACCGACGCCCCCGAGCCATCCACCGCCGCCGGCCGCGCCGTATCCCCGGTCAGCAGCACCATCACCTGATCACCGGCGCTCACGCCCGGCGGATAGGACCCCGGCTTCAGGGACGCCCCCACCAGCCGCATCCCCGCCGGCAGACTCCGCCGACCCACCGACGACCTCGACAGCAGACTCCCCGCCGACAGCGGCACCGCCGCCGGCCGGCCCACCACCTGCCCCGCCGACCCGACCGGCACCACCTCCACCGCCGGCTCCACGACCACCGACACCACCCGCACATCCCCCGCCGTCACCAGCTGCCCCACCTGCACCGGCCGCGTCACCACCAGCACCTCCCGCCGACCGTCCCGGCGGCCCCCCACCACCACAAACAC
>NZ_FZMO01000078.1 GCF_900197875.1 Frankia canadensis | reverse complement strand
GGGTCGATGTGCGGGGGCGGGATGTAGGAGGGGTGGCCATCGTCCTCCACGGTGATCTGCCACTTGTCGTGGTGGACCTGGCGGTGGTGCGGACCGCAGAGGAGGACGAGGTTGGGGAGGGCCGTCGGACCTCCGTGCGTCCAGTGCCGAATATGGTGCGCGTCACACCACTGCGGTGGGGTGTCGCATCCGGGATAGGTGCACCCATGGTCGCGCGCGGTGAGAGCGCGGCGTAGTTGCGACGGGACGACGCGGCTGGATTGTCCGATGTCGAGAGGCACGCCGTGGGCGTCGAGGATGATTCTGCTGATCTCGGCGTCGCAGGAGAGCCGGGTGAGGACTCCGCGGGGGAGGGGAAGCCCCCAGTCGGTGATGGCGGCGTCGAGGCCGCTCGTGACCAGGGTCTCCCAGGAGACGTGGACGCTGAGGTGAGGGCGGACGCCTCCGCTGGTGGGTACGGCGGCGGCGGTCAGGGCTCGGGCGACGAGTTCGATCAGTGCGTCGGCGCGGCGGCGGGCGGGGCTGCGGACGTCGGGGGTGCCGTCCGCGGCGGGGCGGGGAGCGGCGAGGCTGTCGAGCGCGGTGCGCAGAAGCGCGGCACCTTCGGCGTCGAGCTCACCGCTGATCAGGGTGGTGCCGTGGGCGGTGTCGGTGAGGCTGAGCCGGCGGACCCCGGCGGGATCAGGGGAGGGGCGATCGTCCTCGTCGCCGCGCCCCAGGCCACCACCGCCACCGGTGGCGCTATCGTCTCCGCCGCTGTGGGATGGGTCGCCGGGCTGGCCGGTGCGGCTGTCGGTGTCGGGATCGTCTCCGCCGGGGGAGGTGTCGACGCGGGTGAGCTGCTCACGGATGCGGGCGGCGAGCTTGACGAGCCGGAAGGGATCGAAGATGGGGGCGTAGTCGAGCAGTGTCTGCTCTGCGGTGGCGCGTTCGGTCTCAGTGACGTCGCGGGGAAGAGCCTTCATGGCGTCCCGGATGACGTAGGCGTGTTCGACGGTGATCGCCCCGCGGGCGAGGGCCTCGCCGGTGGCCCCGCAGGCACCGTCGTGGATCGCCAGGGCCAGGTCGACCTGACGGCGGGACTCCCGGGTGGTCAGCGCGAGGCGGTCCCGCAACAGGCTGGCGACGTCGAGGGCGCCGAGGCGGCCGGCCAGGCCACGGACCTGAGCCTCGACGATGAGTCGGCCGCGCAGCGCCGCCGTGCGGCCTCCCAGCCGGCCGGTGCTCTCGAGGAGGGTGTCGAGTTCTCCGTCGGAGAGCTGCCAGGGCTCGTCGGACAGCAGCGCGTCGACGAGTTCGCTGAGCATCGCGAACCTGCCGGGCATCCCGCCAGCGGCGCCGTCCGAGGTCGGGGCGTAGCCGACGGAGGTGGACGGAGAGGAGGCGGCGGCCATGAGCGGATCGCCGGCCGTGGGAGCGGAGGGCTCACCGACCGTGGCCATCGGGGCCGGACCGGAGTCAGGCGGCTCTGGTGGTGGGTCGGGGTCGGGCGGATGGGTTACGGGGCAGGTACTCTCGCTGAGCCGGGTGTCGATGACCATGGACCAACCGTTGCAAGTCGGGTTGTGCACACGATGCCCTGGAGACCCGTCCGGCCCGCCTACCTGCGGTCTAGGCTTCAAGCTCTGCGGCGTCGACGCTCGGGAGGGGCTCTAGCCCACCACTCCGCATCGCGGCCGTGATCTGCTCCCAGACGGAGCCGGGAATACGCTCCTCTCGGTTGAAGAGGTAGCCGTATCCAAGCTCTACGTACCCCGCACGCTGCCGCGCCCGACCACCGGACGCCAGCCACGGAGTCCACGTCTCGTTTAGGCGGACGATTCTTCCCGCGCGAACCGAGGAGAGTAGCCCGACCCAAATGATACCGGGAAGCCGAATATCACGCGCTTCGCCAGCGTATATGTAACGGACTACTACTTCGGCGCCATATCGCCCAAATTGGCACGTGGGCGCGAGTGAGACCTTCCGCCATGACATAATTGATCTCCAGTTGTACCCGCCCCCACTCGCCAGCGAATGCTCACGAGTGAGGGCGGATAGCTCGTTTCAGGCGGTTTCCGGCACCGCCCCGATGTGAGTCTCAGCGGAGTACTTCCACCCCGCCCCGTAAAGCCTGGAAAGCATCTCCCTTTACTCGGGGTCGAGTTCCGCGAGACCTTGCAGCGTCAGCAGAATCCAGTCGTGTTCGAGTTTTCGGAACTGCTCCACGCGCTTATCGGAGATCTCCCACACTGCGGAAATCTCGTCGCCGCTCAGCGCCGTTGGGGCGTACACGCGGTCATGCAGATCACGGGCACTCTCGCCCATGTCCCGGAAAACCTCGTCCGAATCGGCCGTATACATGCCGCACGTGTCGGCTAGCATCGCCGTCTGCTCTCCGCGTAGTTTCAGCTTGGGCGCGGCGTGTAGCACGCGCGCGAATAGCTGGCCGGACGACGCGACACCGAACGCGGCAGCTCTCGTCACTTCATTGAAAATTGGCCTCTCCCTGCTCTAGTGGGGGGCTGCCCCACCCGCGTGGGCACATGCGCAGACGCTCGGGAAGACCGGGCGATAGTCGAGCGGAGTACCGCCCGGCGGACGTCCGCGCACGCGGGTGGGGCAGCCTATTAGCTGCCAGTCGAACAGTCGGGGGATGACTGGCAGCGGGTCTCACGGACCGTTGACACGGTGAATCGGCACGACGTCGTACATCGCGACCCCGACAAGGCTTTGCCCATACTCGTTAGCGGCGCGCACAGTAGGCCACTCCACATGAATAGAGACGGACGCGTCCGTCTCTACAACGAGCACGCCGTAGGGTACGACTTCCCCATCTACGACGTGCGATTCAGGGAGCGCCCTCCAACTCACTCCCGACAGCCGAGTAGGACGACGCACTATCGGCACGGACATACCAGCGTCCGGGTCTGATCGCTCTGTAGCGGCGCACGCGCGTGTCAGACGTAGCGGAATCGCTCGGTCGATGTCTCGCGTGCACTCACCGGCCGTGCACGCCATCCGTACCTCCTTCGTCAGCCCCTGATGCGCCCGCGTGGACGCAGAAGCGCATCAGGGGGGCCTAGGCGGGCGCCCCGGCCGCGTGTGGCCCTCTCAGGGACTCCGGGGCGCCCACTCCCAAGACTGCCCCCACCCGCGCAGACGGACGAGAGCAGTAACGATGCATACTTGATGCATCGCGGGACGCACAGGGGGACAGGAGGTGTGCAGCATGGCGCCAAGGCACGCACTTGCGGAACGCCGGAGGGCATGCGGGCTCAGTCAGGAACGGCTAGCTGAACTCATTAGAGTGGATCGGTCAACGATTGTTAGGTGGGAAAGCGGAGAAACGAGCCCCCGTCCGTCCCTGCGAGCGCCGCTCGCGCGGGCCCTAAAGATGTCCCTAGATGATCTGTCGGAACTCTTGAATACATCCGAAATGGTGCCGGCCGCAGTAGGAGCCAAGCGCCGCGATAGCTCTCAAGTACCGTCAATCGGCGAGCCGTATGTGCAGTCGATTTACCGCCGCATTGAATCGCTTCTCGATTTGGACCACAAGATGGGCGGAAAGCAATCCGCACCGCTTGCCCTGAGTGCGTTTCAAAGCGTCTATGCCAGGCTTGGAAGATCGCCAGTTGAAAAGAACTGTGAACGAGATCTCTACGCGGCCGCAAGCGAGCTTGCCGAGGTTGCCGGATGGTTTCTGTACGAAGCTGCCGAACCGGCGATGGCTCGACAGACCTCACACCAGGCGCTCACACTCGCCCAACTTTCCGGAAAGCGCGACATTGAGCTTCTAGTCATGCAGAATTTGGCGATGCAGGAGGCCCAGAACGGCCGCCCCATGGAAGCCCTTTTTATTGCTCAGACCGTCCTCGAAAGAGCCCCGCTCCCTCCCATGGTTGAGGCTCTATTCCGGTTTCGGGAAGCCCTTATCTTTGCTCAGATTGGCCGATCGTCAGACTCTCGCCGATCGCTGAATATGGCGATGTCTATTCACTCTACGGGCGGCAGTGACTCAGATCCAAAATGGACCTGGTGGGTTGACGGGCGCCAAATATCCTGGTTTCAGGGCAGGGTGGAATCTGACCTCGGGAATGCCAGTGACTCTGTTCAGAAACTACATGATGCTGTGGCGCTTACCCCTCCCGAGCAGACAAGATCCAGGTACTATCATCTCGCAGATTTGATGCGGGTACAAGCTTCCTTTGGAGCGTGGACCGATGCGGCTAGAACTGCGAGCGAGCTAGAGGAGTACCTAGGGGTCATCGGATCTGGGCTGGTTCATGAAATCTTCCGCGAAACCTTGGCGCTTGCCACGCTCGATAGGTCGCGATCGAAAGACGTTGTCGAGATGATCAGAGACGGGGCAAAAATTCGGTAATGTCTATCGAGTGAACCATCCTAGCCATGCCCCGGCGATAAGGCAGGGTGCGGCGACAAAGATCAGAATGATCAGGAAGTAGAAGGCAGGGATCTTGTCGTCTTCGTCGTAGCGGTTAAACATCGGTGTCCTTTGGCTTGTCGGGATGCGCTGGTTTTTGAGTCGGTTTGAATGCGGATGCGGGTGGTGGGGGGTTTTGGGGTCCGGGTCGGTGTGGTGGGGTGGCGCGTCCGTTCCGGCGTGCTCTGGGGTCCGCGTGGGTGGTGTCCTCGCCAGCGGTAAGGCGCCGATCAAGTTCAATCGCGAGCGCCAAGATCAGCTTTTTTTCGAACATCTTGCGGAAGCTGTCTCCGGCGATTCCTCCGTAGAAACGCGCAGCGTCCTCGCGGCGTTCGGTTTTGGTCAGCTTCACCCCGTAGCCCGGAATAACCGGGTTGAGAGCGAGTAGCGCGCGGAGAGCGTCCCCACGCGGCGTGCCGAGGGCATCCGTGGCCGCGTGGAGGAGCCGGTAGAACGCCGTGGCGCGTACCCACTCGCTACCCGGCTTCGTGATGAGCGTCAGGAGCCTCGGAGCACCGTCGAGGATGTCCTCCGGTCCTCGGACGCCCCGCGCGACGAGCACACCAAGATCGTTTATGAGCTGCTGCTCGCGGCTCTCCCCCACGTGCGATCACCCTCTCCGCCCGTGCACGTGCTGTTGCACGAGGTCTTGCAGGACATGCTGACAGTGATACTCCGTGTACGTATCCGGGTCTAGTCCGGGTTTAGTGCCAGTTGGTTCCGGGGTGTCCGCACGCTGATCATCGGTCCGGGATCCGTCCGGGCCGCGCGGCCTACAGATCCGGCACCGGGCGACAACAAATCCGGAAATGAGCCAGGATAATACCTGCGCGGTCGCTTTCCGGCGGGAAACATGGATGGTGTCAGGCGGGCCGCAGAAAAGGGCCCGCGGCCCCTTTTAACTCCCGTTCGGAGAGCCCGTGATCCTGTATTTCCTGTACCTTTTCACGCTGGCGCTGGTGATACCACTGCGGCGTTTCCTGGCGGTGCTCATTCCGGTGTCGTTCGCGCTATGGACGCTGTGGTGGTCCCTCACGACCTCCACCCCCGGATACGGCAAGTACACGATCCCGATAATTTTTATTCTTCTCGCCGCTCATCAGGTCTCCAAGCGGAGGCGCCGCACGTGAACGGCCGGGCCCGATTTTTCTTCTGGGCGTCCATTCTCGTCTGGCTCGTCGACCTTTTTCTACTCGGATTCCTGGCGGGCTCCCACCTGCATCCCGACGGTCCGCCGCAGCGGTGCCCGGTGGCCGTCTCCCGTGTCATTCCGGCGTTCTCCTACTCTCCTTTTCCAGCTCTTCCGCGAGGTGACTGCTCATGATGTATGACGACATTGAGGTGGCCGCGTTGGGACGTCGCGCGGGCGACGCTTTCGACGCGCACATGGACACGTTCACGTGCGGTGAGGTCTTGCACGACATGTATATGGAGATTATCGGGACCGACCCGGCGGGAATTGAGGCGTTGAGCCTTTCCTTGGCTCTTCTGTCCGCCCGTCAGGTAAGGACCCGCGCCGCGTGGATCGAGGCCCAAGACGAGTGGCTGTTCGCCTCGGCCATGGCCTGCGACTCCGACCTTTACGACGACGAGGAGGACCACCACCAGTGATCGTTCCGATTTCGATTCTGCTGCTTCTCCTCGTCGCCGTGATCGTTCTGATTCGGGCGTTCGACCTTAACGCCGGACACGCGTTCGTGTGCGTGGCGCTCGGTTTCTACGTCGGAAAGTCGGGATTCGCGCCGACGTTTCAGAACATCCTGAACCAGATCTTCGGAATCTTCTCGTCCGTCCACCTGTGACAGCCCCGGGGCGCCCGGCCATGGCCGGGCGTCCCGGCTCTTTTCTTGCTGGAGGTAACCGTGTCACGTGTTCACATTCGCGAGCAGCGGAGAATGTCCCGGGACATGCGGAAAATGCGCCGTTACATGCGCAAGTCAATGCGCAGAAGAACGCGGGAGGGCCCGCGTGGAATTGGCGCCGCGGCGGGCATTTTCTGGACCTACAGAAGTGAACTCGCACCGGTCTACACAATGATTTCTCTGACGTTCTCCGCATCGGTCGCGCACCGGATGTGGGGAACCGGAGCGATCATCGTGGTAGCGCTGTTCTGCCTGGTAGGAGGCAGTGTGGCCGCGCGCCGCTACGACCGGCGGAACGAACGTGGATACGCGCGCGTGGTGCTGTTCCTGGCCTGCGGATGGTGGGCGGCCGGTGCGATCACGGGCCCCGGACATCCGCCGCTGCCAACCATTCTTATGCTCGGCGGTGCGTGTGCGGCTATTCCGTGGTGGGCGCACCGCCGACGCCGTTCACGGGTGCGTGTCGAGCGCACGATACGGGCGTGGCCCGTATTGGCGGAAGACGCCGGGTTGGCCGGTTCCCGTGTCATGTCGGCGGTCGTCGACGCATTCGGGTATACCGCGCGGGTCGCGTTGCGACGTGGAATGTCCGCCCGGACCGCCATCGGCCGGTCCGATGAAATCGCCAGCATGCTCGGTGTCCGCCCGAACAGTGTCCGTGTCACAGCCGATCCCGACCGGGAAGACCATGTGATTGTCCGGGTAACCGAAACCGATCCGCTTGCCCGCGTGGCCCAGTGGCCGGGCCACGGCGATATCACACCGACCATTACTGAACCTGTTCCGCTTGGTGTTGCGGAAGACGGGACCGTGGTCGCTGTTTCCCTTCTCCGGCGGCACGCGCTCATTGGCGGTGTCGTGGGCTCCGGAAAGTCCGGTCTGGTGAATGCGATCCTTGCGTCTCTGGTACCGGCCGCCGACGTCGACGTGTGGGGAATCGACTTGAAGGGAGGCATGGAACTTGGCCCGTGGAAAAAGGCTCTCGGAAAGCTCGCGACGACACCAGAAGAAGCCGTCCTGCTCCTAGCCGACGCGCGGGACGAATTGACGGCACGAGCGCGTGAGCTAGCCGCGCGTGGGGAGCGGACATGGCATCCCACCCGGACGCGTCAGGCGCTCGTGATTTTGATCGACGAATTCGCGGAGCTGCCCGGCGAAGCGCTCGACATCGTCGATTCCATCGCGCGTCTCGGGCGTGCCGTTGCCGTAACTCTCGTGATCGCCACCCAGCGGCCTACCCAAGAGGTGATGGGTAACGGAGCTACGCGTAGTCAGATGGACGTCCGTGTGGCTCTCCGGGTGCGGGAACGCGCAGACACTGATCTGATTCTCGGCGCGGGAGCTTACCGAAGCGGGTGGCGAACGGACGGGTTCAGCCTGCCCGGTGCGTTCCTCCTCCTCGATCCCGAGCACAACACCCCGATACCTAGCCGCGCCTACCTGATCTCCGATGAGACCGTCGCCAGCATCGCCGGGAAATTCGTTGCGCCGATCCCACTACCTCCCGCGTCTGACAAGCAGCACCCGGAACAGTCCGAGGACCCGCAAGAGGCACTGTGGGCCGCATTGGTCGACGCGGGCCCGGACGGCGTGGCCGTGCCCGACCTGGTAACCGCCACCGGCCGGTCCCGACGGTGGGTCTACTACGCGCTGCACCAGCTCCAGGACGCCGGACGCGTCGCGACCACCGACGGACGGTGGCGCGCCCATGAGTGACCCCACCAACAGCACAGTCCGTGACGAAACACGTGTGCAAAGCGGTGTGCAACCCGTTGTGCAAGCCTGTGCACGAGGGTGTGCACGCGGGTGTGCACGCACGGCCCTACGCGCGCGCGTGCGCGTCTGCGCGCGTAGGCCCACACCCACCCACTCCCGTGCACACCAGCAACAGGCAGTGACACCATCCGACCCGGCGGGGGGTGCGTACCGGCCCGGGCGGACGAGGGGGGCCACGGCGAGCCTGCCGGCCGAAAAGAAGGCTCGCTGTGTGCCCGGCCGCTGACGAACCAACGCCATCGCCACAACAACCGGAACGGACCCCGGAACATGAATGCCGGGACACCGGCAGCGACGTCGAACCGTGCCGGTGTGGTAAGACCGTCGTGACACTTCCGGCAGCGGAATTCAGGCTTCCCGACGTGCTAACACACTTGAAGGCGGGAAGGATCGTGCTTTTCCTGCCCGCCTTTAATAAGCCGCCTAGCGGCGAGTAGGAGAGGCTTAACCCCCATTTCCCGGGTGGTTCTCCCAGCGGAAGCACAACCCGTTACCCAGGTCAATGATTCCGTTCGCGCCGCTCATGTCCTTGAAACCCGTACCGATCTTGATGCCCCACACTCCGTCATTCTCGGAAAGCGTCAGACCCCACGAGTCCTTAATGGCACGGACCATGCCCCGCCGGACGTCCGTGTCACCACTCTTCCACATGTCGGCAACCGTCTGCCCGACCTCAGCGTAGTCGTACACGTCGCGGACGACCTCGAATTTGTCGATGGCCGCACGCAGAGCCTTACGCTTAGCGACCAATTCCTCCAGTTCATCGTCGTCTTCCGTGGCGGACAATTGACTTTGGATCTTGGCGCGTTCTGCGTGCATCTCGTCTAGCTCATGCGAATTACCTGCGACACGTTGGAACGCGAGTATGGGGGTCGTGTCGTTGCGAAACATACGATCGAGAACGTAGGTGATGGGAACCGCGTCACAGCCCTTGAAGACACCGCACGCCTTGTGCTGCTTGGGATGGCCAGAGCAGCGCAGCGTGGGGACACGTGGCTTTCCGGCTGGAGTGAAACCGGCCCGGTAGTGAACCCGACCGCCACACGACGGGCAATCTAGAATACCGCTAATCCAGTTGACGGGCCGCGCCACGGGGCGGCCACCCTTATTTCTCCTCGAAGGCGTCTTGTTCGCGTCAAGAGCCTTGTTAGCACGCCACCACAACGGCGAGTCAACCACCGGCTCAACCTTATGAGTCCATGTCTGCATTACACCTTCGTCAGTGTATCTGTTTTCGACGACCCCAGTATGGTTAGCGCTAAACCGAATGAGCCTCCTGATTGTTTCCGCATGCAAGTTGTAGTCGCGACCGATAGACAGGATGGAATCATTGCTAGCGACGCGCTCGTAAATGTCCCGGACGGATTCCAGGTCGGAGCAGTACGCCTGCTTTGCGTGGCGCTCCCCTCTGGTCGCCCAAAAAGTCGGTAGCGGGCCGTGGTGCGCATTGTTCGCGATCACCAGAGCGATTCCACGGAACGTGGTCTTCTTTACCGTCCTGGACTTCTCCGCATTCGCATGCTGCGCAACAAGAGTCACGATGCGGCCGGCGAAATCCGTCTTTCCGAACTGAGGTTCAGCAATTGAGATGATGTCCCCGCCTGCGGATCGAATGCTCAGCAGGATTTCCGCTTGCGCGTCCAAATCGTCGCGACGGTCAAGCCGAGACGATTCTGTGACCATAAGAGTCGTGTAGTCCCGACGCTGAATATCAGCGATGACCTCACGCAATGCCGGTTCCTGTGCACCCTTGCTCGCAGAATATCCGTGAAGCTTAAACCACTTGACGATCTCGATTCCGCGCTGAGCTGCCTCCTCAGTGAGGATCATGATCTGTGACGTCTCGTCCTGGCTACCCGAGGACACCCTCACGAACCCTGCGCCTAGCTCGTCCACTGGCCCACCCTTGCTGTCGGTGCGGATCATGGCCCCTCTAGGCGTGGACACTACCCGGCAACCTACGACCGTAGCCGGGGCAGCCCGGACTGTCGAACGTATGTTTGAATCTGTGGACAGGTCGCGTGGCCGCCGCGCGCCGCTCGGGCGGGTCGCCTAGAGCGGCCGGCAGGCGTGGGTGAGAGTCCAGACGGCGCCCGCCGCGGCCGGGACGACCGTGGGTGTCGTGACGCCCGACGGGGAGGCCTGGCCAGAGTGGAGAGGGGGCGGGCCGGTGGTGAGAGCAGTCGCGGTGGTGCTGGCGATGGTGTCGGCTCGGCGGTGGAGGAGGGTGGCGGTCAGGGGGGCGACGTCGATGCGCCAGAAGACGTCGGGTGGGCAGCGCAGGACGGTGAGCAGCACGGCGCGGATGACCGCCGGGTGGGTGACGGCGATGACATGATCCGGCTCGGCGGCCAGGCCGGCAAGCCAGCCGGCGACCCGGTCGAGCAGGTCGGTGCGGGACTCACCACCGGGCGGCGCGGCGGATGGATCCTCATGCCAGCGGCTCAGCCCGGCGACGGCGAGGTCGGCGAGTTCCCGACCTCGCCAGTCGCCCACGTCGAGGTCGCGCAGAGCCGCGTCGATCCGTACCCCGGCCTCACCGGCGCGGGCGGCGAGGCCGAGGGCTCGCGCGGTCTGGCGGGCCCGGGCCGAGCCGTCGACCAGCACCCGCGCCCGACCCGGTAGCGCTCCCGCTCCGTTCGCCGCGAGCGTGCGGGCGGCGGCCGCGGCCCGGCGCAGCCCGTCGGCGTCGAGGCCCTCGTCGTCGGCGAACCGCGCGGCCCGCGTCGCCGGAGTGGGTGCCGTACTGACCAACGCCAGCCGGACGGTACGCCGCGTGTTCACCGGGCGAGGCAATCAATCCCACCCCGTCCTGTCAACGTCTGCCCTGGTCCGCAGTGGCTGGCTATCGTCCTGGACCACGTCATGGTGGCCAGGGTGCCGCGCCGACTCCGCGCATCACCTTCCAAGGCCACGCCCCTGCCTGGTCCCGGAAGGACAGAACGTGTCCGGCTGGCGCCGTCACCACGTGTCCGGCTGGCGCCGTCACCGCCTTGGACCAGGTCGCCCCGCGGCGTCCGCCGGAACCCGTCACCGGTCCGAGGCGACCGGTCCGGCGAGGGCGGCATCGCGGGCGTCCTGCGGCCCGTCACCGCCCGGTCGCCGGCCCTGGCAGGTCCTGACCCTGGCCGCGGTGGTCCTGGCGGAGGCGGCGTCGGTGGAGGCGGCGTCGGTGGAGGTGGTATTGGGCGAGGCCGACGGTAGAAGGTCCGACGCCGGTGTCGTCGGCGGAAGTGGCCCTCGGGGCTTCAGCCGCGGGAGCAGTGAGGGGCGGGGAAGGAGGACTTCAGCGCGGACGGCGGCGAGCAGGACGCGAGGCAGGTCACGGGTCGCGGGCCAGCAGACGTAGCGAGGCTGCCAGGTCGGGTCGAACTTGGCGTTGAAGCGGTAGAGCGACTCGATCTGGAACCAGCGGGAGGCGGCCAGCAGCATCCGTCGCCACAGGCGCAGGACGGGGCTCGCGCCGATCCTTTCGCCGCGGGCGAGGATCGCGCGGAACGCGGCGAAGGTGAGGGCCACCCGGGTGACGCGCAGGCGGCGGGCGTCGCGCAACAGGGCGACGAGCATGAAGTCGACCAGGCCGCCGGCGGCGGTGCGCTCGCGGCGCATGACATCGAGGGTCAGCCCGTCACGGCCCCAGGGCAGGAAGGTGAGCAGGCCGCGCAGCCGGCCGTCCTGGAAGGCACGGACGACGACGCAGTCGGGGTCCTCGGCGGCGCCGACGCGGCCGAGGGTCGTGGCGCAGCCGCCCGCGCCGCCGCGGGAATGCCAGGCGGCGGCCCGCTCCGCGAGCATCGCCCGCTCGTCGGCGGTCAGGTCGGCGATCCGGTCGACGCGGGCGGTGTAGCCGGCGCGTTCGACCCGTCCGACGGCCTGCCGGACGCCGCGCATCGACCGGCCGTCGAGACTGAACGTGTCGACGCGGACGACGGCCTCGTCGCCGAGTTCCAGCACCCGCAGGCCGGCGCGCTGCCAGGCCCGCCCGCCGTCCGGCCCGCAGCCGACCGCCGCCGGCACCCAGGCGTGGGCGGCGGCGAGGTCGAGGAACGGGCCGATCACCTGTGGCCACGCCTCCGGATCGCCGACCGGGTCGCCGCAGGCCAGAGCGACGCCGCCGACCACCCGGTAGGTGATCGCGGCCTTGCCGGACGGAGACCACAGCACGCTGTTGTCCTGGCGCAGCGCCGCATAGCTCAGCGAGTCGCGTCCCCCGTGGCGGGTCAGCAGGGCCCGCAGCCGGTCGTCGTCGGTGTCGGTGCGGGCGCAGACGGGGCTCGCCGGGCGCAGCGCCAGATAGCCGGTCATCCCGACGGTGACGGCGCCGAGGGCGAGCAGGACGGAGCCGACCAGGTCGCCGTCGCCGTGGCCGGGCGGGAAGTGGACCGGCCCGGTGACGCCGACGAGCCCCGCCAGCACGTGCAGGAGGCGTTCGGACGTGCTGCCGGTGCCGTGCCGGAAGCGGATCAGGGACAGTCCGATGGTCAGGTCTGCGACGGCGAGGGCGCCGAGGGCGCCGAGGGCCCGCCAGCGGGTCCGCGGGTCGCCGGCGGCGTGGAAGCGGCGCCGGGTGGCGACCAGAACCGCGAACGGGACGAGGTCGAACAGCGCCTGCGGGACGGCGAAGCCGCGAGCGAGGTCGAGCAGCACCGCGGCGCCGCACAATGCCACCGCGGCCCGCCAGGCCCGCCGCTTGCGCCGGCGAAGGCCGTGGGCGAGGCCGACGAGCAGCAGGCCCGCGCCGACGCTGGTACCCGTCGCCGCGTCGGTGACGATGCCGGGGATCAGCCGGCCGATCCACGTCCAGCGCGTCGGCCGATGGCTGATCGCGGTGATGATGTCGATCAGCCCGACGAACGCGGTGAGCGTGGCGATGAGCGCCGGGCCCGGCGTCGGCAGCCGGCCCGCCGCGGCCCGGCAACGCGTTAACGGACGCCGGCGAGACCCGCCTGGACGGCCTGCGTCGCGCGACCGGCGTGGTGCCGTGGCCGGACCGGCCTGTTCGGGCGAGTCGTTCGCGGCGGTCGCTGCCGCCTCGTCCTTTTCCTTGTCGCGACGTCTCACGTCACCGTCACTCCCATGGCGCGGACCGGGGGCAGGGGTGTTCCGGTGGCCTGGCCTGAGGCTCCGCCACCGTCTCCGCCGCCGGGTTCGCGCCGCGGGCGATGACCCGTCGCCGGGCCGCCGCCGCGCCGCGCGGGAGGCCCGCGCACGGCCTCCCGATCCCGGGGCGTGTCCCGGGCAAGATCACGCGATCACCCTGGACCGGCGTACGGTACATCCCCCGATGCGGACGGCGCGCCACCGGTGCCCGCCTGTTGCCGTGATGGGGACAGACCATCGTCGCCGCCCTGGGCGCCCGCTGGCCGTGGGCTCGGCGCGCCGCTCCGCGACCTTCACCGCGGCAGCCCCGCGTGGCCGTGAAATGTCCCGGACGACCACCCGCTCGCCCGCAGGGGCGTTTCCCGGGTCTTCTTTCGGGCGGCTTCCCGGGCGTTGTCGCGCGACCCTGCCGGAGCGTTTCGGAATTCATGCGGACACCGGACTCACCGCTTTTCTTCTTGTTCGGTGATCGGAGGAGTGTTGTCGGCGGGGGATGGGAAGGGCAGCGTCCAGCCGGGAAGTTCGGCCGCAGGTGCCACGGGGAGGCGACCGGTGACGTCCGACACGTCCGTCGAAGACCAGTACGGCTCTCCGGAAAAGTCCACGGAATCCGGAGGATCAGGCTCCGGAACGGATGGGGAAAACGCGCCCGGAAAATCCGGTACCGTTGGAAGATCCGGGATGGTCGGGGCATTCCAGGCCGGGGACCGGGAGATGCGGCGGCATCTTGGGTTCGCCGGGCTGACGTTCGTCTCGCTCGGGTCGATCATCGGGTCCGGCTGGCTGCTCGGGGCGCTGACGGCCGCGCAGGCCGCGGGCCCGGCGTCGCTGATCTCCTGGGTGCTGGCGGGCGCGCTGGTCGCCGTGCTCGCGCTGGTGCACGCGGAACTGGGCGCGGCCTATCCGGTCGCGGGCGGGACGGCCCGGTACACACATGTCGTGTTCGGGTCGCTCGGCGGGTTCGTCGCCGGTTGGATGGCCTGGATCCAGGCGGTGGCACTTGCGCCCGTCGAGGTGCTGGCCGCCCTGTCCTACCTGGACAACGAATGGCCCGGCCTGGTGCACGACAACGGCACGCTCACCCGGTTCGGTATGGCGGTGGCGATCGTCGCGCTGCTGGTGTGCACAGTGGTGAACATGCTGGGTGTGCGCTGGCTGGCGCACACGAACGCGGTCACCGTCGTCTGGAAGTTCCTCATACCGACGATCACGGTGGTCGCGCTCATGGTGGTGTCGTTCCACACGGCGAACTTCAGTGCCGGCGGCGGATTCGCGCCGTATGGCGCGCGGGGGGTGTTCGCGGCGCTGCCCGCCGGGGTGGTGTTCGCGCTGCAGGGTTTCGAACAGGCGGTCCAGATGGGCGGGGAGGCCCGGGATCCGCGCCGCGACCTGCCCCGCGCCATCTTCCTCGCGACGCTGCTCGGCACGGTGCTTTACCTGATGCTGCAGGTCGCCTTTCTCGGGTCGCTCGACCCGGCCCGTCTGGTCCATGGCTGGGCCCACCCGATTGGGCCGGGCGACTTCGGCCCGTTCGCGACACTGGCGACGAACCTGGGCCTCGGCTGGCTCGCCGTGCTGCTCTACATCGACGCCGTGGTCTCCCCGGGCGGGACGGCCCTCATCTACGTGGGCACCTCGGCGCGTCTGGCGTACTCCCTCGGCCGGACCAGGTACCTGCCGCGCCAGCTGACGGCACTGGACCGCCGCGGCACGCCGGTCGTCTCCATCCTGCTGGCGTTCGCCGTCGGCCTGCTGATGATCCTGCCGTTCCCGAGCTGGCGGACCCTCGTCACGCTGATCAGTTCGTCGACGTTCGTGATGTACGCGTTCGCCCCGATCTGCCTGACCGCGCTGCGCCGCGCCGACCCCGACCGCCCCCGCCCCTACCGGA
>NZ_FZMO01000074.1 GCF_900197875.1 Frankia canadensis | reverse complement strand
GGCGGGGCCGGCCCCGCCGGCCCCGCCGGCCGCCCCCGCCGACCAGGTCGGCACGGCGGCCGCGAACGAGATCGAGGCGACGCTGATCGCCGCGTTCGCCTCGGTGCTCGGCGTCGAGAAGGTGGGTCTCGACGACGACTTCTTCACCCTCGGCGGCGACAGCATCATCGCGATGCGGCTGATCACCCGGGTCCGCGCCGCCGGGTTCACAGTGACGCCGCGCCTGCTGTTCGGCCACCGCACCCCCGCGACCCTGGCCACCGTCGTCCGCCCACGCCGGCAGGCCGCGACCCAGACGGCAACCGCCCGTTCCGTCAGTCCCGCCGGCCCCACCGAGACGGTCCTCCCACCGACGCCGGCACTGCAGGCGGCGCGGGTGCACGGCATGAACGGCGGGCGGCTGACGTTCGCGTCGTTCTCGTCGCCGGTGCTGCTGCGCACGCCGGCCGGGCTGGACCTCGCGACGATGGTCGCGGGCCTGTCCGCCGTCATCGACCAGCACGACGCGTTGCGGGGCCGGCTGGTCCGCGTGGAGTCCGGCGGTGCCGACGGCGGGCCGGCCTGGTCGCTGGCGATCGCCCCACCCGGCGGGGTCGACGCGGCCCGACTGGTGCGCCGGCTTGACGCCGGCGATCTCGCCGCGGGCGACGGGTTCGCCGGACCGGGCGGGCTGGCGCTGCTCGCCGGGGTGGCCGCCGCGGCGAACGCCGAGCTGGACCCGGACCGCGGCGAGATGATCCGCGCGGTCTGGCTCGACGCGGGTGCGTCGAGCCCGGGCCGCCTGCTGCTCCTCGTCCACCACGCGCTGATCGACGGCGTGTCGTGGCCGACCGTGCTGGACGACCTCGCCGCCGCCGTCACCGCCTCGCGGGCCGGTGAACGGGCTCGGCTCACGGCCGTTCCGGTCCCGTTCGCCGAGTGGGCACGCCGCCTCGACGAGCGGGCCCGTGCCGCGGACGTCGAGCGGCGGCTGCCGTTCTGGCAGGATCTGCTGGCCCGGGCGACGCCCGTGCGGTGGCTGCCCGGCCAGTCCGGCCCGTCGTCGGCGGTCACGGTGAGCCTGCCGCCCGAGCGGGCCGCGGGCCTGCTGTCGACGGTGCCCGCCGTGTTCGGAATCGGTGTCGACGAGCTGCTGCTCGCCGCGCTGAGCCTGGCCGTGGGTGACCGCCAGGAGGGCGATGGCGCGGGAGGCGTTCTCGTCGCGGTGCAGGCCCATGGCCGGCAGGAGTACGTGGTCGAGGACCGGGACCTGTCCCGGACGGTCGGCTGGCTGGCCGAGGTCCACCCCTTCCTGCTGGAACGCGGCGCGGTCGACGAGGGCGCGGACGGCCGGGACGGCGACGGGTACTCGGACCGCGGCGTCGACGCGGCGGTGGCCCGGGTGCGGGCGCTCATGGCCGAGATCCCGGACGGCGGGACCGAGTTCAGCATGCTGCGCTTCCTCAACCCGCGCACCGCCCCGATCCTCGCGGCGGCCCCGACGCCCACCGTCTACCTGAACTACGTGGGCCGACTGGGCCGGGGCGAACAGACGGACTGGTCGGTGGCCGCCGAGGACGAGGAGCTGTTCGCGGACTGGAACGCCGACGTGCCCGACCCGTTCGGGCTCAGCGTGATCGTCCGGGTGCTCGACGGCCCGCACGGTCCAGAACTGACCGCGCGGTGGAGCAGCGGTCCGGACGGCCCGCCCGCGGCCGTCGTGCGCGACCTCGCGGCCGCCTGGACGCGGGCGCTGAGCGCGCTCGCCGCCCGCGCCGCCCGCGTGGAATCCACCCCCCCGACCGGCGCCGGCGGTGCCGTCCGGTAGCCGCCCGACTCCTTTCGTCGCCCGACTCCTTCCCGACCATCGCCGCATGCCGAGAAACCCCGAGATCCCCCGCTCGGGGTCACACCGAAACTCCGTGGAGTGGACATGGCCAGCGAGATCGATGCGTTTCGCGAGCAGTTCCAGGACCTGACCCTCGGCCCGATGCCGACCTGGGGCGCCACCTGCGTCCGGGACATGATGAGGACGTTGCGGTCCACCGCCGAGCCGTTCCCGTGCGTGTTCGCGGTGGCCGCGGCAAACCGGGGCGGGCTGCGGTTCGGATTCGTCGAGAACCTCGACGACGAGAACACGTGGTCCGCGCTGCCCGATATCCTCGCCACCTATCTCGCCGTCTACCGGGAGCTCTCGCACAACACGTCACTGGTGGTGTTCTTCGGGTCCGGCGCGGCCGATTCCGGGCGGCCGGTCGGCCGGCCTGACGACATCGTCGGCTACGAGCGGCGCTTCTGGTCGCTGCTGCAGTACCTGCACGACGGCGACGGCGATCCGTGGCCGTCGGACATCCCGACCGAGACCGACGATCCGGGCTGGGAGTTCAGTTTCCGCGGCACCCCGATCTTCGTCGTCTGTAACACCCCGGCCCATCGCCGGCTGCGCAGCCGCAGCAGCCCCGTCTTCACCATCACCTTCCAGCCGCGCTGGGTGTTCGAGGGCCTGGAGCCGTACACGGCGCGCGGGGCCGCCGCCCGCCGGACGATCCGGGAGCGGCTGCGGCGGATGGACGAGGTGGACTCGACGCCGCTGCTCGGTTCCTACGGCGACGCCGCCAACCGGGAATGGAAGCAGTACTTCCTGCGCGACGACGCCACCGTCGCGGGCAGCTGCCCCTTCCACGCCACGGCGGGCGCGGACATCGGTGCGGGTGTCGGTGGCGCGGCGCGCGGAGCGCCGGCGGCGGCGCGGGAGTTCAAGGTGGTCGTCAACACCGAGGAGCAGTACTCGGTGTGGCCGCTGGGGCGGCGCAACGCGCTCGGCTGGTTCGACACGCCCGTCACCGGGACCCGCGAGGAGTGCCTGGACAGCATCGCACTGCGCTGGACCGACCTGCGCCCGCGCAGCCTGCGCCGGCGGATGGCCGCCGCCGGCGGCGAGCCGGCTGGCACGGTGAGGGCCGCCAGTTCCGCGATGGCGGCCCTTCCCGCCGAGATCCTGGACCGCGAGCCGGCCGCCGCGACACCCGGCTGAGCTGACGCGGCGTCCGGGGTCTTGCGCGCCCGGTCGGCAAATACTAAAGTAAGGCGAACCTAAGCTTCCGCCGCGTGCTCGCTGGGCGGGCCCACGGGTGGCTCCGTCATGCCCGCGCCCACCCACGCAGCGTCGCTGGCCGGCGCGTCTGCGCCACCGCGGACCCTGAAGGGAACCCCTGCCGATGGTGTCGAGCCAGCCCGTCGCCTCCACCTCGTCCCTCGCGGAGCCGCTGTCGTCGGCCCAGCGCCGGTTCTGGTTCCTGCACCGGCTCGCTCCCGGTGGGCACGCCCACCAGCTGTCGGCCGGCGTCCGGTTGCGGGGCGCGCTCGACGCCGCCGCTCTCACCGCGGCACTGCGTGACCTCCTCGACCGGCACGAGATCCTGCGCACCGCCTATCCGGCGGACACGACCGGCGAGCCGTCCGCGCGCGTGCTCGACGCGCCGGCCGCCGACCTGCTGACCGTCGCCCACCGCGAGCTGCCCTCCGAGCCGGACCTGGCCGCCGACACCGACGCCGACCTCGTCGATCCGGCGGCTCCGGCGGCGGACGGCCCGCTGGGGACGGTCCTCGCGGAGTTCGGCCGCCAGCCGATCGACATCACCGACGGGATCCCGCTGCGTGCCCAGGTCGTCCGTGTCGCCCCGGACGACCACGTCCTGCAGCTGGTGATCGCGCGGGTCGCCGCCGACGAGACGAGCTGGCGCGTCCTGTTCACCGATCTCGCCGCGTGCTACCAGGCCCGCCGCCGCGGCGCGCGGCCCGGACCCACCGGCGGGGGCGCGAGGTACGCGGACCACGCCCGCCGGGAGGCCACCGCCGAGCACCGCGCCGAGGCCGACCGCCAGGTGGCATGGTGGCGGCAGGTCCTCACCCCGCTGCCGCCGCTGCTCACCCCCGCCCTGGCGAGCGTGGGTCCCGACGGTTCGCCGCCGGGCGGCGGCGCCGACGACGTGCCGGGTGCCAACGACGTGCCGGATGCCGACCAGCCGGCGCCGCGAGCCCGGGTGGCGCTGGCGCCCGACGTCACCCGCCGGCTGAGGGCCTTCGCGGCGGCCCACGAGACCTCGCTGGCCGACGTCGTGCTCGCCGCCGGCGCCGTCCTGCTGCACCGCAGCACCGGGGAGGCCGACATCGCCCTCGGCCTGCCGGTCACCGACCGGCCGACGCCCGGGTTCGCGGGCGTCGCCGGAAACTTCGGCTCCCTGGTGGTGGTACGTGTCCGGGTCGATGCCCGGGGCACGGCCGGCGAGCTCGTCGACGAGATCCGGGTGCGCGCCGCGGCGGCGCGGGCCCGGATCGCCGCGCCGTTCGACGAGGTGGTGCGGGCCGCGCGGGGCAGCGGACCCGGATCCGGCCGGGCGATCGTCGCCGACCCGTCGCGGGCCCGCCGCCCCGGCGCCACCCGCGGCCGCCGCGGCCCGGGCGCGCTCGGCGGCGGACTGGTGGACGTGACGTTCAGCCACCACGAGCCGCTGCTCGGCGGCGTCGCGTTCGCCGGCCTGGCGACCGAGGAGCTGCGCCCGCCGGGTGGTCCCGCCACCGTCCCGCTCGACCTGGCGGTGCAGGACGACGGGGACACCGTCGCGGTCAGCGCCACCGTGGACGCGGCCGTGTTCACCGCCGCCGACGCCGAGCGTTTCGCCGGGCGCCTCGCCCGGCTCGCCGAGCAGTTCACCGACGGCGCCCTGCTCGGCGAGCTCGACACGATGTCGGCGGCCGAGCGCCGCCAGGTCCTCGACGACTGGTCCACCGGCCGGGTCGAGCCGCTCGTCGACCGTTCCCTGACCGAGCTGGTCGCGGACGCTGCCCGCCGCGCGCCGCAGGCCGTCGCGGTCGTCGCCCTGCCCGCCGCGCCGCCGCCCGGCCAGCCGTCGCCGCCGGCCGTCAGCCTCACCTACGCCGAGCTGGAACGGCGGGCCGACGCGGTCGCCGGGTGGCTGCGCACGGCCGGAGTCGGCCCGGAGGCGACCGTCGGGGTCAGCGTGCCGCGGTCGGCGGCGCTCGTCGTCGCCCTGCTCGGCGTCCTGCGCGCGGGCGGCGCGTTCGTCCCCCTGGAGCCGTCCTGGCCGGCCCGGCGCACCGCCGAGGTGGCCGGCGACGCGGCGATCGCGACGATCATCGCCGGCGCGGACGTCACCGTGCCCGAGCTGCCCGGCGCCCCGCCGGTGATCCGCCTCGACGCCACCGGCCACCCGGTCGCCGACGGCCCCGCGGGCGGCCCTGCCCCCGCGGCGGGCGGGATCGCGGACGCCGGCGTCGACGGGGAGAATCTCGCGTTCGTCACGTACACCTCCGGGTCGACGGGGGCGCCCAAGGGTGTGATGATCCGGCATCAGGCGATCTGCAACCGGCTGCGCTGGCAGGTCGATCTGCTTCGGCTGACCGGCGACGACGCCGTGCTGGCGCGGGCGCCGCTGGGCATCGACGTCTCGATCAACGAGATCTTCCTGCCGCTCGTCGCCGGCTCGCGGCTCGTGATCGCCCCGCCGGGCGCGGAAGGAGCGCCGGGCCCGCTCCTGCGGATCATCCGCGAGCAGTCCGTCACCTTCTGCTACGTCGGGACGTCGCTGCTGGAGATGCTGCTCGACCATCCGGACGCGGCGGCGGCCGGGCGGACGCTGCGCTACGTCTGGTGCGGCGGCGAGGTCCTCGGCGACGAGCTGTACCGGCGCTTCCGGGAGCGCTGGAACGCGTGGATGTTCCACGGCTACGGGCCCGCCGAGGCGACGATCGGCGTCTGCTGCCGGGTGTTCGCGCCGGACCGGCCCGCCGGCCGCGTCTCGATCGGCCGGCCGAACCCGAACACGCAGGTCCGGGTGCTCGACGCCGAGTACAACCCGGTGCCGGTCGGGGCCGTCGGCGAGCTGTACATCAGTGGACTGCCGCTCGCCCGGGGCTACCTGGGCGACCCGCGTCGCACGGCCGACCGGTTCGTGCCCGACCCGTTCGCCGCCGCGCCGGGCGCCCGGATGTACGCGACCGGCGACCTCGCCCGCTTCCGCGCCGACGGGGAGATCGAGTTCCTCGGCCGGGCCGACAACCAGGTGAAGATCCGCGGGTTCCGGGTGGAACTCGCCGAGATCGAGCAGGTGCTGGTCCGCCATCCCGGTGTGCGCCAGGCCGCCGTCGCCCTCGCGTCCGGTGAGGATACGCCGGACGAACTGCGGGCCTACTGGGTACGCGTGCCGCGCGGCGAGGGAGCGCCGGCCGGCGGGCCGGTGGGGCCCCAGCAGCTGCGGTCCTGGCTGGCGCAACGGCTGCCCGCGCACATGGTCCCGAGCGTGTTCGTCGACGTTCCGGGGCTGCCGCTGGCCGGCTCCGCCGGCGTCGACCCGATCGAGCCGGCGCCGGGCCTGGAACGGCGGATCGCCGAGGTCTGGTCGCGGGTGCTGGGCGTGGACCGGGTCGGCGCCCGTGACGACTTCTTCGGCCTCGGCGGGCACTCGCTGGCGCTCACCCGGGTGCAGGCGCAGCTCGAGGAGCACCTCGGCCGGCCGGTGCGGCTACGCGACCTCTACGCGCACACCACCGTCGAGGACCTCGCCCACGTCCTGGGCGCCGCTTCGTCCGCCGCGGTGTCCGCCGCCCACGGGTAGCGCGGCCGTCACCATCCCCGCGGAACCATCCACCATCCTCGCGGAAGGAGGAGCCGTTGACTGCGGATCCGACGATGATCCCGGCCGGCCCCACCAGCCCGGACCGTCCCTACGACCCCGCCGACGCAGGTCCCGTCCCGGCGGGCGCGAGCCACGAACCCCCGCCGCCGGCCGGGGAGGAGCTGGTCCGCCAGGTGGCGGCGGCGCAGCGGGGCGCGGGCGCGCACGCGCTGGTCCGCGCGTTCGCGGCGAACCCCGCCTTCCGCGCCGCCGAATGGGAGGAGCTGACCACCGAGGACAACCCGTACCGGCGACCGGTGCGTCCGGCGGACCTGGGCTGGCTCGACTACGCCACCCCGCTGCCCGCCGCCGACGCACTGACGCTGTCCGGTCTGCTCGGGCACCGGATGCTGCGCAACATCTACGACGCGGACCTGCACCACCTGCCGCCGGCGCGCAACGCGGCGGCCGAGCGCGACGCCGCCGACTTCCACTCCCCGGACAACCGGCTGCGCGGCGCGCTCGCCCAGCCCGTCCTCGAGAACCACCTGTTCGGCTTCCTGGCCGGCGAGCGCCGGGCCCTGCCGGACGCGACGCCCGGCGGGCTGCTCGCCACGCTGCGCGGCTACTGGGAGGAGCTGCGGGACGCCCCGGGCGACGTGTTCGCGGTGCTGCGCGGCACCCGGGACCGGCGCGAGGCGACGACGTTCGCGCTGCTGCAGCTGTCGGCCTACCTGCCCGCGGCACGCACGGCGATCGCCCGCGCGTCGCTCGGCGAGTACGACCTCGCCCTGCCCGGCGCCCGCGCCCTGCTGCTCGACGACTACCGGCGCTGGGTGGCCGGCGCCGCCGACTGGCGGGCGCTGCTCGCCGGCGGCGGGCTGACCAGCACCGTCGGCGCCTACTGGCAGCTCTACCTCAACACCTCGCTGGCCCGCGGCAACCATCTGCACCAGCTCTCCCGCGCGCCCGGCAGGCACGCCGAGCTGCTCGGCGCGTTCGTTCACCAGCGCCTGCATGACGCGGCCGTCGCCGGGGCCTGGGCGGACGCGGTCGAGGACGGCCTGGGGGAGCGCCCGGCCCTGTTCGCGCCGGACGGCCCGGGCGCGCCGCCGCCGGTGACACCCGCCGCGCTCGACGACCTGGCCGGGGCGCTGCTCGTCCCGCTCGCCGAGCACGGTGGCGACGCGGCGCTCGACGCCTTCCACGCCGGCTTCGCCGACGCCGCGCACCTCGCCCGCCTGCACGACCGCGACCTCGCCGCGCAGCTCGCCTGGGCGGACGCCATCGACGAGCACAAGGCCAAGGCCGAGGCCATCAACGCCTACCTCACCGACGAGCGGATCGAGGTCGACCTGGACACGTTCGTCGAGTCCTGCGACGAGACGTCGACGACGCACGTCCATGACGAGCACCGGCTCGTCATGATCGAGACCGGTGACATGCACTTCTGGAACAACGTCACGCACAGGATCTCGCTGCGCGACGGCGACAGGATCCTCATCCCGAAGTCACGGCTGCACGGCTCCACCGTGCTGTCCGGCTCGTGCACGTACCACCAGCCGATCATCCCGGACGAGATGTACCGCAGGTTCTGATTCGACCGGTTTCCGCAGGTAGTTAGGTTAGGCTTGCCTTGCGCAAGTAAACCTAACTTGATACGTTGCCGGCGCCTCGATCCACCCGTCCGTCAACGCCGGCCCAGCACCACCGCCATCAGGGGGGACTCGCTCTGTGAACGTGCGTGTCGACAGCGCCGCGCCGCCGACGGTCCCGCCTGATGGGGCGCTGACCCTCGAGGACGTCAACGACTACAGCGCGCCCGGTTCGACGAGCACCGTCGTCGAGCTGTTCACCGCCCAGGTGCGGGCCACGCCGCACGCCGCCGCCGTCGTCGCCCCCGCGGGGCACCTGACCTACGCCGAGCTCGGCGCCCGGGTGTTCCAGCTGGCCCGGGCGCTGCGGGCCCGCGGTCTCGGGCCGGAGGGCGTCGTCGGCATCCGGCTGGTCCGCTCCGCGGAGATGGTCGTCTCGGTGCTCGCCGTCATGGTCGCCGGCGGGGCGTTCGTCCCGGTCGAGCCCGCCTGGCCCGAGCAGCGCCGCCGCCAGGTGCTCAGCGGCGCGCGGGCGCGGCTGGTGATCACCGGCGTTGACGCGTCGGCCGGTGCGGACGGGCACGCGGACGGGGTGCCCGCCGTTCCGGTCGACCTCGCCGCGTGGGCCTGGGGTGGCGAGTCGCCCACACCGCTCGACCTGCCGATCCCCGGCGACGGCCTGGCCTACGTCATGTTCACCTCCGGCTCGACCGGAGCCCCCAAGGGGGCGATGATCCGCCACGAGGCGATCGCGGAGCGGCTGCGCTGGCAGGTCGACGACCTGTTCCACTGCGGGGCGGACGACGCGTCGCTGTTCAAGGCGCCGCTGTCGTTCGACATCTCCGTCAACGAGATCCTGCTGCCGCTGGTCTGTGGCGGGCGGGTCGTCGTCGCCGAGCCCGAGGGCGAGCTCGACCCCGGCTACCTGCTCGACCTCATCGCGCAGGAGCGGATCACCTTCGTCTACCTCGTCGCGTCGATGCTCGACATCCTGCTGGAGGCCGCCGAGGGGACCGAGGAGCTCGCGTCACTGCGCCACGTCTGGTGCGGCGGGGAGGTGCTCACCCCCGCGCTGTTCGCCCGCTTCCGTGCCCAGCTCGACACCGTGCTCTACCACGGCTACGGGCCCGCCGAGACGACCATCGGCGTCTCGCACGTCATCTACCGCGACGGCACCGAGCGGCTCGCCACCTCCATCGGGCGGCCCAACCCGCACACCCAGTTGCACGTCCTCGACGACACGCTGACGCCGGTGGCCGACGGCTCGGTCGGCGAGCTGTACGCGGCCGGCTTCCTGCTGGGACGCGGCTACGTCCACGCGGCGGCGCTGACCGCCGCCCGGTTCGTCGCGGATCCCTTCGCCGGCGGCGGCGCACGGATGTACCGGACGGGGGACCTCGTCCGCTGGAACAGCGCCGGCTGGCTGGAGTTCGTGGGCCGCGCCGACAACCAGGTCAAGATCCGCGGGATGCGCCTCGAGCTGGAGGAGGTGGAGGCGGCGCTGGCCACCCACCCGCGGGTGCGCCGCGCGGCGGTGGTGGTCTCCCGCGACGCCGCCGCGCCCCGCCTGCTCGCCTTCGCCGTCCCCGACGCGGGCGAGCCCGCCGCCGCGCCGGGGTCGCTGGCGGACGAGCTGCTGGCCTGGTGCGCGGACCTGCTGCCCCCGTACATGGTGCCGAGCGCCGTCACGGTGCTCGACACGCTGCCCGTCACCGCCGGCGGAAAGATCGACCGCCGGGCGCTGACGGCGCCGACCGGTCCCTGACCCGCCGAATTCCGTTCGCACACCTGTCACCGCGGGCCCCGGGGCGCCGCGACCGATCATGAAACGAGTTAGCAGTGCGAAAGAGACTGAGATTCCTCGTCGCGATGTTCCTGGCCGTCGCGGCGCTGGTCGCCGCGGCCGGCTGCGGCAGCGACGGAGACGGCGGGACGGCGTCGGCAGGCACCACCGCTACGAGCGGCAGCTTCCCGGTCACCCTGAAGAACAAGTTCGGTACCACGGTCGTCCCCGCTCAGCCGAAGCGAATCATCGCGCTCAGCTATGAGGAGGACACGCTCGCGACGGTGGGCATCACGCCGATCGCCTACGCGAAGAACGAGTACAAGCCCGATGGCGTCTTCCCCTGGCTGCAGGGCAAGATCGACCTGTCGAAGAGCACCGCGCTCGACACCGCCGGCGACCTGAACCTCGAGCAGATCGCCGCGCTGCGTCCCGACCTGATCCTCGCCACGAACTTCTACAGCCTGGCCGACTACTACGACCGGCTCTCGAAGATCGCGCCCACCGTCGGCTACACCGAGGACGCCGGCATCGCGACCTGGCAGGAGAACAGCACCATCATCGGCAAGGCGATCGGCCGCGACGCCGACGTCCAGAAGGCGATCGCCGCCACCCAGCAGGTCATCGACCAGACGAAGAGCGGCCTGCCGGGTCTCGCCGGCAGGACGTTCAGCTACTCCTTCTACTACGAGGCCGGCGGCCTGGCCGTCATCGACGACCCGAAGACCGTCTCCGTGCAGCTCTACTCCGACCTCGGCATGAAACTCGCCCCCGGCGTCGCCGCCAACGTGGTCGACCGTTCGCTGAGCATGGAGAAGCTCAACGCGCTGGACGCCGACTTCCTGCTCATCGGCTTCGCCACCCCGGACCTGAGGACCGAGATGAACGGGAACAAGCTGTTCACCGAGATCCCGGCGGTCAAGGCCGGCCGGGCGCTCCAGGTCGACGCGTTCACCGCCGGCGCCGTGAACAACCCGACCATCCTCAACATCCCGTGGCAGCTCGACCAGCTCAGGCCGACGCTGGCCAAGGTGACCAGCGGCAGCTGACCCGGGAGCCCGTGCGCCGGTCGCGTCCCGGCGGCCGGTCGCGCGGGCTCGCGTCGTCTTCTCAGCGCGCGGCGGGCTCCGTCGCGGCGTCGGAGAGCGCCTGGACGAGGGCCTCGCCGGTGTACGCGACGCCGCCGAGGCCCCAGCCTCCGTCGGGCGCGTTGATGATGTTGACCCACGTGTCCTCGTTGCGGTGTTCGTCGACGGTGAGCGTGTCGACGATGTCGGTCGCCGCGGCGATGAACGCCGCGCGGGCCGCCGGGTCCGGCAGGCCGATGTTCGGCAGCTTGAGCTCCACCATGACGACCCGGCGGGGGACGCCGCCAGCATAGACGTCCCGCGGATCCAGGACATGGACGGTGCCGCCGATGATTCCGGTCAGGAAGGCGTTGCCAGGAGCGCCGCTGACCTCGGCGAGCGCCGCCGTCAACCGGGGCAGGATCTCCCCGCGGCCCGCCTCGGTGAGCTGACCCCGCGGCGCGGTGACGGTGATGGGCATGCGCAGACCTCCGCTTGGACGGCGACTCGCCTGATGGCGGAATCGCTAGGACGTACGTACTAGAGCGACAGTGCACTAGGATGGCCGTACTAGTCAAGGTTCGCGGCAGAAAGGGGATCGGCTCGTGGTCGACACCCGTGGTCGCATGGTCGACGCCACGATCGAGGCGTTGCGGCGCCACGGCGTCGCCGGCATGTCGTTCACCGGAATCCTTCGCGACAGCGGCGCGGCCCGCGGCGCGATCTACCACCACTTCCCGGGAGGCAAGGCACAGCTCGTCGCCGAGGCCGCCGAGCGCAACGGGGAACAGGTCCGCGCCAGCCTGGCCACCCTGCCCGTGGACGACCCGCGCACCCTGGTGACGGCGTTCTTCGCCGCCATCCGACCGGTCCTCGCCGCCTCGACGACCGGCGGCGGCTGCGCGATCGCGGCGATCACCGTCGGCGCCGCCGACGACAGTGGCGGCGACAGTGGTGGCGAGGGCCTGGTGCGCGTCGCGGCCCGGATCTTCGCCTCGTGGGGCGAGGTCCTGGCCGGCCTGCTGGTGTCCGCCGGGCTGTCGCCCACCGAGGCCGCCGATCTCGCCACCACGCTGATCATGCTGCTGGAGGGTGCGCACGTCCTGTGCCGCGCCGCCGGCACGCTGGAGCCGTTCGACCGGGCCGCCCGCACCGCGATCGCGTTGACCCTGTGAAGTCGTCTGATCCGAAAGCCGTGACAGTGCGGTTGGGATCTGCGGGAGCCCGTGCGCCGGTCGCGTCTCGGCGGCCGGTCGCACGAGCTCGCATGGGCCCCGTCTCGTTGGACCCCGCAAGCCGCGAGCTGTGGGTAGCCTCAGCCCATTGCTGCGCCAGAGCCCCCTCAGATCCGGCCGGCCAGGGTTTCGATCCGATTTCGGCTCTGTCGCGCTTTCGGTGGTGACTGAGCGTCAGCCGCGCAGGATCCAGTGGCGGAGCAGGGAGGTGGATCATGCAAACGTGCTGGTCGGGCTCCCGCGATAGGACTCGAACCTATAACCTGCCGGTTAACAGCCGGCTGCTCTGCCAATTGAGCTACGCGGGATCGCATGTCTCGAGCGTGTGTCGTGCGCCGAGCATCTGACCTCCGTCAGCCTACCTGAGGTTCGGGCCGACATGGACGTGGGGTAGGAATCAACGCGGCGGCACAACGCCAACCGGCGGGGAGTCGTCCGCCGGCAGGTTCCTTGGACTCCTGGGAGGCACCATGCACATCAGGCCCAGTGTCGTCATCGCTCTCGGCCTCGGGTACGTCCTGGGCGCCCGCGCGGGGCGTGAGCACTACGACACGATCATGCGTCAGCTGCGGGACGTCCGCGAGCGCCCGGAGGTCCAGAGCGCCGCCGGCCTCGTGTCCGCCCAGGCTGGGACGGTGTACCAGCGCGTGCGCGGGCTGCTGGGGGCCGAGGCGGAGGAGTCCCGGTCGCGGCCGTTCCGTCCGGGGGCGCACCACAGTTCGAACGGTGTGAGCTCGGTCGGCGCCCACTGAGCGGGCCGCCGGGGCCGGGTCGCGACGGTCGGGTGGGCGTCGATGTGTGGGATGCGCGTGATGAAGCGGTGTTGCTCTGTTGAGTGGTGCTGATCGGCGCGGTGCCGCCCGCCGGCCGGGGCGGGGCGGCGCGGCGGCGGGGCCCGCGGGGGGTGCGCCACCCGCCCTGGCGGCCCTCGTGGACCTGCTCGGCCGGCGTTTCGCCCTCGGCGCCTACTGGCAGCTGCGGGCCGGGTCGCTGTCCTTCCGCGCGCTGCAGGCCCGGCTGGACGCCCCCGAGGCGCAGCTGACCCAGCGGCTGCGCGAACTGCGCGAGGCCGGCATGGCCGAGGTCGACGAGGTGGGTGAGTACCGCCTCACCGCGCACGGCCGGCGCCTGCTGGGCCTCGTCCAGCCCCTCGCCGACTTCGCCGACGAGTGGGCGGCGCTGAGCCCCCGGCAGCGCGTCCCCCGCGGCGCCGCCGACCGCGGCTTCGACGAACCCTGAGCCGCGGGCTTCCCCGAAGCCGCGAGGCGGGGCCGATCCACGGATCACAGGTTGTCTTTCACTGATCTTAAGAATCCTTTAGGCCCCGCACGATGTGCTTGTCACTGTCACACCCCGAGCTTCACCCGGCGGAGGTAACCCCGACCTCTGGTGGGTCTCCCCAGCCCGGGTCGCGGCCCGTCCCAGCCGCGGCCCGGGCTCATTCGTCCGGAGGTACCCTCGGCACAGGCGCGGCCTGCCCCGCGCCTCGGCTGCCCGTGGTGGTGGTGTCCGCTCCCCGAGCCACGGGTCGGGCCCGGTCCGGGCATCCCGGCCCGAGCTCCTGGCCTGGCCGTCGATGCCCGGGCGGGTCCGATGACCGCAGCGTCAGGCCGTGGTGAGGCGGTCGCGTGCGGCGGCCAGCCGCCGCCGGGTCGCCTCCCGGCCGAGGACGACCAGGGACTCGAACAGGGGAAGCCCGACGGTCCGCCCGGTGACCGCCACCCGCACCGGCGCCTGCGCCTTCGACAGCTTCAGGCCGTGGCGCTCGCCGGCCTCGGTCAGGGTCTGCTTCAACGTCTCGGCATCCCACTCGACCTTGCCGAACAGGTCGTGGACGTCGGCGAGCAGCTCCGCCGCGGGACCCTTCATCGCCTTGGCCCAGGCGGCGTCGTCCTCGGGTGGCTCGGCCAGGAACAGGAAGTCGACCATCGGCACGATCTCGGACAGCACCGACAGCCGGGACTGCGCGAGGCCCGCGACGGCGGCGAACACGCCCTCGTCGAAGGCGTCCGCCGGCCAGGGTGCGGCCGTGCCGACCAGCCAGGGCCGCGCCGCCTCGGTGAACTCCGCGGTGCCGAGCGCCCGGATGTACTCGCCGTTGAACGCGCGCAGCTTCTTCTCGTCGAAGAACGCCGGCGAGGGCTTCACGTCGGCGAGGTCGAACGCGGCCTCGATCGTCTCCCAGGGGACGATCTCCTCCTCGCCGGGCGGCGCCCAGCCGAGCAGCATCAGGTAGTTCTTCATCGCGGCCGGCAGGTAGCCCTCGTCCCGGTAGGACTCCAGGGCGACCTTGTCCCGGCGCTTGGACAGCTTCTGCCGCTTCTCGTTGACGATGACGGGCACATGCGCCCACACCGGCGGCTCGGACGCGCCGAGCGCCGCCCACAGCAGCTGCTGCTTGGGCGTGTTCGGCAGGTGCTCCTCACCTCGGATGACGTGCGTGATGCCCATCTCGAGGTCGTCGACGACGTTGGCGAGCAGGAACACCGCCGAGCCGTCCGCCCGCGCCACGACGAAGTCCTCGAGCGTGTCGTTGGGAAACGTCGGCTCGCCGCGGATCAGGTCGCGCACGGTCGTCACGCCGTCGTCGGGGGTGCGAAAACGCAGCGCCCGGCCGGGGCCCGCGGTCAGGCCGCGCTCGCGGCAGTGCCCGTCGTAGCCGCGCTGGGCGTTGCCGGTGCGCTCGGCCAGCGCCTCCCGGGTGCAGTCGCAGAAGTAGGCCTGGCCCGCCTCGTGCAGGCGGACCGCCGCGGCCCGGTGCGACGCGTCCCGCGACGACTGGAACACCGGGCCCTCGTACCGACCGGGGCTGATGCCGAGCCAGTCCAGCGCGCTGATGATCCCGTCGGTCCACTCGGGCCGGTTGCGGGAGGCGTCGGTGTCCTCGACCCGTAGCACGAAATCGCCGCCCGCGCGCAGCGCCACCAGCCAGTTGAACAGCGCCGACCGCGCCCCACCCACGTGGAAGATGCCCGTGGGAGACGGCGCGAACCGCACCCGAACCCGCCCAGATCCCATGCGGGCGAGCGTACAGGGATCTCGCGGTGCCGCCGCTTAGCCGCCGGACAGGCTGAGCAGGTCGAGGGGGGTGGTGGGGTGGTGG
>NZ_FZMO01000104.1 GCF_900197875.1 Frankia canadensis | reverse complement strand
AGCGGGGATCGTCAGCCGAGCGGGGAACGCTTCCGCCCGACCTCCACGGCCACGGGGAGCGAGGAACGACCAGCGGGGGATCGTCCAGCCGAGCGGGGAACGACCAGCGGGGACCGTCGAGCGGGGATCGCTTCCCCTGGCCTCCACCGGCCACGGTGAGCGGGGAACGCTTCCCCTTGGCCTCCACGGCCACGGCGAGCGGGGGACGTCGAGCGGGGGAACGTCCAGCCGAGCGGGGATCGCTTCCGCCCGGCCACCACGGCCACGGCGAGCGACCAGCCGAGCGGAGACCGTCCAGCGGGGAACGCTTCCCCCTGGCCTCCACGGCCACGGTGAGCGAGGAACGTCGAGCGGGGTTCGTCCAGCCGAGCGGGGAACGCTACCGCCCGACCTCCACGGCCACGGCGAGCGGGAAACGACCAGCGGGAAACGTCCAGCGGGGATCGTCAGCCGAGCGGGGATCGCTCCCGCCCGGCCTCCACCGGCCACAGTGAGCGGGGAACGTCGAGTCGAGCGGGGACCGCTTTCCCCCGACCTCCACGGCCACGGCGAGCGGAGAACGACCACCAGCCGAGCGGGGGACGCTTCTCCCTGGCCTCCACGGCCACGGGGAGCGAGGAACGCCCAGCGGGGGACGTCCACTGCCGCCCGACCTCCACGGGCACGGCCACGGCAAGCGACCAGCCGAGCGGGAAACGTCCAGCGGGGATCGCTTCCGCCCGGCCTCCACGGCCACGGCGAGCGAGGAACGACCAGTCAAGCGGAGACCGGCGAGCGGGAATCGCTTCCCCCGACCTCCACGGCCACGGCGAGCGGGGATCGCTTCCGCCCGGCCTCCACAGCCACGGCGAGCGGAGAACGGTCCAGCGAGCGGGAGGCCCCACCCGCCACGGCCACGGCCACGGCCACGGAGAGGCTGCGAGTGCACGCCAGCCTTGTCCACCGCCGTCCGGCGGTTCAGGCTTCTAAGGCCGCTGGAACTCGCCGTCGATCACGCCACCCATGAAGGCTGTCCATTCGCCCGGCGTGAAGATCAACGTCGGCCCATTTCCCGAGTCCTTACTGTCGCGAACCGCGACAGACCCGTCTCCGAGAAAAGCGACCTCCACACAGTTTCTCTCCGCATTGCTGTGACTACTCTTGCGCCATATCGCGTCAGAAAAGTCGTACTCTTTCATTTCCCTATCTCCCTCGCGGTCTGAGAAATCAAGTCCTTTACTGAGGACTCGTCAAGGGCTGCGTCCCAGATACTCGCACAAACCTACGACCAGCGGACCCGGCATCAGACCCCGGCACGTCCAGCAAGGACCGCCACCCGCCGGCCTCCACAGCCAGGGCGAGCGGTCAGCAGACCGGGGAGCGGACCCCGGGGAGAGAGACCAGCGGGAATCGCATCCCCCGGCCTCTACGGCCAGGGTGAGCGGGGAACGTCCAGCCGGGATCGTCCCGTCGAGCGGGGACCGCTTACCCCGGCCTCCACGGCCACGGTGAGCGGGGAGCCGAGCGGCGAGCGGCGAGCGGTTCCGCCCGATCGGCCGACCCGGGGACTTGCAGGGCGCTTGCAATGGTAAGCACCCTGCAAGTGCGCCTCGGACGACGCCCCAGTTCCGCGAGGAACGGCGCGGGGATGTCGGTAGCCATCGAATCAATCGTCTACACGCTCCGCCAGTTCCCGGTATTCCACAAGCACGCCCTTGACTGCATCCGTGACCGGGGGTTCCTCCGTGAGCACTGACCAAGTGTAGACATCGTGCTCGGTTAGCTCGACCGGCTCAGATGCCATCACGTCCACAGCAAAATTGAACTGCCGACTTTTCTTGCCGCTGCCGCTCATGTAATCGAAACAGCCGAGATATTCACCAATGCTCACTACATCGAGCCCGGTCTCTTCCTTAACTTCCCGAATCAAGGCTTCATCGAGGCTTTCGTCAGGATCGACCTTTCCGCTCGGCAACTCCCAAATACCACCCATAAAGTCATCGTCCGGGCGCTTGAGAAGCAGCACCTTACCGTCGTATTGCACCACTGCGCCCACGACGAGCTGTTGTACCTCGTCGCTTTCGGCTTGCGCGGTAATCTCTTCAAGTAGGGAGGCGTCCATCATCGCATCATTCTAGCAGGTCGCGGTAATGGTCAGCGACTTTCCGGAATGCCGCCATGTATCTATCGACCAATGGCATATCCTCCTCTCGGTGCCAGACTGGCAGTTTGAGTGTGTTGCGGTGAATCTCTTCGGCACGCGGGAAATCGCCAGGGGCGTAGCTGAACTTGCCCTCGTAGTGCGGGAACAACGGGCCGGGATTCTGAAAGAGCGGAAACAGGTTCAACGGACCGGTCGAACCTGGCCGGTCTACTTCCATACAGCCTTCGGCGTGTAGCGCTTCGTAGAACCGCTCAATTGACAGGCCGTCAAGCTCCTCGCTTCGATATTGCAGGATCAGTCCGTACCACGACGAGCGCACGTCTGACCCGAGCCGAGGTACGGCGATGCCCGGCATGCCGTCAAGCTGTTCAATCATCGAGGCCGCGATGCGTGCGCGTCCGGCAAGGTATTCGTCCAGGTGCCCGAGCTGATCGAGTGCGATACTTGCGGCCAAAGGGTGAATCCGGTGCTTGAGGCCCATGCCAGTCACGCCGTAAGGAGCGAGCTGGTAATCTTTCGGCAGTTCGTTCCGGCACCGTTTGTTGTACTGGCCGTGCAGCAGGGTTCGGTAATATACATCCTCTACGTCCGTCAGCACGAAGCCGCCTTCACCAGCCGAGAGCGGCTTTGGTCCGTTCATGCTGAAAGCTGCCGCTCGCCCGAACGTCCCCGTCTTCTGCCCGGCCATGCTCGCCCCATGGGCGTGCGAGGGGTCTTCGAGCAGGTGTATGCCATGACGTTCGGCCAGCGCACGCAGGCCGAACGCGTCGGCTGGCGTACCCCACATATGCGTGACCACGATAGCGAAAGTACGATCGGTGATCTTTTCAGCCACGTCACGTGGATCGAGGTTGCCGTTCGCGTCGCAGTCCGCCAGAACTGGTGTGGCTCCTAGGTGCAATAGCGGCGTCACCGTGGCGAAGAATGTATAGGCGGGTACGATGATCTCGTCGCCCGGTCGTACCCGACAGGCCGCGTACATGGAGTGCAGCGCCGCTGTTCCCGAGCTGGTGAGGACCGCGTACCGGACGCCGAAATACTCGGCAAGTGCGTCTTCGAGTTGCGCTATGACGCCAGAGCGATCGTAGATCGAGATGCCGCTCGCGAGCTGGTCAAGCACAGCCTTGGTGGTGCCGTTGGTCAACGGTGGCCAGGTAAAGTGTGGCGTCGATTCGGGGATGGTCGGCTTACCGCCGAGTAGGGCGAGGGGCGAACTCACAGCAGCTCCTTCGGATTGATGTAGGTGTGAGTCCGCGCGGACTCGTAGCAGGCCGCAATGAAGCTCATGTGCGACAGATTCTCTTTCGGGCCACTGACGTTTGGCCGCAAACCCTCGATGACACGGCAGAAGTAGTCGATCTGACCGGCTGCCGCCGAAGGCCAAGATTGTTCACGGGACAGCGACTCAATGGCCTCGCCATTGTTGTTCAGGCGACGAATCCGGCCACGCTCCAGATGCACGATGCCCTTGGACCCCACGAGCCGAATCTGTTCGGCTTTGGGTCCGATGAAACGCGAGAGCAGCAGCGAGCCGTACAGGCCGCTGTCGTAGGCGAAGTGAATGAGCGCGGTGTCCTCGGCGTCATATTCACGATCGGGCCGCGCGCTGACCGAGATATCTGCGAGTACCCGATCAGGTAGGCCGAAGTACCACAGGATCATGTCGATCAGATGATAACCCATATCGATGACGCAGCCACCCCCGGCTTTAGCAGTCTTGCCGCGCCAGCCTTCGGAAGGGTCGGCAATATGCAACGTGTATTGCGCGTCCACCACGAATGGCGTGCCAATCTGGTCGGCCAGTTGCGTAAAGCTCGTGTATATGGGGTTAAAGCGGCGCTGCAAGGTCACCATGAGCTGAACGCCGCTCCGTTTGCAGATATCCGCGAGCGCTTGCGCTTCCGCCATATTGGTGGCGAACGGCTTTTCTTTGAGTATGTGCACGTTGTGCTCGGCCGCCGTCTCTATGACCGCCCGGCCGACGTGATGTGGTACGCAAACCACGACGAGGTCAAGATTCTCGGCCTTGAACATCTCACGATAGTCGGTATAGCCCTGTACTCGATGCTCGTATTGCTGCCCACGAACGACTTCCGGATTCTCATCGCAGACCGCTACCAGATTCGCGCCGTCCGAAGCGTGCAAGCCCGGAATGTGGTCTTCGAGTGCCTGCTTACCCAGGCCGACGACGCCCGCACGAAGCTTCATACGACGCTCCCGATTGATATTGATTGGAAGCCACGACGATTCGAGTTCAAGCCCCATGTCAAGAGAAACCTTCGGTCGATGAACCCGGAAACGGGTCCGCAATTGTCGCAATGATCTCATCCGCACTTCTCGCACTGGGCAGATGACCGTAGTTGCCCCCCCAACTCGATACCTCCTTTCTGATGCAAGCGTCATCCCACTCCTTCTGGGGTCGGATACATGACCAGCACCTGGGCCCCGGTCTCACGTTCCAGGTGTTCTTTCATGGCGCGCTGTAGTCTCGGAAGGCGCGCCAAGTGATAGAGGGTGAGCACCGCGACTACTTGAACCCCGTCCCGCTTGCACGCTTCGATAAGCGCATTGAACGCCGAATCCCATACGCCGATCTGTTCTATGTAGATATCGGCAAGCGTGAAGTCCTCTTTATCGGCATAGGCTGCGAGTTCCCTCTTAAGTGCGTCGAGCTCACCAGCAGACGTAAATGGTCTGGGATTGAGATAGCCGAGTAACAGCGGTCGCATAGGCACTCCTCATAACGTGGAGATATGACCGGCGACGGGCTCAAAGGGGTTGCTAGCGTTACCGATTCTGTCGGTCTGCAAGACGGTCAGATCACTGCGAGGTTGTGCTCTGCCAACACCGCACGCCCGCACGGCCACACCGAGCCGCAGATGACGCACAGACCCCTCACGTTCTCGTGCTCGGTGATCTCCCGTGCGGCTACGGCGCAGAGCTGGGCAATCTCGGGCGGGTAGTAGTCGATCGTAGGGAGCGTGGTCGCTCCGTCCGCGAGATCCATGCTGGTTCGCCTCCGTTGGCCAGATACCGGGGCGAAATCGCTGCTGCTCAAACGCCGCGGATCGCATACCCTTCAGGTAACCGGCAGTAGCCGGGCGAAACCACAGCAAGGGCGAGCCGAACATGCGGCAAGACTGACGCATCGACCCGCCTGACCTGCACATACTGTGCCAAGCTGTGGTCAGATAGCCAGGGTGGGAGGTCCGGCATGGCGTCCAAGCGGCAGCGGTTCGCTGCCCGCCGAAAGGCCGTGGGCTACAGCCAAGAACTGTTTGCTGAACGTGTGGGGGTCGAGCGTTCCACTATCGTCCGTTGGGAGAGCGGCGAGAGCGAGCCGCAGCCCTGGCTCAGGCCCAAGATCGCGCGGACGCTCCAAGTCTCACTTGAGCAGCTCGACAGCCTGCTTGCCAAGGGTGACCCGAGCGACATGGAGACAGCAGACCGCGTGGACTTCGCACTCAGGCACCCCGCAAGCGTCGATCTGGTCAGCGTTGGACACCTTCGACACCAGGTACAACAGCTTGACGAGCGCTACGACCGCGCGCCGTCAACCGCGCTACTTGCCGAGGCCGGACAGTGCCTCGGACGAGCGAGCTTCCTGAGCGCCAATGCCGCCAGCGGCCGGGTCCGGCGGGAGCTGTACGCCGTGGAGGCCGAGGCGGCCACCCTCATGGGACAGCTCGTGTGGGACGCCTCGCAACGGCGTGATCATGCGTCCGCACACAGGTATCTCGATCAGGCCGTGACGGCTGCCCGGCAGTTCCGCGATCCGGTAGCCGAAGGGCTCGCCCTGCTGCGTAAGAGCTTCGTGGCGCTCTACGGAGAGCGTGACCCACGCGCCGGACTCGACCTCACCGCGCAGACCGCCGAGACGACGAAGGGCACCAGTCGGGTACTGACCGGCTTGGCTGCGCTGCATGCCGCCGAAGCGAACGCCATGCTCGGGCAACTCCGGCCTTGCGAGCAAGCTCTGATGGAAGCGGAGGCCCAATTTGGCCAGATCGAACCCACCGACGCGGCGATCGACCTGTACTCACCTACGCAGTTCGGCCGGCTCGCGGGTTCCTGCTATCTCTTTCTCAAGGACGCCAAGCGGGCACAGCCGATCCTTGAAGAGACCGCGCGAGAGTTGCATGATCGCTCGAAGTCACGGGCCATTGTTCTCGGAAACCTGACCCTCGCTGCGATCCGTCAGGACGACCTCGAAACGGCAGCGGCACGGCTGCACGAAGCCATAGACGTGATCGAGGTTACATGGGGCGGTGGTGGACTGAATATTGTGTTCGGTGCAGGACGTGAACTGCGGAAATGGCGTGCGCTGCCGGTCGTCCAAGACGTGTATGACCGGTTGCTGAGTCTGATGACAGCGGCATAGGGAGCCCGGGTATGACTAATGTAGGCGTGGACCAGGCGAAGCAGGCCGTTCGGGAACGAGTCTGGATTCTTCTCGAAGAGGCCCATGCAGTCGCGCGTGGCGTCCAGGGGCGGATTCCGGCCTTCGTTGGGGCGGAAGAGGCCGCTGACCGGCTTGCTACGCTCCCGATCTGGGAACCCGCGCAGGTCGTCAAGGCCGTGCCAGACAAGGCACAGCTCCCAGTACGAGCCCGTGCACTCACGGACGGCAAGCTCGTCTACATGGCCGTGCCTATGCTGGCCGACGCCCTACCGTTCTATCTACTTGACCCGAAGTCCCTCACCGTGCCGCCCGCCGAGGCAGCAGCCAAGGAAGTAGCGGCAAGAGTCGCGCGCAAAGTCAGCGTCGAGGAAATGCAGCCGGTTGACCTGGTGGTATGTGGCAGCGTGGCCGTCAATCGGCAGGGAGTACGTCTTGGAAAGGGCGCAGGCTACTCGGACATCGAGGTTGCGCTACTTCAAGAAGCCGGTCTTATAGGGCCGGACACAACCATCGTGACCACCGTGCATACGTTGCAAGTCGTTGATGAGCCATTGCCGGAAACTGAACACGACTTCTCCGTGGACCTGATTGTTACGCCTAACGAGGTTATCCAGTGCGGGCCGCCGCGGCGCCCCACCGGCGTAATATGGGAGCACCTGAGCACAGAGAAGATTGCGGCAATACCAGTGTTGGGGGCGCGGAGAATCACAAGGGGTTCATAGTTTGGACTGATATTAGTGTTCTCATCTTGTTTCCCGTCACACGACCTCCGGATTTTCCAGGCTCATGATCTCAGAGCCGAAATCGGGTTGGTCATAAGCTGCGAGTAGGCGACCACGGTCCAGCAGCGTAGCGAGGTTCTTGTCATAGGGCAGGCTCATCAGCAGCGGGTCCCCATCCTCGGGGAAGGTGCGAAGGAACCCGTCATCCCGAACCGTGACGGGTTTCCGTTTGGAAGTCCAGTCGAAAGAGATGCGCCGTTCCTCGGTTCTCCACTGGCCGATCGTCGCGGGTGCCCGCCGGTGCATTCCCAACCGTAGACCGGTGAACGCCTGGAGCTGGATAGGGACCCCTTCAGCTTTCGGGTCGCCGCTGGCGTAGGCCAACTCGAACGCTGACCGTAGACGATCCTCGCTCTCTAGCGCCCTGTTCATCGGGATTCCGCGCGTCTTCGGGGGTCGCCGGTCGGTTCGATTCTCTGTGGCCCCACCGAAATACAAACCTGGTTGGACGATGAAGATTCCCGCGGGGTACTCTTTTAGATCCCATCCTCCGAGCTGCTTCGTCGACGTGAAACCAGTGGGAAGCGCCGAGCAGAAAATGCCGTCGGTGGCGAGCATCCACACGTCAGCGCCGCAGTTTCCAGCCTGGCAGGCCGGGAGCGAGTGAATGAACTTCTGTAGCTGGGTACGCGTGTAGGCGGTGATGAAACTCGACCAAATAAAATTGTTGTACGGCGCGGCTCCCGTGCGTTGCGCCATCTTCCCGTACAGGCTGTTCAACGCGAGTTTGAGGACCTTTCCCTGACTGTCCTTCTTCAGCTTCAATCGTTCCTGGTACAGGCCCGGAACCCAGGGGAACATGTCACAGGTGCACTCGCGATGATAGGTCCAGCTATCTTTGATCCGAAACTTCTGGTGTTTGCTGGCCTCGATTTCAAAGGACCAGTACCAGCCGTTGCCGGCCGTGGCGGGAAACATAACCCCGCCGGTGGGTTTCCGTACCGGGAGGCCGTAAAATGCCGCCGGCCCGGTCGCTGTGAACGAACCCGACGCGAAATACAGATCGGAGGTCGGCTTCCGGCCTGTGTGCTCCCAGCGGCCATGAACCAAACAGGGGACCTGTGTAAGCGCGTACGGGTAGGCGCTGTTGATGTCCACGTTGTAGACCGGACCGGGTATGTTACCGACCGCGCTCGTCTCGAATCTTCCGCCGTAGTAGGTGGCGTTCGCATCCTCGCACAACCGGGTGTTATCCCAGTAAGGAAGTTCCGTCTTGACAGCTACCTGATGGTAGCGCAGCAGAGTAGCGGCAAGGCTACCGGGTCCCTGCCATTTCGCGGGCAGGTATCCGATGGCACTACAGGTGGCCCTGAACTTGTTCATGAGCCGTTCCAGCAACGCGATCTCTAGCCCGTTGTAGATACGGATGTCCTCGGTGACTCCACCGAACTCGCTACGGGCATCCTTCCCGATCGCGATACTCTCGCGTTCCTCCGGCGTGCCGATATTCCAATCATTCAAGGTCTTCACGAAGCTCTGTTGAAAGAAATGGCCGACGTCGGAGATCTCGACATAGGGCCTGTTTTTGACGCCTGCCGGTGTGCTACGTCGGACCTTGAAGAACTTCCCCGGGAGATAGTCGATCTCGAATATTCCGACGTCGACCGGGACAGGAGTCGCGTACGTCCTGCCGTCCCGCATGGTCCGGAACCGCTCCGGCCGATTCAACAGGCGCCTAATCTTCTGCTCCGGTAGACCAGCACAGATCATCGACACGTCATAGTCGAAGAAATAGCCGACATAAATATTCGACGGGGCCAGATCGGCCATGAATGAAAGGCAATCTTCCCATGTCAACGGCGCCCCGGTTTCCAAGGCCCGATCTCCCGCACGCAGAAGATAATAGTGATGGCGCCCTTCCGCATCATTGCCGCCTTCACCATCGATCCCAATAAATGAGGCCGACGGGCGCGCCGTACCGGCATTCGCCGCATAGTTGCTGCGCTTCTCGCGTCGCCGTTGCTCGCGACCTTCCGGAGTGGCGCGACGGGCACGCCTGGCGTTGCGCTCGCTCTCTTTGAGCGTGTCTCCACCACGTTCGCGGTAGGCGCGCTGTATCTCACGACGGTAAGCGCGGTATTCATCGGCATTCATGATCTATCCAAACTTCCCGTGGTACCAGAATAGGGGGGCGAACGGGTTGGACCCCGCCTCATACAAGATCCGGTCGGACTTCCGGCGGTATTCGTCATCACCAGCGTGCGGATATTTCCCGCGTGCGGATGTCCGATAGTCATGGGCCATCTTCTCCAACCGTTGCGTGAGCCACTCATCGCCGTACTGCCTGCGTGCGTCGATAAGCATCTGAGGGGTAATCTCCGGGTCGCCGCGCAGGTCCATGGGACCGTACTTACCGGTGAGATACCGCTGATGCGCGTGCATCTGTTCACGCTCGCGGGTTCCGTGCCCGCGAGCCGCGGTAAGCTCCCCGCCCCCTTCGACATGGGCGATGGTCTGCGCTTCTGTCCAGCCGTTCTGTTTCTCGAAATGGGCGAGTAGCCTTTTCTGCTGCGCGGGTGCGCGATCCACCCACGGCTTACGCGGCCTCGCGGCCATCGGAACCCCTGATCAGATAGTCACAGGGAACAGGGGCACCAGCCGCGGTGACCTGCTCAAGCGTGCGGTAACCATGAGAAATCGCGTCGGAGAACGGCTTCCCGCGAATACCCCCGACCTGCAACCCGTGCTTACGGACGGAATCCATCGCCTGGCGCTGGTTCTTCCACTCCAGCGCGGACCGCATCAGCTCCCGGTTACGGCGCCGTACCGTCTCAACGTTCGGGTTGACGTCTCCAGACCGCGTGTCACGGTACACTTCCCCTGTCATCATCCATTCCCTTTCGCGTGCCCCCGTCCGGTCGCTGCTAGTCGACCGGACGGGGGTTTCTTGTGGTGGGTGGTCGATCGCTTTCGATGTCCGGCGTCAGCGGCTCACAGCCGCTCTTAACTAGCCCTCAAGAGAACACCTGAGACCACCACCAACCCCCCGGGACGATCGGCACGACGGGCGGGAGCGGGTCGGCCTCGACGGTGCCGGGACCGCCAGGCGAACCCTGCGGGAGCGGGTCGGCCTCGACGGTGCCGGTGCGTGGTTGCTGCGTCATACGTCTACAGTCGGTAATCGGCCTGTCGCTCTGCCGTGGGTAACTCTGGTATATCCGGATCGAAGAGACCCAGATCACATACCATGGTTCAGTGATAAACTCTGGTATGGCTCACCAAGCACCCTCGAAGATCGTCACTGACGCTGTTGCCGCGTGTGCCGCCTACCAGGTGGCGATCACCCCGCGACAGGTAGAGACCTGGATTGCTAAACGCTATGTACTCAGACCAAAACCGCCGTTGTCGGATGATCTCGTCTACTATCTTATGGATCTGTCGGCAGTCGTGAGACCGGGTCGTAATAAGAAGACTGGCGTTCTCGCCGCTATGGCTTACCGGGGGCACCATGAAATGATTCCGGAGCAACGTCTTCGTGACGATATCCTCGCGGTCATGGGTTGGAATGATGCGCAACCGAGCGGGAGCGATGCGATAGAGGCCGCGCGTGATCTGGTGGGCAAGGCGCGGACCCGAGACAATCCCCGGGCGATGGCGGCCATCCAACACGTGCGGGATGCTGCCGCGCAAAGGCCCCATGCGGATGGGCAGCATCCACGGAAAGCCTCGCGACGTCGGGCCATCAGTAAGGCGGTCACCGGTGATCCATCATTGGGTTATCTTGCGCTCGCGATGGATATTTGCCATCCGGAACCCGAGTCGACTGAGGTTAAGGTCGTCGCGGACGGCATGCTCGTTCATGGCGGCTCAACCCCACAGAACGCCGAAACGGTTCTCAGAACGGCGCATGGTCTCGCGGGTATCGATTCGGGTCGTGACATCGGTGACGAGCAGATGGGGCGGCTGACCCGGAAGCTGTCGACGTTGGATGGTGAAAAAATCCGGGTCGCTATCCAGACCGCCCCGATCCCGAGCATCGTTCGTAACGCCAGGCTCATGTATCCGTGGTTGTCCATCACGCACACACTGATGGGGAACATGGCGGATGAGCCGGAGGTCCAACAGCTATCCATGGTGTGGGGCGCCGCTCTCGCTACTTTCCTGACCGAACTGGAACTCCACCAGTTGGAAAGCATCACACAGTCACTTCACGAAAGGTCCCAGACAGATTAGGTGGCCGGGCACGGCGAGCCACCACCGCCACGCACGAGCTGGATACCGAACCGTCCGAGAAAGGCCGGTACCGTGACCGAAACTCTCACAGACCCGACTCACGACAGCGCGCAAGACGTTCACGGTGTGGCCGTCTGCGACGGGCACGGGCTCAGTATGAAGGTGGTACGCGGACACCTGGAGATCTCCGACCGGTGGAACGGCGAGCCCCGGATACGCCGCTACCCGCGCGCCGGGCACGGCCTGCGCAGGATCATGATTATCGGCGAGTCCGGTACCGTCACCCTGTCCGCCATGCACTGGTGCAGCGACCTCGGTATCCCTGTCATCGTGATCCATCCGGACGGGCGGATACTGTCGACGTCGACCTACACACAAACCGGCCTGGCCGCGAACGACGGACGGCTACGCAAGGCGCAAGCCCTCGCAGCAGACACGAAAACCGGCCTCGCTGTCTGTCACACGCTGCTAGCGGAGAAACTAGAACTGTCCGCCGACGTGGTCGACCAGTACCTGACCGACGATGATGGTTCCGTGTCCTCGTCTCTTCGTCGTGCCGGTCGGGCAGAGATCCGCATGGCGAGAACACCGGAACGCTGCCGCGAGATGGAAGGGGAAGCGGCTGCACTCTACTTCGGGGCATGGTCCGACGTCGATATCCGATTCTGCAAGACAGACCGTGGCTCTGTTCCGGACCACTGGCACCGGTTCGACTCCAGAAACTCGCGTGCGACCACACGACGGACCGCTAAGAAAGCATCGAACCCGATAAACGCCATGCTCAACTATCTTTACACGATTGCCGCTACCGAATGCCGCCTGTCGTGTTTCGCGATGGGACTTGACCCCACCATGGGCTACCTGCACAACGATGCCGCCAACCGGGATTCCCTCGTGTGGGACCTGATGGAAACGGTACGACCCGTAGTCGACGGATGGCTGTTGATGCTGCTCGCAGAGCACACCTTCACCCGACACGACTTTTCCGAGAGTCGGACCGGTTCCTGTTATGTGGAAGCACCATTGACCCATACGTTGGCCGCTACCGCCCCATTGTGGGCACGAGCCGTCGCACCACACACCGAAGCGGTCACGCACATCATCGCGAAATCGTCGCCGTATCCGATCCGGTGTACTACGCCGCTGACTGCTACCAGGATGCGGACAGCGCAAGGGAAACGGGAGTACCGCACCGTTGACCCGTACGGGTTCCGGCAGGCACTACCGGCACCCCACGAGCACTGCCACGCCGCCTGACTGGCCGTGGCATCGACCGTTCCCGCTGGACCAGCCCAGACCCGAACCCCGGGCGGGTACCTCCGGCGGGCACGGTCCCGCTTGATCGTGGTCGCTGACGACCGGAACCGCTGGACGTTCCCCCGCTCGCCTGGCCGTGGAGGCCAGGGGAAGCGATCCCCGCTGGACGTTTCCCGCTGGTCGTTTCCCGCTCGCCGTGGCCGTGGAG
>NZ_FZMO01000058.1 GCF_900197875.1 Frankia canadensis | reverse complement strand
AATGGTGACTCCCTGATCGGGTAGCACCGCCTGGCGTGTCCGGGGTGGATGGCCTTCGGCTTCCACCCCGGACACGTCCTGTCGGGCCCGGGTAAGAGAGATGGGCGAGGAGAGTCAGTGACGATCATCTGGACAGGCCTGGCGCTGGGGTCGCTCTATGCGGTCGCGGCCCTGCTGTACAACGTCACCATCGCCACCGCGGGCGTTTTCTCGTTCGCGGCGGCCCAGTATCTGATGGTGGGGGCGTTCATAGCGTTCTTCGTGCAGGACAACGGATTACCGATCTTATTGGCCGTGCCGATCGGGGCGGTCGTCGGGGGAGTGCTCGGCTGGCTGACGGAACTGGCCGCGATCCGCCCGCTCAAGGACAGGACGGGCTGGGCTCCGCTGGTGACCACGGTCGGCGCCGGCGTCGTCCTCCAGGGCCTCGCCTTCGCGATCTGGGGATCCGAGCCGCGGCCCGTCCACGCCGTCTTCCACGGCGGTTCGATCAATGCGCTTGGCGGGCGACTCCAGGTCACCGACCTGGCGATGATCCTGCTCGGCGTCGTTCTCTGTTTCGGCGTGCACCTGCTGCACACCCGCAGCCCATGGGGGCTCATGGGCCGCGCGATGACGGCGGACGCCGTGGCCGCGGCGGTCCGGGGGGTGAACACCCGACGACTCGTCTCGGGCTCCTTCGTCGTCGCCGGGGCCCTCGGTGGCGCGGTGGGAATCTTCGTGGCCCCCAAGACCGGCGCCGTGTTCAGCCTGGGATCCACCCTCGTCGTCTACGCCTTCGCGGCGCTCACGGCAGGTGGTTTCGGAAGCTACGTGGGCTGCTGGGTGGGTGGGATCGTCATCGGCCTTGTCCAGGCCCACACGGAACGCTACGCCGGCAGCCAGTACCCGCTGCTCGTGGTGTTCGCGCTACTACTGGTCGTGTTGCTGCTGAAGCCGACCGGGCTGTTCGGTGACCGACGGATTCGATTGGTCTGAGATGAAATCCATATCAGTCCCGGCACCGCTCACCCGGAACCCCTGGGCATTTCCGCTGGTAGCCCTGGCCGTGCTCGTCATCCTGCCGCTGGCCGGCTATCAGGGCGGATTCCTGCGTCAGCTGATCCTCATCGCTATCTACACGCTTCTCGTCAGCGGCCTCAACCTCATGCTCGGGTACGCGGGTGAGGTCGTCCTCGGCCAGGTCGCGATCCTCGCGCTCGGCGGGTACGTGGCGGGAATCCTCGCCAAGCACGAGGTCCACGACCTGGCGATCGCGATGGTCATCGCGATCGCCGCCTCCGCGATCCTCGGGCTGGTCACCGGCCTTCCCGGGCTGCGGCTCAGTCATCTGGCACTGGGTCTCATCACCTTCTTCCTGGTACTCCTGGTCGCGCCGATCGCTCTCGCCTTCGAGGGCGAGACCGGTGGGTACACGGGCATCTACGGTCTGATCAATCCGACCTTCCTCGGCATCCCGATCAAGGGGAACGTCGCGCTCTACCTGCTGTGCGTCCTGACCGCGGCAGCCTGGCTGGTGATCTTCCGTAACCTCGTGATGTCGCGGTTCGGGCTGGCTCTGCGCGTTCTCAAGGAGAACCCGGTTCTGGCCTCGTCGCTGGGGCTGTCGGTGCTGCGGCTGCGCCTGACCGCGTACGTCCTCGGCAGCCTGCCGGCCGGTGTGGCCGGTTGTCTGTTCGCATATGCCAGCGTGTACGTCGCGCCGTCGTCGTTCACGCTGTCGATGTCGATCGCGATTCTCGCCGCGTCGGTCGTGGGTGGCTCGCAGAGCGTGTATGGCGCGCCGATCGGTGCGGCGCTCCTGGTGCTCGGGCCGCTGAACGCGGGCGCGTTCGATCGCTACTCCCTGATCGTCTACGGATTCTTCCTCGTCCTGGTCGGCACCGTCCTCGCCGGTGGGCTCGCGGGCGTCGCCCGGACCGGCCTGCGGCGGCTGGCGAAGCTCCTGGCTGTCGGAATCGAAGGCGACGCTCGGCCCGCCCAGGCCGCTGGCCCGGCGGCATCGGGCCAGGCGGCGGCGCCGGATCTCGCCATCCCCGGCGAGTCGTTGCGAGTGACGGGCGCGAGCCGGGCCTTCGGGGAGGTCAAGGCGCTCGGCGGCGTCGACTTCCGCGCGGAGCCCGGACGTATCACCGCGCTGATCGGTGCCAACGGCGCGGGGAAGACCACCCTGCTGAACGCGGTCTCGGGCGCCATCACGTTGGACACCGGCACGGTGGAGATCGGCGGGAAGGACGTCTCGGGGCTGTCGGCCGCCCGCCGGGCGCGGGAGGGCATCGGCCGGACCTTCCAGACCCCGATGATCCCGTCGGCGATGAGCGTCCTCGAGGTGGCCGCGTCGGGCTGCCTGATCGAAGGCCGACTCGGCGCGCCGTCGGCGATGCTTCGGCTGCCCAGGTACCGGCGCACGGCGCGCGGCGACCGCGAGATCGCGATGGCCGCCCTCGACGTCGTCGCGCTCGGCGGGCACGCCGGCGAGTCCGCCGCGAGCCTCCCGCTCAGCACACGGCGACTGCTCGAGGTGGTGCGCGCCGTCGCCGGCCGTCCGAAGGTCATCCTGCTCGACGAACCGGCGGCCGGGATGGACGACGACGCCATCGCCGAGCTGCGCGACCTGCTCCAGCGGTTGAAGGACGCCGGGGCCACGGTCGTGCTGATCGAGCACAACATCTCGTTCGTCCTCGGCGTCGCCGACGACGTGTACGTCATGGAGCTCGGCCGCCTGCTGGCGAACGGAACGCCGGAGGAGATCCGGTCCGATCCGCGGGTGATCGCCAGCTACCTGGGCTCCCGGCACGGGACGCACCAGGAGCCGGCGGCGACCGCGCTGGAGGGATCCGCATGAGTGACCACTCCACGCCCGCCACCAGGGCGACGGCCTCCGAAACGCCCCGCGCCGGGACCGGGGCCTTCACGACGGCCGAACCCGGGACCGCCACCGCTGGGACCGCCGCCACTGGGACCGCCGCCGGGACCGAGATCGCCGGGACCGCCGCCGGGACGGCTGCTTCGGAGCCGGCGCTGTCGGCGCGGGGACTGCGCCTGGGCTACGGCGATCTGACGGCCGTGTGGGACATGGACGTCGACGTCTACGCCGGGCGCACGACGGCCCTGCTCGGACGCAACGGCGCGGGCAAGACCACGCTGCTGTCCGGCCTGGTCGGACTGCTTGGCGCCCGGGCCGGATCGGTCCGCCTGCATGGGGTGGACGTGACCAGACTGCCACCCTGGACACGGGTCCAGCGGGGCCTCGGGATCGTGCAGGAAGGCAAGCGCGTCTTCCGCAACCTGACGGTCACGGAGAACATCTCGGTGGCTCTGCACGCCACGGTCGGCAGGTCCGGCCGCGCCGAGGCGCTCGAACGCACCTGGGCGAACTTCCCCGTGCTGGCCGATCGTCGCAGGCGCCTCGGTGGCGAGCTCAGCGGCGGGCAGCAGCAGATGCTGAGCATCGCCACGGCCATGGTTGCCCAGCCCAGCGTGCTGCTCATCGACGAGCCGTCGTCAGGTCTCGCGCCACTGGCGGTCGAGCAGGTCCTCCAGATCATCGACGGGCTCAAGGCGCAGGGCCTCGCGATTCTGCTCGTCGAGCAGATCGTCGAGGAGGTCCTCAGCGGCTATGCGGACGCCGTCATCCTCGTCGATCAGGGGCGCTCGGTGCTGAGCCAACCCGCCGACCAGGTCTCCGTCGAGCAGATCACCGCGGCCATGTTCGGCACCACCGCCTGGGCGAGCTGACGCCGGACCGCCACGCGCACGAGCACCGTCACGCGCACGAGCAACGTACTGCCCGCACGGGACGCACCGCGTCGTCGCCACCTCGTCCTCGCCGAGGTGGCGACGACCCCACGCCGCGAACCCGGCGCCCCTGGAGTACTGGCTCACCCGGCAGCCGCACGGCTCAGGGTCGTGCTGGACACCGCGGCCGCCGGGCCGAATAGGACCTCCCCACCAGGTCATACTGGGTGGGTGATGACGGGGCCTCTGACGACTGGAGTGGACGGCACCGGTAACGGTTCTGCGCGGCGTCGGCGGGTCGACCCTGAACGCCGCGCCCAGTTGCTCAGGGATCTTGAGGAACTCGTGCTCGCCGAGGGTTTCCTGGCGCTGAGCATGGATGATCTGGCGTACCGGCTCCACTGTTCGAAGGCGACGCTCTACAGCGTGGCCGGGACCAAGGAGCATCTGGTGGTGGCCTTGACGAAGGAGTTCTTCCGCCAGGCCACCGAACAGATCGAGCAGGCCGTGGCCGACGTGGCCGACCCGAGGCTGCGCATTCCCACGTACCTGTCGATGGTCGGCCGGGCGATGAGCCGGTGTTCGACCCGGTTCTACGCCGACATGATCGGTCTCCGGTCGACCGCGAGCATCTACCGGACGAATTCCGCGGCTGCGGCTCGGCGAGTTCAGGAGCTGATCGCCGACGGCGTCAGGGAGGGCGCGCTGCGGCCGATCGACGGGAACTTCGCCGGGCAGCTCGTTGCCATGGCCATCGAAGGTGTCCAGTCCGGGGTGCTCCTGCGGAGCAGCGGCCTGAGCGCGGGTGAGGCGTACGCCGAGATGGCGGATCTCCTGCTGCACGGTCTGAGCGCGCCACCGGCCTGAGGGCGGACGGGCCGCGCTGTCACCGAATCGAGGATCCGATGGAGATGCCGCCGTCCACGTCCAGGACGACGCCGGTGATGTAGCCGGCTGTTTCGCTGGCCAGGAACGCCGCGGCGTCGGCGATGTCCTCCGGCCTGCCGGTGTGGCGCATCGGAATCTTGCTGATCAGCTTGTCGCGGGCGGGGCCGTTCATCGAGGCGAGCATGGGGGTCTCGATGAGGCCGGGGGCAATGGCGTTGACGGTGATGCCGTGGCGCGCGCCCTCGAGCGCGAGGGCCCGGGTCAGGCCGACGACGCCGGCCTTGGCGGCCACATAATTGCTTTGCCCGAAGTTCCCGTGCCAGGACATGGACGAGAAACTGACGATGCGCCCGTAGCCCTGGCGCTTCATGGGCCCGAACGCGGCGCGCGCGCAGTGGAAGCTGCCGGTGAGACTCACGTCGAGCACCGCGCGCCAGGTGTCGTCGGTGATATCTTCGACCCGGTTGTCGCGGATGATTCCGGCGTTGTTGACCAGGACGTCGAGACGGCCGAGGTCATCGGTGACGCCGGCGATCCAGGCGCTGACCTGGGCGGAGTCGGTCACGTCGATCACGTCGCCGCGGAGTTCGGCGTCGTGGGTGATTGTTCTGGTGGCGGCTTCGAGGGCTTCGCCGTTGACGTCGGCCAGTGCGACCGCGGCGCCTTCGGCGGCGAAGCGGGTGGCCATGGCGAGACCCAGGCCCTGCGCGCCACCGGTGATGGCGACGACGCGTCCGTGGTAGCGATTCACTGATCGTCGCCTTTCGTGGTTTCGGGATCGAGAAAGGCGCGCAGGGCGTCGGCCACCGAACTCGCCGACCAGTTGTCGGCGAAGGTGGCCAGTTCCTCACCCAGGGCGTGTTCGGGCGCGACGCCGTCGATGCGGTGCAGCAACGCCTTGAGCCGCTGCTGGGCGGGGCTGGCGCGGTCGGCCAGCTGACGGCAGATGCGGTCCGCCGTGCTGTGCAGGTCTGCTTCGGGCACGATCGCCCGGATCCAGCCGGTGCCGGCGAACGCGGTCGCGGGCAGCAGTTCGCCGGTGAGCAGGAGCCAGCGGGAGAGGCCGCGCCCGACCGCACCGGGCAGCCGGACGCTGGATCCGCCGGCCGGGACGAGCCGGCGGGTGAGGTGACCGTCGCCGATGAGTGTGGTGTCGGCGGCGACGACGACGTCACAGACCAACGCGAGTTCGAGGCCGCCGGCGACGGCGTGGCCGTGCAGCACGGCGACCCACGGTTTGGTGGCGGCCGCGATGCGGCTGAAACAGGCCGAGACGTCGGTCAGGAAGCGGACCGGATTGTGGCCGCGGTCGTGCAGGTCCAGGAACTGGTGGAAGTCCCCGCCGGCGCAGAAGCTCGGCCCGTTGCCCGCCACCGCGACGACCGCGGTGGCGGGATCGGCTTCGGCACTGGTGATCTGTTTGTCCAGGGCTTCGATCAGGGTGACGTCGAGGGCGTTGCGCCGCTCGGGGCGGTTGAGCCGCAACCAGCGGACAGCGCCGCGTTGCTCGACGAGCAGGGGTTCGGCGCCGGTCAACGTACCTCCTGGGTGAGTTCGGCTCGTCGGTTGCGGCGCAGAAGGTAACGCTGTGTCTTACCGCTGGGTGTCTTGGGCAGGGCGTCGATGAAGTGGATGGTGCGCGGGTAGGCGTGGGCGGCATAACGGGTTCTGACGAGCTGCTGGAGTTCGGTGATCAGCGTCGGCGAGGCGTCGTTGCCGCCGCGCAGGACGACGTAGGCCTCGATGACCTCCCCGCGGACGTCGTCGGGTGCGCTGATGACGCTGCACTCGGCGACGGCGGGGTGCTGGGCGAGAACGCTCTCGATCTCGAACGGCCCGATGCGGTACCCGGCCATGATGATGACGTCGTCGTCGCGGGACGAGAAGTAGAAGTCGCCGTCGGGGTCGAACCGCCCGGCATCGCCAATGAGGTACCAGCGCTTGTCGGCGGTGAACCTGGCGTCGCTCTGCCCGGGAATCTGATAGCCGCGGAACGTCATCAGAGGGCTCGCGGCGACGTCGATGGCGAGCCGGCCGAGCACGCCTGGTCCGACGGGCTCGTCCTTGTCATTGGCGAGCACCGCGAGGCTCCAGCCGGGAACCGGCCGACCCATCGATCCGACCTTGAGGGGACGGGCGAGTTCCGGATGGTGGTGGTTGGCCAGTGGCATGCCGAGCTCGGTCTGGCCGAAGTGGTCGTGCACGGCGACGCCGAGCGCGGCGTCGGCCCAGTCGTTGATCTCGGGGGTCAGTGGCTCCCCCGCGCTGGACGCTCGTTCCAGGCTCAGCCCCGCAGGCACGGGCACCGACGACGAGCGCAGCCTCCGATACACCGTCGGGGCGGCGGCGAAGTCGGTGACCGAGTGCTCGACGAGCGTGCGCCAGGTCGACTCGACGGAGAACCCCTGGGCCAGCAGCAGGCTCGAAACGCCGGCGGCCAGCGGAGCGACGATCGCGGCGTACAGCCCGTAGGCCCACCCCGGGTCGGCGGCGCACCAGTAGCTGCTCTCCTGGGTGACGCCGAGGCCGTACTCCAGGTAGATCTGCCATCCGGCGATGTAGGAGACGGGGTGGATCACTCCCTTGGGCTTGCCGGTGGTGCCAGAGGTGAACATGTGCACCAGCGGGCCGTCCCCGCTCGTGGTGACCGCGGCCACCGGCTCCGGTGACACGGCGGCGACGAGGTCTGACAGCGACGCGCCACCGAGGGACGCGCCGGTTCCGGTGACGACGACGCGGCGCTCGGGGTCGTGCGGCAGGTCCGGACCCGGGTCGAGTTTGTGACGCTGATCGGGGTCGACGACCACGACGTGCGCGCCCGAGCCTTCCAGCCGCAGGGCGATGGCCTGGGGCGCGAACGCGGTGAACAGCGGGACGTAGACCGCACCGAGCCGCCAGATCGCGAGAATGAGCGTGACCAGGTCGGTGCTCTTGCCCATCAGGGTCGCGACCCGGTCGCCGGGACCGACCCCCAGCCCCTGCAGCGCCCGTGCATAGCGGTGCGAGCTCACGGCTAGCTCTCCGAAGGACAGGACGGTCGGTGCGTCGGGGTCATCGACGACAGTGAACGCGACCTGGTCGGCGGGGTGCCGGTCGCACAGCAGCCATGCGACGTCGAGGCGGGGGGCGGTGAAGGTCGCGGTCAGTTCCGCGACCCGGCCGGCGGCGCCCACTACTGCTTCTTCCGATCAATGATCGGCAGGACGAGGCGGCTGGGGTGGTCCGGCCCGTGGTGGATGTGGTTGATCGCGGGAATCATCTGCTCCTCGGTCTCGCGGGCGATGACGCCGCCGGTGTTGGTGTTGCGGTCGTAGCGCGGGAAGTTGCTGCTGGAAACGTCCAGGCGGATGCGGTGACCGGGGAGGAACACGTTCGAGGTCGCGGTCAGGTCGACGGTGATCTCATAGACCTCGCCGGGCTTCATCAGCTCTTCCCTGGCGCGGCTGTTGCGATAGCGGGCGCGCAGAATACCGTCGCACAGGTTGATCGCCTTGCCGTCGGGGAAGACGTCGACCAGTTTGGCGGTGAAATCGGTGTCCACCGCCGACGAGGAGACGAACAGGGTCAGGCTGACCGGGCCCGTGACCTCGACGGGCTCCTCGAGCACGGGACCCGTGAAACACAGCACGTCCTCGCGGCCGGCGACGGTCCGCTGATCGACCGGGCCACAGAACCCCGGGGTCGTCGGCAGGCACGCCCCGCCGGCCGTGGGCACCGGGCGGCGGGGGTCGTAGAGGTAGGTGTCATGCCCGGCGACGGCCGCTGGCTCGGTCGTCAGCACGCCGTCGCCGTCCGCGGTGTTGGCGTGGCCGGCGCTGCCGAGGTGGAAGTCGGTCCACGTCGTGTCGGGCAGCGGCCAGTCCTGCTCGTCGCGCCACTGGTCGATGCCCATCACGAAGATCTTCACGGGGGCCACGCCGTCGAGGGCACTGGTGTCACCGCGGACCCAGCGGTCGAAGAACTTCACGTACAGCTCGTTCAGGCCCATCATCCGGACCGAGGCCATCGGGCCGAAGGAGCGGTCGGGGTAGACGCCACGCGCGGACTCGTGTTCCCACGGACCGATGACCAGTCTCTGCCCCTCGCGTGCCTGCGCGGTGCCGGCGTTCTCGCGGGCGGCGGTGAAGGTGCGGACGGTCTGCCCGATGTAGAGGTCGTACCAGCCACCGATGTTCAGCGCCGGGGCGGTGACGTTCTTGAGCTCGGACGTGAGTTCGATCGCGTCCCAGAATCCGTCGTGGGCCGGGTGGGACATCCAGTCGTTCCACCATTTACCGTAGGCCGCCAGAACCGGAACCTCGGCCGTCGGGAGCACATCGTTGAGGGGCTCGGGAGCCAGCAACGCCGCGACGAGCTCCTGTACCTGGGCCGGCGAGCCTGTGCCGGCCGCCAGCGACCGCTGCGCGTCGGCCGCGTACATCAGGGCGCTCCACAACGTGACCAGGCTCAGGGAAAGCGCACCGCCCGCCGAATACCAGGGCGCCTCATAGTTGTCAATCGAGGTGAGTGACGGCGCGATCGCCCTGAGGGCGGGGGAGCCGGTCGCGGCGGCCTCCCACTGGACCATCCCGAGGTAGGACGCTCCGTACATGCCCACCGTGCCGTCGGACCACGGCTGGTCGACGATCCAGGCGAGCGTGTCCTCGCCGTCGGCCCGATCGGCCATGTGCGGAACGAACTCGCCTTCCGAACGATTCGTGCCTCGGCAGTCCTGCGTCACCACCGCGTAGCCAGCCTCCAGTAGTGTCAGTAAGTTCGGCAGGATCTCCGAGGCCGTGATCAGGCTGTCCTTGCCGTACGGAAGGCGCACAAGCAGCGTCGGCCCCGTGCCGTCGGCCAGGCGCCACACATTGGCGGCCAAAGCCACGCCGTCACGCATCGGAATCCGGACATCTATGTCGTATACATGCTGCATTCGGCGCCCCTCAACTGAGCGGAGAATTCGGATGACGGTACGTTAGCTAGCACATAAGTACCCTGTCAACGTACCGTCAGTGCCCGGCGTGCTCCAGCTGAGATCCTCGAACGACTCAACCCCACCCGCGGCCACCGCGCCTGCCCGCGCGCCGTCACAGGCCGGGTAGAAGGTCGGAATCCTCGTCGCCGCTCAGCCGAATCGCGGATCTTCAGAACCAGGTCAGATCGCGTGGTCGGTGTCGTAGGCGGTGCGGGCGCGCCCGATCTCGTCGATGGAGTCCTCGAACAGGTCGGCAAGCGCACGTAGCCGCTCGGCGACCCGGGCGCCGAGCGGGGTCAACGAGTACTCGACCCGAGGCGGGATCGTCGTGACCACCGAACGCACGACCATCCCGTCACGCTCCAGGGTCTGCAGCGTCTGGGACAGCATCTTCTCGCTGACGCCCTCCACCCGCCGCCGCAGCGCGTTGAATCGGTAGCCGCCCTCGCCGAGCGCGAGCAGCGCGAGGATCCCCCATTTGCCCGCGACGCCCTCCAGGGCCGACCGGGATGGACAGTCCCGGTTGAACACGTCGCTGATCAGCTCATCGCTGATCGACGGCTCGCGGGCCGCCCCCTCCGAGTGGTCGCCCGGCCGATCCAGGCCGCCTTGGCCAGCCCGCATCCGCCCAGTGGCTCGCGCCCTCTGGCTGGCCGGCGTGCCCTGGGAGCCGGAGGCACGCACCGTGGTCATGTTCCCAGAATACGGCGGCCCAGTGTGGCTTGAAAGTACTGTGGAATAGTTAGTACTGCGGTGTCGATGGTACTAGTCCGGCTCCTCGCGGACCGCGCCCGCCAAGCGCCCCGACGCCCGCACCGGTAGGACCCGACACCCGAAGAACTGGAGCCACCATGGGATCCATCGCCGTCACCGGCATCACCGGCCACCTCGCGCCGCTCGTCATCGACGGGCTGCTGGGCGCCGGTGTCGCCCAGTCCAGCCTCGTCGGCCTCGCCCGCGCACCGGAAAGGGCGGCCAGCCTCGCGGCCCGCGGTGTGGACGTCCGCCTCGGCGACTACGACGCGCCGGAGACGCTCACCGCTGCGCTGGCCGGTGTGAGCACCCTGCTCCTCGTCTCCGCCAGTGAGGTGGGCAAGCGGATCGTCCAGCACACGAACGTCGTCGAGGCGGCAAAGGCGGCCGGCGTCGCCCGGATCGCCTACACCAGCATCGTGCGCGCCGACACCAGCGCGGTCAGCCTCGCGGTCGAGCACAAGGCCACCGAACAGGTGATCGCCGCGTCCGGCCTGCCGTACACGTTCCTGCGCAACAGCTGGTACATCGAGAACTACACCCGCGACCTGGCTCGCCACCTCGCCACTGGCGTGATCGTCGGCGCTGCGGGGGGCGGAAAGATCGCCGGCGCGACGATCGCCGACTATGCCGCCGCCGCGGTCGCTGTCCTCACCGGCGACGGGCACGAGGGCACGACGTACGAGCTGGGCGGGACCCCATTCACGCTGGCCGAGCTCGCCGCCGCGATCACCGATGTGACCGGCACGAACGTCACCTACCAGGATCTGCCCGAGGCTGAGTTCATCGCCACGCTGCGCGAGCACGCGGGTCTCGACGAGGGCACGGCTGCCTTCGTCGCCGGCCTCGACGCGGCGATCGCCCGCGGCGAACTCGATGTGCCGACGACCGATCTGGAGACGCTGATCGGCCGCCCCAGCACGCCGCTGGCCGATGTCATCCGCGCTGCCAGGTCCTGACCCGCCACCGCGCCCAAGGCCGAGGCTGGAAGCTGTCAGCACGACTTCCCATCGGCCGAAGGCGCGGTGGGGCCGAGGCCGTTGATCATCAGGTCGATCTGTCGGCGTGCCAGGCCGTCCCAGTCGCCGGTCCCCGGCAGTGGTCGGGACAGAAGCGAGGTCGCCACGATGCTCGCGTCGTCAGGCGATCCGAGCGCTGCGGATGCTGCCTAGATCGAGTTCGATGCGGTGTCCGTGGACGGTGACGACGATGCTGGCCGCGTCGGCGCCGGTCGCGGTGAGGTAGTCGTAGAGGGTGGACAGGAGCATGTCCTCGCGGCTTTCGAGGCGGGAGACGGCGGCCTGGCCAACCCCGAGCTTCCCCGCGACCTCCGCCTGGGTCATCTGGGCCGCCTTGCGGATCATCGCCAGGTTCATGGCGTGGACCCGGTCCATCTCCTCCGCCGCCATGTGCGCCTCGGTGACGTCAGCGGCGAGCTGCGGATCCGACAGGAGCCGGTCCAGGTGGTCGTTGCCACGGACGAACGTCGAAGGCTGCGGCGTGGCGTCCTCAGTCATGGCTTCTCCTCGTAGGCTGTCTCGCGCTTCCACTGGTCGATCATCGGATCGGCTCTGGCGGCTACCCCGTCGTAGAAGGCGTCTCCCGACCTGGCCTTGTCGGCAGCGAACAGCGTGACGACCACGGTGCCAGCCCCAGGAGGGAACCAGCAGATCAGCCGGACAGCTGCCCGCGGGTCGTAGGCGTGCGAGACCCGCCAGAGCGGGTACCGGCGGGACTGCCGTACCCATCGGAGGGTCGCCGTCTCGCTGTCTGGCGTAGGCGGGTCTGACCTGCGTCGCAGCTGGTCGAGCGCACGGGCGGTGTACGCCAGGAGGAGACGCGAGTGCCCGTCCCCGGCGTGCGCCTCGTCCTCGAGGCGGTCGAGCCACCGCCCGAAGTCCTCGGGCCAGTCGATGTCCACCCCAACAGCATTACATCGAGGGCATATTCCATGCAAGGCATGCGCCGGGCCCTGTTGAGGGGTGAGTAGCGGCGGACTCTGGACGCCGGCACACCTCGGTGATCCGGCTGCCACGAAGATCGATCTTCGTATCCCCATGATTGCTGCGGACGGCCACGGACCACGCGGCCTGGCAACGCTTCGCGACACCGCTGTCACCCGTCCGGCTACGCAACCGACGGCTCCCGGTGAGAGATCGGGCCGGATGTCTGTCAGGTGGCGTCAGGTGGCGCGCGTCCTTTCCGCACCAGGCGGACCGGCGGTTGCCCGGGCGCTTCGGGCAGCCGCCGGTCCGGGTCTGGGTCAGGAGCCGGCGAGCAGAAGTCGCTTCTCGTCCGCCGCCGGCAGCGGTTCACGCGTGCCGCGGGGGCCGCGGGCGGCGTCCCACGCGGCGACGTCGATGACCGTCTGGGCGACCGGGCGTGTTGTGAGGCCGTGGGCGCGGGCGCGGTGCCCGTCGACCAGGTTGGCCGCTCTCCAGGCGGGATCGCCGATCCACAGCGGCACGCCCATCCACGGCTCGACGCCGGCTGCCAGCAGGTCCGCCGTGGATCTCCAGACAACCCGCGCGTTCGAGCCGGCAGTTGTTCGGCAGATGTCGAGCAGCTCGCCCATCGGCAGTGGCAGTGGCAGTCCGACCGTGTTGTAGACGCCGGAGGCGGTCGAGGTGACCAACCAGGTGGCGAGATCACGAACGTCGATGAACTGGGCGGGGTCGGTCGGGTCACCGGGAGCGAGAATCGGGCCGGGGCGGGTGAAACGCCGTGGCCAGTAGGCGAACCGTTCGGTGGGGTCGTGTGGTCCGACGATGAGGCCGGGCCGGGCGATCAGGGCGCGCTCGCCGTACCGGCCGAGCACGACCCGCTCACAGGCGGCCTTGCGGCCACCGTAGGAGTCGTCGTCGAGGAGCGCGCCGCCTTCGACAGGTGGGATGGTCTGGTCGGCGTAGACCGAGACGGTGGACACGAAGACGTACCGGGCGACCGCGTCGCCCAGGGCGTTGACCGAGCGGGCGACCACCGCCGGCTCGTAGCCGGCACAGTCGACGACCAGGTCGAAGTGGCGTCCGACAAGGGCGGACAGATCCGCGGTCCGGTCGCCGAGCACGGTTTCCAGGTGGGGATACAGCCCCGGGGCCGTCCGCCCACGGTTGAACAGGGTCACCTCGGCACCGGCGGCGAGCGCGGCGTCGACGACGGCCCGCCCGACGAACCTGGTACCACCAAGGATCAGGAGATGCATGACGGAGATGCCTTTCTCAGGCAGAGAGTCACACGCGTTTCAGGGCATAGAAAAAGGAGCTCTGCGCGCGCATGGCCCCACCCCGATGACTCACCGCCCGCGCCCACCTCTGGACGCGGCACCTACAGACAGAATCTACGCGGGTTCAGCTACCGGACGGCCCGGGATCGGCTGGACCGGTCCGGGCCACGTCGCCGGTTGCCTTCCGGCAAGCAGCGCCAGCGTCCGATCTGGGCGTGGCCGTTCCCTGGACGTCGTCGGCCTGGGGCTGGCGTATCTGGTGACCGGCCGGTACGCCGACCGGCTTGCGCCGCGCCCGCTCGCGGCGGCGGGTCTGGTGGTCGCGAGCGCGGGCACTCTCCCGTACGTCTTCGCCACCGCGGACAGCAACCTGGTCCTGCTCGGCGTCTCCCTGTTCGTCCGCGGGATCGGGTTCGGAGCGGCGAGCCTGCACGCCAGCGTCGCTGTGTACCGGACGCTTCACCCGGTGGACATTCCGGGCGCGACCAGCGCGAGCAACGTCATCCAGCGGGTCGGTGCGGCGGCCGGTACGGCCGTGATGGCCCTCGTTCTCCAGGCGAACGGGTTCACCCCCGCACTCACCTGTATGTTCGTCCTCACCTTGGGCGCGCTCGCCGCAACCGTGTTCCTGCCGAGGCGGAAGCCGGCACCGTCGCCGCGGGACACCGTGCCCACGACGGCGGCCAGCGAGTCCCCGTAGGTGCGAGCAGGGCATCGACAGCACCAACGGTGTCGGCAGCACCAACGGTGTACGCGGCCGCCGGAAGTCCGCGGGCCGCGGACCGTCGGAGAGTTTCGTCATGCACTGCCTTCCCACGACGCAACAGCGCCATCGGGGGCCGCTCGAACCGGTCAGTGTCGCTGCGCGCCTGCGAGGTGTTCGCTGAGCGTGCGGGTGACGGGCACGGCCGGCGGGCACGCCGGGTGCGCGGCGGCCGGGCGACGACCCTCGGCCGCGGCGATGTGGCCCCGCAGCGCCCGGCGGGAGCGGTCAAGAGTGTCGATGCGCTCGTCGAGGTCGTGTAGGCGGGCGCGCAAGGTGTCCAGCAGGTCGGTGCAGGGTTCGAGGTCGGGCGCCGAACCGGTGGCGCAGGGCAGGATGACCTTGATCTCCCGTGTCGACAGGCCGGCGTCAAGCAGTTTCCTGATCTGGGTGATGGTGAGGACGGCGTCGTCGCCGTACTCGCGGTAGCCGCTGCTGGCGCGGGCGGGCCTCAGCAGGCCCTGGGCCTCGTAGTAGCGCAGCAGGTGGGCGTGCACGCCGGTCCGTCGGCTCAGTTCCCCGATGAGCACGGGCGTTCCTCCTTGACCTTCACACCGATCTGAAGGTTGATGATCCTCTCATGATCTCGACATCCTTCGACCCGCACGTGCTGCTCGCGGCGAGCCGGCTCGGTGTTCTCGCGACGATCAGGTCGGACGGCCGGCCCCAGCTCTCGCCCGTCATGCCGTTCTACGACCAACGGGCCGGCGTTGTTCTTGTCTCGACCATCCAAGGGGCGGCCAAGACGGCGAACCTGCGCCGGGATCCGCGCGCCACGCTGGAGGTCACGGGTCCTGACGGGATGTCGTGGGCGACGGTCGAGGGGCTGGCGAAGCTCACCGGGCCGGGGAGAGACCCGAACGGGCCGGAGGTCCAGGCGCTGGTGGACTACTACCGTGCCGCGGCCGGGGAGCATCCGGACTGGGACGAGTACCGCGCGGTGATGGTCTCCGACCGCCGGGTCCTCATCACGATGACGGTCGACCACGTGTACGGCGCGACGATCGCCTGACCGGGACATCCGCAGGCCGTGGCGTGACCGGCCGCGGCCGCGCGGTCCGTCCGCTTCTCCGATCACGGACCTGTAGGCAACCCGGATCCGCCGGGCGCCTCATCCGAAGGCGGCAGACCAGCGAATGGAACAACGTTCACGACTGATCGCTTATGATCGAAGGCGAGACTGGCACAGGGAAGTCCTTGGGCCCGGGGCTGAGAGTACCCGCTGTCATCGATCGACCATCCAAGCAGACCAAGGTCATCAAGCATCTGCCTGAGTGCGGCGATGAGCTCGCCGCGTGGCCGACACCGGTCTGCAGCGAACAGTTGCACCGCCTCCTCCTTGAATTCTGCAAACCTGGCAGCCTTCTCGGACACTCCCAGGAAGGGTTTCAGTTCCAACGTCTCGCAGGCGTTCTTCACGGGGAATGCTGCGATTCCTCCGTCTCGCCTGAGGCAGACAGCTACACCCCCATCGATGATGATCCCCGATCGTTGCCAATAGTCTCGACACGTTGTGGCTGGATCTTTCTGGCCATTGTCGAAAACTGCCGTGTCGCTCTGCAGGCTGGGTGTGGAATAGCATCCAACTGCCAGCGAGCCCTCCGCCTCTCCTCCATTCTGCAGCCCCCAGCCGGCGGCGACAACGCAGGCGGCCGCTACCGTCACGGCCGGAATTCCTATACTCTTCCGCCTCCACCAGGAGGTCTTACGAGAGCGAATCGATGCCGCAACGTGCCGCTCGAGCAGCTCCTGACGCTGCTCCAGTCTGTTCGCGGGGAGGGGCCGGTGCGGTACGCAGTCCAGACCTCGCATATCAGGCATCTCGCGTGACCATCCCCTCACTCCGATGAATCGACGATTCGGCCACTTCGATAAAGCTACTCGAATCTTCTGTCGAAGTGTCAATTCTTTTCAGGTGGGCGCGGGCGCGAGCGACCCTCGACCGCACCGTACCTATTCTAATTCCGAGAGCGACCGCTGTTTCGGCGTAACTCAGCTCTTCGAGTGTCACCAGGATGAACGCTTCCCGGATTCCTCGACTGAGCTTCATCAGCTCATTTATGAGCTGACGCATCTGGCGTTCGTCGTCGAGTTGATTCGCGACGCGGTCTGCGTGATCAGGCTCGGCGCGCGGAGGCGGCAACCGATACAGTGCGGCGTCGTACCGCCGAGCTGACCGCTGCTGGTTTCGCATTACATTTGTTGCTACTCCGAAGAGCCATGGCCGTAGTGATCCTGATACTGCCACCGCTTTCGCTCGGCACCGCCATGCTTCCAGGAATACTATTGATGTCGCGTCCTCGGCGGTACTCCAGGTCCCCAGATGGTGAAAGCAATAGGAGTAGACGGCGTCAGCATGTGCACGGAACAGCTGTCCGAAGGCAGCTCCGTCTCCCTGCGCCGCCCGCGCCAGGAGGGCCTCGTCCGACGCGGACTCGTCTGTCATCGCTGCCTCATGCCACATGATGTCCGCTCGTCGACATCCGGTTCCCGGACCAGGCGCGTCCCAGATGATCGCCTTCCTCCGCGCCGCCGGAGGCGACACGGCTGCCCGCCAGCCACCGCTGTCCGACCGTTCACCTGTCGAGGACGCCACCGTCGACGACCTGGACACCGAAGTAGGTGTGAACGGCGATGTTGCGGAAGCCGGTGACGGATCGCCACGGCACGTCCGGCCAGCGCGCGCGGATCTCGGGCGAGACTCGCCCGG
>NZ_FZMO01000057.1 GCF_900197875.1 Frankia canadensis | reverse complement strand
CGCTCCCCGCCGCTGCGGCGCCCGCGGACGCCCCGCCACGGCTACCTCCACCACCACCCGGGCCGCCGCCAGCACCCGGGCCGCCGCCAGCGCCGGGGCCGCCGCCAGCGCCGTCATCCGCGGGACGCGAGGGGGCACCGGCCCGGCCGGTCACCCCCGCTCCTCCCCGTGCCCCGGGCGAGCTCGTTCCACGGGGCGCACGGGAACCGGTGGGCTGCGGTGGCGTGCGACGCGGACCGGAACCGGGGCGGGACATGCCTCGACACTAGACGAGTACGCCCGATAAGCCCGTGGTGGTCATGGGACGCCCCACGGCCTCGGCGGTCAGGTCGTGACGAGCTCACGGGGGACGACGACGACGTCGACGAGCGCGCCGCGGCGCCACACCGTCACCTCCACCGGTCGGCCGATCGTGCCCTCCGTCAGCAGCCGCTGAAGATCCCCGGGCGTGACGACCGGCACGCCGCCCAGCGACAGCACGAGGTCGCCGGTGAACAGGCCGGCGCTGCCCGCCGGGCTGCCGACGACCACCTCGGCGAGGCGCACGCCGCGCCGCTGGCCGGTGCGCCGCTCGACCGCCGGCGGCAGCGGCACGGCCGCCCCGGCGACCCCGAGGTAGGCCCGCCGGACCCGGCCGTCGCGCATCAGTGCCGCGAGGATCGCTCTCGTCGTCTCGTTGACGGGAACGGCGAGCCCGAGGCCCACCCCGGCCACGGCCGTGTTCACGCCGACCACCCGGCCGTCGGCCGTGGCGAGCGCGCCGCCCGAGTTGCCGGGGTTGAGCGCCGCGTCAGTCTGGATGACCTCGTCGACCACCCGCGCCGCCGTACCCGCCCGGGTCGGCAGCGACCGACCCAGCGCGCTGACGACGCCCGCCGTCACGCTGCCGGTCAGCCCGAGCGGGTTACCGACCGCCACGACAAGCTGACCGACGCGCAGCCCCGCCGCGTCACCGAGCTCCGCCGCGGGCGGCGTGGAGCCGCGGGCGCGCAGAACGGCCAGGTCGGACAGCGGATCCGCGCCGACGACGTCGAACTCGCGCTCGGTGCCGTCGGCGAACTGCGCGAGCCCGGCCGTCACGGCGTCGGCGCCCTCGACGACGTGTGCCGAGGTGAGCAGGAACCCGTCGGCGGTGAACACCACCGCGGATCCGGCACCGGCGCCGCGCCGGGTGCGCACCCGCAGGCTGGCCACCGACGGCGTCAGCGCGGCGGCGACCCGGGTCACGACGGCCGAGTAGGCGTCCAGCGGGTCATCACGGTCATGGCTGGTGTGGCCGCCATGGTTCCCGTCGCTCATCCGACCTCCCGGAGCACACCCTGGCTTGCAGGGATTACACCGTTACAAGCGGGCGCCGACGGCAGTGATTCCCGCCCGTCCGGTCACAGTTCGATGCCGGCGAACTCGATGCCGGCCAACTCGATGCCGGCGAAGAAGTCCTGCTCGCGGCCATCGGCGCCGCCACCGGGGCCGCGGGTGCCCGCGGCCAGCACGAAGTGCTCGGCCCCCCAGGCCCGCTGGCCGATGCCGTCGGCGAGGGCGAAGAAGAAGCCGTCGACGGCCATCTGGGTCCGGTGCGACCGCATCGCGGCGATCTTGGCCTCGAAGAACTCGGGCGCGGAGATCTCGGTGGTGATGTCCGCGTCCTCCGTGAGCCGGACGACCATGTCGTCGACCGACTTCATGCCGGCGAACGGGTTGTTCGGGACGTCGGCGTCGCGGAAGTGCTCGAAGCCAGCGAGCGCCGCGGAGCGCGGCATGGCCGTCTCGTACCGCTTGGCGACCTGCCAGGGCGCGCCGGCGTCCGGAGCGAACGCCGGGTCGGCCGCGTCGGTGTACGCACGGGCGGTGACCTGGTGGGCGCGGATGTGGTCGGGATGACCGTAGGCGCCGAACGAGTCGTAACTGACGAGCACGTGCGGCCGGACGTCCCGGACGATGCGGACCAGCTCGGCGGTGGACTCGTCCAGGTCCGCCTGCCAGAAACTGCGGGGATGGTCGTTGGGCGGGGTGCCCATCATCCCACTGTCGCGGAAGCGGCCCGGACCGCCGAGGAAGCGCTGGTCGGTGAGGCCGAGGGCGGCACACGCGCCGGCGAGCTCGCCGATGCGGTAGCCGCCGAGCTGGTCGCCGAGATCGGCCCGCAGATTGACCAGCTCCGGCACGAGGACCTCGCCCTCCTCCCCCAACGTGCAGGTCACGAGGGTGACGGAGGTGTCGGGCGCGGCGGCGTAGGAGGCGAGCGCGATCCCGGTCGAGATGACCTCGTCGTCCGGGTGCGCGTGCACGACCATGAGCCGCCGCGCGGCCGGCGAACCGGCGGCGGTCGGCGGGGGCGGATTCGGCGGCGAGGCAGCAGACGTCACATTCGCGACCCTACGACCCGCCACCGACAATCCCCGGCGCCCGCGGCCGGCTGGAGATCAGGCGCGGCGGCGGGCCCGCAGCTTCTCGCGCTCGGCCGCGGTCAGCGCCACCTTGCGCAGCCGGACGAAGCCGGGCGTCACCTCGACGCACTCGTCCTCCCGGCAGAACTCCAGCGCCTGCTCGAGGGTGAGGGTGCGGTGCGGGGTGAGCCGGACCAGCTCGTCGCCGGTGGACGAGCGCATGTTGGTGAGCTTCTTCTCCTTGGTCGGGTTGACGTCCATGTCGTCCGCCCGGGAGTTCTCGCCGACGATCATGCCCTCGTAGACCTCGGTCGTCGGCGGGATGAACATCGTGCCGCGCTCCTGGAGGTTGAACAGCGCGTAGGCGGTGGCCGGGCCGCTGCGGTCGGCGACCATCGAGCCGGTCGCGCGGGTGCGCAGCTCGCCGAACCAGGGCTCGTAGCCCTCGAAGACGTGGTGCAGCAGGCCGGTGCCGCGGGTCTCGGTGAGGAACTCGGTGCGGAAACCGATCAGCCCGCGCGCCGGCACCAGGTACTCGAGGCGGATCCAGCCGGTGCCGTGGTTGATCATCTGCTCGACCCGGCCCTTGCGCAGCGCGAGGAGCTGGGTGAGCGTGCCGAGGAACTCCTCGGGCGCGTCGATCGTGAGGCGCTCGACCGGCTCGTGCACCTTGCCGTCGACGAGCCGGGTGACGACCTGCGGCTTGCCGACGGTGAGCTCGAACTCCTCGCGGCGCATCAGCTCGACGAGCACGGCGAGCTGCAGCTCACCGCGGCCCTGCACCTCCCAGGTGTCCGGCCGCTCGGTCGGCAGCACCCGGATCGACACGTTGCCGACGAGCTCGGCGTCGAGGCGGTTCTTCACCAGCCGGGCGGTGAGCTTCTTGCCGGACCTGCCGGCCAGCGGCGAGGTGTTGATGCCGATCGTCATGCTGATCGACGGCTCGTCGACCGTGATCACCGGCAGCGGGCGCGGGTCCTCCGCGTCGGCCAGCGTCTCGCCGATCGTGATGTCCGGGATGCCGGCGACGGCGATGATGTCGCCCGGCCCCGCCTCCTCGGCCGGCACCCGCTCCAGCGCCTGCGTCATCAGCATCTCGCTGATCTTGACCCGGGCCTGGGTGCCGTCGGCGCGGCACAACGTGGCCTGCTGACCCCGACGGATCGTGCCATTGTGCACCCGGCACAGCGCCAGACGGCCGAGGTAGGGCGACGCGTCGAGGTTCGTCACCAGCGCCTGCAGCGGCGCCTCCGGGTCGAACGACGGCGCCGGGATGGTGTCGAGCAGCAGGTCGAACAGCGGCTTGAGGTCGGGCGAGTCCGGGCTCGACCCGTCCGCCGGGCGGGTCGTGGAGGCGCGGCCGGCCTTCGCGTTGCAGTAGACGATCGGGAAGTCGATCTGGTCCTCGTCCGCGTCGAGGTCGAGGAACAGCTCGTACGCCTCGTCGACGACCTCGGCGATGCGCGCGTCCGAACGGTCGACCTTGTTGATGACGAGGACGACCGGCAGCCGCGCGGCCAGCGCCTTGCGCAGCACGAACCGGGTCTGTGGCAGCGGGCCCTCGCTCGCGTCGACGAGCAGCAGCACGCCATCGACCATCGACAGCCCGCGCTCGACCTCGCCACCGAAGTCGGCGTGGCCCGGCGTGTCGATGATGTTGATCGTGATGTCGCCGTAGCGGACCGCGGTGTTCTTCGCGAGGATCGTGATGCCCTTCTCGCGCTCCAGGTCCATCGAGTCCATCACCCGGTCGGTGAGCTCGGCGTGCTCCCCGAAGGCGCCGGACTGGCGCAGCATGGCATCGACGAGCGTGGTCTTGCCGTGGTCGACGTGGGCGATGATGGCCACGTTACGAAGATCGGCACGAGTGGACACGGTGAGGCGCTCCGGGGCGGACATGGGGCTCTCGACCCCGCAAGGACACAGACAAAGGACACCGGCAACGGCCAGTGGTCGGCGGCGCATGGGCGCGCGAACCACCCCCGCCGACGCAACACCGGCCGGCGGCGGACGGCCGTACCACAACCCATGGTACGGACCGTTCCGCCCGTCCGTGCCCGGCCCACCACCGACCACCTCGCCAGCTGAGACGGAGGTCTCAGCCAGCCGGCCAGCCGACCGTGTCGGAGCCGGCCAGCACCTGATGCAGCCGGTCGACCAGCGGGCCGTCCGCCGGCATCCACCGCACGTCGTACAGTTCGGCGACGCTCAGCCACCGCAGCTCGTCGTGGTCCACCATCCGAGGGACGCGACCGGTGATCCGACCGAACCAGACCCGCAGCACCCAGCCGGGCCGGGCCAGCTCCACCTCCCCGAGCACGGGCCCGACCTCGATCTCGACGTCGAGCTCCTCCCGGCACTCGCGGACCAGCGCGTCAAGCTCGGTCTCGCCCGGTTCGACCTTGCCCCCCGGGAACTCCCACATCCCCGCGTACGCCGGCGGCTCGCGCCGGCGGGCGGCGAGCACCCGGCGACGCTCGTCGAGCAGCGCCACGGCGACGACCAGCCGTCCCCTCCCCGGCGCCGGGTCCGGCCCCGCGGCGGGCCGCGCGACGGGCTGCGCGACGGGCTCGGGCTCGTTCGACGCGGGAGCGGCCACGGCCCCGGACGTTACGCTCCGCGCCGGTGGGGTGACCGGAGGGGGAAGGGCGCAGGCACCCTGACCGCTCACATCCGCATTCATGGTGCCGGACTCTCCCAGACTCCGGCCGTCCTGGGATCGGATGCCGGCGGTTCGGGTCGCATGGCCCGATCGGGCCATGCATCCCCGGCGCGTCAGCGCGCCGACCGCCCCGCGAACCGTTAGGCAACACACCGGAGTCATCACACCGGAGTCATCCCCGGCCGCGGGCGTCGGATCCCGCGGGCCCGGACGGAGGGAGCACACACCGATGCCGACCAAACTGGACACCGCCGAGGTCACGGACGCGCTGGCGGCGCTTCCCGGCTGGCTCGGCGACGCCGACCGGATCCAGCTGCGGATCATGGTCGACGGCGACGAGGCCGACGCCATCAGCGCCGAGGTGATGCGCACCGCCGACGAGATGGACCACCACCCCGTGATCGACCGCGGGCCCGGCACCGTCACCTTCACCGTCTGGACACACTCCGTAGGCGGCGTCACGAACCTCGACATCGAACTCGCCCGTCGTATCTCGGCCCTGCTGCGCGCCGCGGGGGTGTCCTACTGATCAACCTCCCCGGTGTGCAGTGCTGATCGACCCGACCTGGGGCATGATCACCTCTGACGGATCCGTCGTTTTCGGCCGGGTCCAGGGAGGTGAGCGCAAGCCGTGGGCGCACAGGCGGCGGCGGAGATCCGCGCCGGGGGCCGGTTCGGCCGGCTTCCCCCCGGCGCGGACCTCCCCCGCGCGGGCGCTCTGCGGATCACCCCACTACCGCCCAACTTCCGCTTATCATCGGTCACACTCAGTCACGCAGCCAGCGGGCTGGGGCCGTCCTGCTTCGATGTCGATCACGATGCCTGGCACCGCGTCCTCACCCTCCCCCACGCCGGCGCGCTGACCATCACCGTCCACGAGCCCGCGCCCGAGCCCGCGCCCGAGCCCGAGAGTCTGGCCGTCACCTGGGGACGAACACCGGGCGAGGAAGCGGACGCCGCCGCCATCCGCCGCCAGGTGCGGCACGCACTCGCCCTCGACGAGGACCTGTCCGGCCTGTACGCCGCCATCGCGGGCGAGACCGGCCTGGCCTGGATCGCCGAGGGCGGGCACGGCCGGCTGCTGCGGTCCCCGACCGTCTGGGAGGACCTCGTCCGCGCGCTCGCGGCGACGAACGCCTCGCTCGCCCGGACCCGCACGATGCTCGCCGAGCTCACCGACCGCTTCGGTGCCCGCGGCCCGGCCGGCGAACGCGCCTTCCCCGAGCCCGCCGCGGTGGCCCGCGCCGTCGCCGACGAGGGCCCCGAGATCCTGCGTGACCAGGCCGGCTGGGGCTACCGCGCCGGCCCGCTCGCGCTGCTCGCGCAGCGCGTCGACGCCGGCACCCTCGACGTCGAGTCCTGGCGCCCCAACGCCCCGCCCGCCTCGCCCGCCTCACTCGCCTCGCCTCGCCTGAGTGACGACGAGATCGCCGCGGCCATCCGCGCCCTGCCCGGCTTCGGACCGGTCAGTGCGGACCTGATGCTCGGCCTGCTCGGCCGCCCCCGCGGCCTCGCCCTGGACACCTGGGCGAGAGCACGCGTCGGCGAGGTGGCGGACCTGTCCGGCCCCGCCGACGACCGGACGATCCGCGCCCGTTACGCCCGCTTCGGCCCCTGGGCGGGCACGGTCTGCTGGTTGGAGATCACCAGAGGGTGGACGGAATGGTGAACCTCCCGTCCGCCTCCGGCGGGAACGGCACCACCGCCGTCACCGCCCCCGCGTCGATCGGCCCGTACAGATGCGGAAACAGCTCCCCACCCGCCGTCGCCGTTCCCCCTGCCCGGACGGCTCCCGCCAGGCCCGACGTTCCCGCGGGAACACTCTGCCTTGCTGAACCGGCCGCCCCAACCGCACCGGGCACCGCCGGTTCCTCCGATCCGGCCGGTCCCGCGGGACTGGACTGGCTCACTGCACCGGGCTGGCTCACGGCGGTGGCCGGCTCGGCGGGCGGCTCCCAGCGCAGCGGCGCGCTCAACCGTGCCGGGTCGACCACGACCAGGAGCAGGTCGTCCCGCCCCTGGTAGAACCGGTTGGCGGTGGCCACGACCTGCGCCGGCGTGGAGAAGTGGATGAACCCCTCGCTCCCGAGGCTCGCCGGCCGATACCCCGCCGCCCCCACCGACCACGCCGAACGCCCCACCAGATGGCAGATCACCCGCTCGTCCACGTCCTGACCGTCGCCAGCCTGCCCGTCGTCGCCCGCCACGGCCACCCGCCCTCCGAGACCTCGCCGACGCGGACCGACCGCCGCGCTCTCGGCCGTTGTACCCCGTGGCCGCCGAGCCTCGCCCGCACCTTCGTGACAGACCGCCCATCCGGGCGGATCACGGGCCAGCCGGTCAGACGTTGAGGCGAAAATCGACACGTCGCCGGTCGCTCAGGCGGCCGCCGCGGCCTCCCGGTAGGGACGAACCGCCACGAGGTCCGCGGCCAGCATCTCTCGGAACAGCTCGTCCACCCGCCGGGCGACGTGACCATCAAGCCATGTCCTGCCGCAGGACGGGCATTCGTCCACGGGGATGTCCGTCACCACCGCGACCCGACCGTCCCGCTGCACGACCTTCGGCTTCAGGCCGGGGCGAATCTCGCCGTTGCCGCACTCGTCGCAGCGCACTACCGCCTCCTCCGAAGATCGCCCGACCACTCCGCCGGGTACGGCTCGTAGACCGTAATCAGTGTCTCGCACCGCCGGCTCTCGGCAACGCCGACAACGACATGCAGCGGTCGAAGCCACTCGATCAGGAGGACGAGTTCGCGGACGACGAGCAGGCCGCTCGGCGCCTCCGCGATCACCTCGCCAACGCCGAGCAGGCGCTCGAACTCGGCCAGCGCGATGTCGATGAGCTGAAGTTTGTCGAACACGTGCTCGGTGTAGCGGTATTCGAACCGTCGGACGTACGGCCGGGAGACAGGTCGGTAGTGATCCCCGCCGTCGGGCATGGGGCCTCCGCCGCGCGAGATGAGGACACGGTCGTTTCAGACCGTAGGCAACGTCTGGGGCCGTGAGGCATCGACCACGTGGCCCAGGGGTTGGCCCCACGCTGTCGCGGGACCGATGGCTCAGACGTTGAAGCGGAACTCGACGACGTCGCCGTCGGCCATGACGTAGTCCTTGCCCTCCATGCGGACCCGGCCGGCGGCGCGGGCGGCGGTCATGGAGCCGGCGGACATCAGGTCGCCGTAGGAGACGATCTCGGCCTTGATGAAACCGCGCTGGAAGTCGGTGTGGATGGCGCCGGCGGCCTCGGGGGCGGTCGCGCCGGCCCTGATGGTCCAGGCGCGGGACTCCTTCGGGCCCGCGGTGAGGAACGTCTGCAGGCCGAGGGTATGGAAGCCGATGCGGGCGAGCTGGGCCAGGCCGCTCTCGCCCTGGCCGAGGGAGGCGAGCAGCTCGGCGGCGTCGGCGTCGGCGAGCTCGGCGAGTTCGGCCTCGACCTTGGCGCACAGGACGATCGCGTCGGCGGGCGCGACCGAGTCGACGAGCTCCTTGTGGCGGCCGGGGTCGGCGAGCACGTCCTCGTCGACGTTGAAGACGTACAGGAAGGGCTTCGCGGTGAGCAGGAACAGCTCGCGCAGCTCGGCGCGGTCGATCGAGGGCTCGGAGGAGATCGTGCGGCCGGCGTCGAGCACCTCGCGGGCCGCCTTCACCGCGGCGAGCAGGGGCTGCTTCGCCTTGTCGGCGCGGGCCTCCTTCTCCAGCTTCGGCAGGCGGGCGTCGAGGGTCTGCAGGTCGGCGAGGATGAGCTCGGTGTTGATCGTCTCGATGTCGGACGGCGGGTCGACCCTGCCCTCGACGTGGACGACGTCGGGATCGGAGAAGACGCGCACGACCTGGCAGACGGCGTCGGACTCGCGGATGTTGGCGAGGAACCGGTTACCCAGGCCCTGGCCCTCGGACGCGCCGCGCACGAGCCCGGCGATGTCGACGAAGCTGACCGTGGCCGGCACCACACGGGCGCTGTCGTACAGCTTCGCGAGCTCGTCGAGACGCGGGTCGGGGACGCCGACGACGCCGACGTTCGGCTCGATCGTCGCGAACGGGTAGTTCGCGGCGAGCACCTCATTGCGCGTCAGGGCGTTGAACAACGTGGACTTGCCGACGTTGGGCAGCCCGACGATACCGATCGACAAGCCCATGGCGGATCAGTCTACGGGCCGCCGGGCGCGGCCCGCCGCGGCCGCCGCGGAACTGTCGGTGGGGCGTGATTGCCTTGCGATGTGAACACGACCAGCGCGTTCCTGACCCTCGTCGGGCTGGCCCTCGGCGCCGTGGGCGGGTTCCTCGCCGCCCGCCGGCTGGCCGATCCGCGGCACGCGGCGCTGGCGGCCGCGCACGCCACCGTCCTGCGCGAGCGGGACGCCGCGCGGGCGGCCACCGAGGCCGCCACCGAGCGCGCCCAGCTGGCCGAGGCGGACGTGAAGGGCCTGCGCACCGCGCTGGACTACGAGCGGCGCGCCGCGGACGAGCGGGTCGCTCTGGTCGAACAGAGCCAGCAGCGGCTCACCGAGAGCTTCCAGGCGCTGTCCGCGCAGGCGCTGGAGGGGGCGAGCCGACAGCTGGTGGAGCTCGCGACCGCCCGGCTGGACGAGGCCGGTGCCCGCGCCCGCGGCGATCTCGACGCCCGCCGCGCCGCCGTGGAGTCGCTGGTCACCCCGCTGCGGGAGGCCCTCGGGCGGGTGGAGGGCCGGCTGCGCGAGCTGGAGACGGCCCGCACCGAGGCGTATGCGGGCCTCGTCGAGCAGGTCCGCTTCGCCCGGGAGGCGTCGGAGAACCTGCGGACGCAGACGGCGGCGCTGGTCACCGTGCTGCGGCGGCCGCAGGCGCGCGGCGCCTGGGGGGAGATGCAGCTGCGCCGGGTCGCCGAGGTCGCCGGCATGCTCAACCGCTGTGACTTCACCGAGCAGATGACGGTCGCCGGCGACGAGGGCCCGCTGCGGCCGGACATGGTGGTTCACCTCGCCGGCGGGCGCAACGTGGTGGTCGACGCGAAGGTGCCGCTCGCCGCCTTCCTCGACGCCGCCGAGAGCGCCGACGAGGAGTACCGCGCCGGACGGATGGCCGCCCACGCCCGTCACCTGCGGGCCCACGTCGACGGGCTGGCCGCCAAGTCCTACTGGCGGAGGCTGCCGTCGTCGCCGGAGTTCGTGGTGCTGTTCGTGCCGGCCGAGGCGTTCCTCGCCCCGGCGCTCGACCACGACCCCACGCTGCTGGAGCACGCCGCCGCCCGCAAGGTGATCATCGCGACGCCGACCACCCTGATCGCGATGCTGCGGACCATCGCGCACGCCTGGACGCAGGAGGCCCTGACCGCGCGCACGCAGGAGATCTTCGAGCTCGGCCGGGACCTCTACACCCGGCTCGGCACCCTCGGCGATCATCTCGACCGGCTCGGCCGTTCCCTCGGCCGCGCGGTCGGCGATTTCAACGCCACGGTCGGCTCGCTGGAGAGCAGGGTGCTCACCCCCGCACGCCGGCTGGCCGCCATGGAGGTCGTCGAGGCGCCTCTGCCGAGCCCCGGCCCGGTCGAGACGGGTGTGCGCCCGCTGTCGGCCGCGGAGCTGCTGGCCGGCATCCCGGCCGACCGGCCCGCGCCCCCGCCCGCCGCGCCGACTGGGGAGTCTCCGGCCGCCGAGCAAGACGATGTCGGGTATCGGACCTGACCAGCGACCGTCCCGGCAACGTTTGGAGGACATCGAGGGCAAACGGCCAGAAAGACGATGACGACCCCACGGAATGGAGCGATCCGGCCACCGAAAGTTCCGGTGCACAGGCGGAAGCGGCCGTCTGATGCATCGTCCTGACGCATTGGAAATCCGCGAGCGGTACCTTGCGTTCGTGAGTGTGCCGCCACATCGGCAGTCAGCCGGGCCGCAGGGAAGGTCCGCGCGCGCCGACAGGTTCGACGACCCGTATGTCCGCGGCTCACGCGGTCGCTCGTCGGCGCCGCCGCCCACGCTGTTCACAGGCAGCCGGCGAGGTCTTACCGCGCTCGGCACCGCCCTCGTCGTCCTGGTCATCGGCGGTCTCGGTGCCCTCATCGACTCGGTGGCGTTCGGCTCGCTGTCCTATGGCTTCGGGGTGCTGTTCATCGGCGGCTGCGTTCTGGTGGCGGTGCGGGTCCATACCGACGATCTGATCGGCGTCGTGATCATGCCGCCGCTCGTGTATGCGCTCATCACGATCGGCGTCGGCTACCTCGACCCGTCCACCGGCGACGGTAGTTCCGGGCTGAAGAACAAGGCGCTCGACATCGGATCCGAGATGATCCTGCACGCGCCGATCCTGCTGGCCGCCTTCCTGCTGGTGACCGCGATCGCACTGTTCCGCGGCCGGCGCGCCCAGATCGCCCGGCGGGAGCGGGCCCGCGCCCTCGCCCAGTCCGCCGGCGACCGCCGCCGACGCCCCGACCTGTAACTCTGCGATCTGTCCGTGCCGGCACCACGACGCGAGCACGGCACCACGACGCGAGCACGGCACCACGACGCGAGCACGGCACCCACGTGAGTCCCGTCACGACATCGGCTGCCGGTAAGGTCACGGATCGGTGACGCCGACACAAGGGGATGCCGTGAGAGGGATTTCCTCCTGGTGGAACCGCTGTCGCTGCGGCCACCACCGCGACGAGCACCGGCACTACCGCCGAGGCAACGACTGCGCCCGCTGCGACTGCCGGACATTCTCCCGCGTACGCCGCGACTCCGGCTCCGCCCCGGGCTCCGCGCCCTGATCCGACGGGCACCACCGGCCCATCATCCACGCCATTGGTGCACAACGCCCACACGGTCTTCGACCAACCCACACCGCGCGTTTTCCACCACGACTCGGCCGCGAAGAGTTCTGCTTTCTTAATTTGCCTAAGGATGACCTGCGGAGACAGTCGATCGGCGAGATAGGCACCACCGCCGCCTCCCCAGCCATTGCAGCCGCTCGTGCTACATTTCATGCCGCATCACGGCTCCATCCGGACGTACTTCCGCGCAATCATCCGATGCCGCGTCCGCCGTCGCGGCGATCGCAGGGAGGCCCGCTTGTCGTTCGCTCCGGACGCCCCGCCCGGCCCACGCCGCGCCGCCGTGCCCGGCCCGCGGTGATGCCCGGCCGGCCCTCGATCCGGCGCGGCCAGGTGATCCCGGTCCTGCGCTACCGCTCGCTCGACCCGCACACCTCCCGGGGCGCCCGGCGCCGGCCGATGCCGCTGGCCACGTTCGCGCGCCACTGTCGGCTGATCACGGCCTCCGGGCGGGTGCCGATGACGGTCTCCGGTCACGTCGCCACCGTCGGCACCGCGTCCGCCCCCGGGAATCCGGTCATCATCACGATTGACGACGGCGGCGCCGAAACAATGAGCGCCCTGCGCCAGCTGGCCGAGTCCGGGCTGACGGCCACCGTGTTCGTCACCAGTTCCCGAGTAGGTGATCCGGGCTATTTCCATCGGACGGACCTGCATAGGATCCGCGGTCTGGGAATCGAGATCGGCGGTTCCGGCCATACCGGTCGGCCGCTCAACGAGCTGGCCCGCCCGGACGTGATCGCGGAGCTCACCCTGTCGCGGCGACGGCTCGCGGTGGCCGTCGGCGACGAGCCGCGCACGTTCGCCTACCCGGGCGGCGGCTACGATCTGTCCGTCCGCCAGCTGGTGATCTCCGCCGGCTACAGCTCGGCGTGCGCGGTGCGCGACGTCCTGTCCCATCCCGACGACGACCGCTTCGCCCTGGCCAGGCTGACCGTGGAGGCGACGACGCCGGACAGCCGGCTCGTCGCCTGGCTGGACGGACTGGGCCAGCCGGGACCGCACCCGGTGCTGGCACGCGGGCGGGTCTTCCGGCCGCGCCGCACCTCACGCGAGGCCGGCCCGTTCCGCCCGCGCCTCGGCGGCGGCGACTCCGACAGTGCCGACATCGCCCCGGCGGCCGTGCCGGCCGCGGACGGCTCCGACCTCTCCTACGCGGCGGCGCCCCGCGCGGTCGGCGACAGCGGCACGGCGTCCCTCGGCGGGCTGGTCCGCAGCACCATGTCACCGAGCGGGCTGGTCACCCCCAGCCAGAACCGCTCGTTGCGGTAGTGGTGCAGCCGGTGCCCCCGCCACAGGCGCCGGTAGTACGCCGAGCGCGGCGCGACGCGGCTGTGGATGAGGAAGTGCGTCCAGTCGTAGGCGAGGACGCCGAGGCCCGCGCACAGCGCCCCGGTCGCCGCCCACGGCGGCGCGAGCAGCGCCGGGACGGCGAGGACGGCGGTGCCGCTGATCACCTCGCGCGGGCGCAGGAACATCGTGTCCAGGTCTTCCGGGTCGCGATGATGCTGCTCGTGGCCGTAGCCGGCGACCTGGTAGCCGAGGGCGCCGAGCCGGGTACCGGGCCGGGCGTGCAGCACCAGCCGGTGCACACCCCATTCGACGAACGGCTGCGCGACAGCGGCGGCCACGGCGACGCCGAGGTCCCGCCGGCGCCACGGCCCGCGGGCCATCCGCACAGCGCCGAGCAGGCCCACGCAGCCGACCAGCACCCGAGGCCGCGGATGACGCAGGAAGCGCCGGACGGCCGCCGGCAGCGTGCGGACCTCCGCCGCGCTGCCGTGCGGCCCCGGCCGGTCGAGGCGGGCGAACACCACCGACGGCCGCAGCGCGGTGACGGCGGGGCGCGGCGGCGAGCCGCCCAGCCGCGCCCCCCGATCGCCTCCCGCCGTGACCTCAGAACGGGACGGTGGAGTACGCCTGCAGCTTGGTCAGCTGGTGCTGGCTGTCCACGCGCCGGATGGTGCCCGACCGCGACCGCATGACCAGCGAGGACGTGTTGGCTCCACCCGGCCGGTACCGTACCCCGGCCAGCAGCTCGCCATCCGTGATTCCGGTCGCGACGAAGAAGACGTTGTCGCTGGCCACCAGGTCGCGGGTGGACAGCACCCGGGCGGGATCGTGGCCGAGCTCGACGACCTTGCGGCGCTCGGCGTCGTCCTTGGGCCACAGCCGACCCTGGATCACTCCGCCGAGGCAGGTGACCGCGCAGGCGGCGATGATCCCCTCCGGCGTGCCGCCGACCCCGAGCAGCAGGTCGACGCCGGTGCCCGAGGTCGCGGCCATCACCGCGCCGGCCACGTCGCCGTCGGAGATCAGCTTCACCCGGGCGCCGGCGGCGCGGATCTGCTCGACCAGCTCGGTGTGCCGGGGACGATCGAGGACGACCACGGTGACGTCGCGCGGGTGCACCGCCTTCGCCTTCGCGACCGCCCGCACGTTGTCCTCGACCGACGCCGTGATGTCCACCACGGCGGCCGCTTCGGGGCCGGTGACCAGCTTCTCCATGTAGAAGCAGGCGCTGGCGTCGTACATCGAGCCGCGCTCGCTGACCGCCATCACCGACACGGCGTTGTTCATGCCCTTGGAGGTCAGGGTCGTCCCGTCGACCGGATCGACGGCCACGTCACACTCCGGGCCCTCGCCCGAGCCGACCTGCTCGCCGTTGAACAGCATGGGGGCCTCGTCCTTCTCCCCCTCGCCGATGACGACGACGCCGCGCATCGACACGGTGCCGACGAGCCTGCGCATGGCGTCGACGGCGGCGCCGTCGGCGCCGTTCTTGTCACCGCGGCCGACCCAGCGCGCGGCGGCGAGCGCGGCGGCCTCGGTCACACGGACGAGTTCGAGAGCGAGGTTGCGGTCCGGGGCCTGCTCCTGCACGGCCAGCGTGTCGGGCACGGCCGAGTCGGGCCTGGCGGCGGAGGCATGGGGAGCGGAAGGCACGGCCGTGAGCCTAGTTCGGCCGCTGCCCGGGCGCCCGTGATACGAGCGGGGGTGACGTCCGCTACCCGCCTCAACGGTACCGCCGACAACCGGAGCGCGCGGACCGGATCGCACCTCCCGTCTGTCGTACGGGCGACACGAGGCAGGCCGAAAATTTCCGTGCAACCTTCCGCCCCACACACGCGTCCAACGCTTTGATCGGGTGGCCGTCACGCGGAGGGGGCGTGACGGCCGCCCGCGCTCGTACGGGCGGTTCCCACGGGTGGCGCGCGCCCAGCGACCCACCGTGGGCGAGATCCCGGCCACAGCCAGGCCGGATGGGGCCCGTCCAGCCGCTCCCGCGCCGCCGCCGGCCGGCGCTTACCTGGAAGATGGGGACGTGGCACAACGACAGCGACGCGGCCAGGAGACGGTCCGCGACATGGTGCTCTCCCTCGGCGCGGTGATGGCCGGCGTCCTCGTCTTCGTCATCTTCGTGATACCGCGCGGCAGCGACGAGCAGGCCATCAAGGTCGTCCCGACCGCCGAGCCGATGACGGCGTTCGCCCGGCAGACCCCCTACACCCCGCTCGCACCCGCCGGCCTGCCCGCCGATCTGTGGAAGGCGACCTCGGTGCGGATGACCGTGCCCGAGGGCGGCGCCGGCGACACCGTCGCCGAGGTGACCATCGGCTACGTCATCGACCGGCCCGGCAGCCGGACGTACGCCCGGCTGCGGGAGAGCAACGCGCCGGACGCGGTGCAGAAGCTGCTCGGCGACCGACCCGCCCGCGGGACCGTGGACGTCGACGGCGTCACGTGGCAGGCGCGCCCCGACTCCGCCGGCCATGTGGCGATCAGCCGCGCCGACGACGGCCTCACCGTGGTCATCGACGACGGTGGCGGCGGCCACGGCGGCGGCGCCGACCAGCCGGACCTGGTCACGCTCGCGCGGTCACTGCGCCCGGTCGAGGCCACCGGCGGCGGCTGACGTCCGCGCCTCGTACCCCGCCCCCGAGGGTTCTGACGGGAGATCACACCTCGACGCGCCACCTGGTGGCTGGGCGACCCGCGCCGTCGCCGGCATCGGCATCGGCGTCTCGACGCGAGACCTAGGCCGCGTGTCGAGGTGTGATCTCTCGGGCCGTCCTCGTGTGGACGCCGCCGCCCGCCTGCGGCGCCCCGACACCACCCATTCATGATCAATCTTGGTGTGGGTGGCGGCCGGAACGGCGAGGAGGCGGGGGACTTCCCGTGGAGGGGGAGTGGCCGCAGGGGAAGGCGGCGTGATGCCAATTTCCTGGCGTGTCGTGTCCGGTTTGTCCCTAGGTTTCTGACAGCGAACGCGGTGACGGTGTCAGAACGCTGTCAAGGACCGCCGGCCGTGAACGGCCTCGGACCGCTGACGCGACTGCCCGACACAAAGATCGCAACCCGAGGCACGGCCTAGCTAGTGCTGGGCGACCCCGGCGGCCACGGAAGGCGGCCGGGTCGGGTGGGAGACGTGCGGGCTGCGTGAACCGTCCAGCGCGGTGGCCGCCGGAATGAGGACGGCCATTCCCACGATGAGGCCGACCGCGCGCCGCAGGAGCGGGCGGCTGGCCCGGGCGCGCGACCAGGCGCCGGCGGCCGGACCCGGCCCCGACCGGTGGGAACGGGGGCCGGGGAACGCCGCGTCGGCGGCGGAGACCGCCTGCCGACTGAAGTGATCTCCGACGGCGGGACGTCGGGGGGACGGACGTGCGCCGGGCATGTGCTGGTACCTCCGAGCCGCCCGCGCCAGGCGGGCGGTCAGCCGAGCGGGGCCCACGCAACCGCGGACCGCCGCCAATCGGAAACGTCCTGCAGTGACCTTGTACTATGGGTCTCCACCAGGCCAACCCACTTCGACCACGATTGTCGCCCGATTGATATCACGTTGCGCTGGGCGAGGGTGGCATTGCCCCCTCCGAAGCACGTGCGTGCGAGGTGTCGGATCGGCTGCGCAATAGGCTGACGCGTGCTGTTCGAATTGTGCTCGCACCGCCTGCGCCGCGCCCTGCGCCCCGATGGGGCCACGGTTTCGGGTTGGCCGGGATTTGAGCAATAGAAGGCACCCGGAGGTGGCGATGTCCGAAGGCCCGTCGTCCAACGCCTCGACGCCCGGCGGTCCGACGCCCGGCGGTCCGGCGCCCGGCGGTCCGGCGGCCGGGGACCCGGCGTTCGATGGCCCCAGGCCGTCCGCGCCGAGCTATGAGGCGGCGCGGGCCGAGCTGGAGGATGTCGTGCACCGGCTGGAGGCCGGCGGGGTGTCGTTGGAGGAGTCACTCGCGCTGTGGGAGCGCGGCGAGGAGCTGGCCCGGGTCTGCCAGTCCCTGCTGGAGGGCGCCCGCACCCGGCTGACCGCCGCCGACCAGCCCGCCACCTGACGCGCGCGCCGGCGCGCGGCGGTTCAGTCCGCGACGGCCTCGGCGCGCAGCTGGCCGCCGGCCAGGCGCAGGGCGAGCCGCTCCCCCGGCCCGACCTGCCCGGGCGCGCGCACGACCGCGCCGTCGGACTCCCGCTGCACGACGGCGTACCCGCGGTCGAGCGTGGCGGCCGGCGACAGTGCCCGCATCCGTGCCCGGGTGGACACCAGGTCGCGCTCGGTGACGTCGAGCGCGTGGTGGACGCAGCGGCGGGACCGGGCCAGCAGCGCGGCGACGTCCTGCTCGCGGCGGTCCAGGTCGCGCCCCGGCGCGGCGAGGGCGGGCCGCCGGCGCAGGTCGGCGAGGTGGCGCTCCTCCCGGTCGAGCCGGTGCTCGACCGTGCGGCGAGCGCGGGCACGCAGCTGGGCGACGGCGGCCGACTGCTCGCCGACGTCCGGCACGATCCGCTTGGCGGCGTCCGTCGGTGTGGACGCGCGCACGTCGGCGACGAAGTCGAGCAGCGGCGCGTCCTGCTCGTGTCCGATGGCCGACACCACCGGGGTCCGCGCGGCCACCACGGCGCGTAGCAGCGCCTCGTCGGAGAACGGCAGCAGGTCCTCCAGCGAGCCGCCGCCGCGGGCGATGACGATCACCTCGACCTCGGCGATCCGGTCGAGCTCGGCCAACGCGTCGATCACCTGGGACACCGCCAGCGGCCCCTGGACGGCCACCTCCCGCAGCACGATCCGCACCGCCGGCCAGCGCCGCCGGGCGTTCTCAACGACGTCCCGCTCGGCGGCGCTGGCCCGCCCGGTGATCAGCCCGACGGCCGCCGGCAGGAACGGCGGGCGGCGCTTGCGGCCCGCCGCGAACAGGCCCTCGGCGGCGAGCGTCGCCCGCAACTGCTCCAGCCGGGCCAGCAACGCCCCCGCGCCGAGCGGGCGAATCTCCACCACCGCAAGGGAAAGCGTGCCCCGCCCCGGGTGAAACGACGGCTTCCCCCAGACGACCACCCGGGCACCGTCGACCAGCGCGGGGCCGACCGCCTCGCAGACCGCCCGGGGGCAGGTGACCCGCAGGGAGATGTCCGCGACGGGGTCCCGCAGGGTGAGGAAGACAGTGCCCATTCCGGGGCGGCGGACGAGCTGGGTCACCTGCCCCTCGACCCATACCCGGCCGAGTCGGTGGATCCAGTCCCCGACCGCGCGCGAGACCGTGCGCACCGGCAGGGGCTGTTCGGGAGTCGAGGTCAGGGCCATGCGGGGCACGGTAGCGGGGACCTGTGACCGGACCCGCGAGGTCCCGTCGACCGCCACCCCCGGACCGGATCGGACGTTGTCGCCATCGGGTGATGCATCGCCCGCGCCTCTTCCAGCCCGCCCCGCGCAGCGTAGACTGCCCAGCATGGGCCGGGTCCTTCTTGCCAAGCCGCGCGGCTACTGCGCCGGTGTCGATCGAGCTGTCGTGACCGTGGAGAAGGCGCTGGAGCTCTACGGCTCACCTGTCTACGTACGCAAGCAGATTGTGCACAACCTTCACGTCGTGACGACGCTGGAGGCCAAGGGTGCCATCTTCGTCGACGAGACCGATGAGGTGCCCGAGGGTGCCACGGTCGTCTTCTCCGCGCACGGCGTCGCGCCGACCGTGCACGAGGAGGCCTCAGCGCGCCAGCTGCGCACCATCGATGCCACCTGTCCACTCGTCAGCAAAGTGCACTCCGAGGCGCGTCGGTTCGCCCGTGAGGACTACGACATCCTGCTCATCGGCCACGAGGGCCACGAGGAGGTCGTCGGCACCACCGGGCAGGCGCCCGACCGCATCCACCTGGTCGACGGTCCCGAGGACGCCGCCGGGGTCAACGTGCGCGACCCGGAGCGGGTCGCCTTCCTCTCCCAGACGACGCTGTCCGTCGACGAGACGATGACCACCGTGCACGCCCTGCGCGAGCGCTTCCCGCACCTGCAGGGCCCGCCGAACTCGGACATCTGCTACGCGACGCAGAACCGCCAGGTCGCCGTCAAGGAGATCGCCGAGAAGGTCGACCTGCTCATCGTCGTCGGCTCGCGCAACTCGTCGAACTCGGTCCGCCTCGTCGAGGTCGCCCTCGACGCCGGCGTCCCCGCCTCCTACCTCGTCGACGACTCCACCGAGGTCGACGCGGGCTGGCTCGACGGCGTCGAGACCGTCGGCGTCACCTCCGGCGCGTCGGTTCCCGAGGAGCTCGTCACCGGCGTCATGGCCTGGCTCGCCGAGCGCGGCTTCGCCGACGTCGAGGAGGTCACCTCCGCCGAGGAGCACCTCCTGTTCGCTCTCCCCCCGGAGCTCCGCCGCGACCTGCGCGCCCACGAGCGCGAGACCGCCGCCTCCTGACCGAGGCACCCGTACCTGGCCCGGCCTCCGGGCTCCATCCCGACGCCGCGACGCCTCCCGCGTCGCGGCGTCGCCGTTTTCTCCCGCGCCCACCGCGGTGACCGTCCGTGCCCGGCCAGCCGACGACGGTCGAAGGGCCGCCCCGGCGGGAAGGACTGTGAGAGCGCCCATGGCCCGGATCGGAACGGGCGCCGTCCGCCGAACATGTCCTAGGGTCGCCCCTGGGGCCGGCGTCCGCGCGGCCTTCCGCCGGAGGGTGGGCGCCGGCGTGCAGACCAGCTGGCCGCTGCCAGCCGGGGCGTCGGCCGCGGCCGCGTCGCCGGCTGCCGGCGGGAGTCGATGATGACGGAACTTCGGGAGAACGGGCGCATGAGCGAGCAGGAATACCGCATCGAGCACGACAGCATGGGCGACGTCCGGGTACCGGCGTCGGCCCGGTGGCGGGCCCAGACGCAGCGGGCGGTGGAGAACTTCCCCGTCTCCGGCCAGCGCATCTCCCGCGCGCACATCCAGGCGCTCGCGCGGATCAAGGCGGCCGCGGCGACCGTGAACGCCAAGCTCGGCGTGCTCGACGCCGACATCGCCGAGGCGATCTCCGATGCCGCCGCCGACGTCGCCCGGGGTGACTGGGACGAGCACTTCCCGCTCGACGTCTTCCAGACGGGCAGCGGCACGTCGTCGAACATGAACACCAACGAGGTGCTCGCGTCACTGGCCTCCGAGCGGCTCGGCCGGCCGGTGCACCCGAACGACCACGTCAACGCGTCGCAGTCGTCGAACGACGTGTTCCCGTCGTCGATCCACGTCGCCGCCACCCAGGGCATCGTCCAGGAGCTGATCCCGGCGCTGGAGCACCTGGCGGCGTCGCTGGGCCGCAAGGAGGCCGAGTTCGCTGACGTGGTGAAGTCGGGTCGCACGCACCTGATGGACGCCACCCCGGTGACCCTCGGGCAGGAGTTCGGCGGGTACGCGGCGGCGGTCCGGCTCGGCGTCGAGCGCCTGAACGTGGCGCTGCCCCGGGTCGGGGAGCTGCCCCTTGGTGGCACCGCGGTCGGCACCGGGATCAACACGCCGCCCGGCTTCTCCGCCGCCGTCATCGCGGAGCTGGCGGCGAGCACCGGCCTGCCGCTGACCGAGGCCCGCAACCACTTCGAGGCGCAGGCGTCGCGGGACGGGCTCGTCGAGGCGTCCGGCGTGCTGCGGGTCATCGCACTGTCGCTCTACAAGATCGCGAACGACCTGCGCTGGGCCTCGTCCGGGCCGCGGGCGGGGCTCGGCGAGATCCACCTGCCCGACCTGCAGCCGGGCTCGTCGATCATGCCCGGCAAGGTCAACCCGGTGATCCCGGAGGCGGTCTGCCAGGTCGTCGCGCAGGTCGTCGGGAACGACGCGGCCGTCGCGTTCGGCGGTTCGGCGGGCAACTTCGAGCTCAACGTCATGCTGCCGGTGATCGCCCGCAACCTGCTGGAGTCGATCCACATCCTGTCGACGATCAGCCGCCTGCTCGCCGACAAGTGTGTCGACGGGATCAGGGCCAACGTCGAGAGGTGCCGGCGGTACGCCGAGTCGTCGCCGTCCATCGTCACCCCGCTCAACAAGTACATCGGGTACGAGGAGGCGGCGAAGGTGGCGAAGCTGTCGCTCGCCGAGGAGAAGACGATCCGCGAGGTCGTGCTCGAGCGCGGCTACATCGAGGCCGGCAAGCTCACCGAGGCCCAGCTCGACGCCGCCCTCGACGTGCTCTCGATGACGCACCCGTAACCACCGTAACCAGCATGAGAGGCGGGCTCCGGGCCCACGGGGGCCCGGAGTCACGCGCGGCGATGCCTACGGGCCGGCCCCGGAGTGACGCCACTCCGGGGCCGGCGCCCGACCGTGGCCGCCGCCAGGGCCGTCATCGGCTCCCGCGCACCGCCCGTGACGCGTGGGCGGGCGTCCGTCCCGGCAGCGATGACCCGCTGGGCGCGGCCACGGCGGGGACCGTGGAAGACCCCCCAGACAGCCTCCACGATCCCCGCGCCCTGTCTAACGAGACAGCGACGCGTGCGTTACGGGTACCCGGGCACCATCTCGCCGAACGACCGGATGGCGGGGCTGGGCGGCCGGACCGGCGGCCGGCACGGAGGCGACCGCGTCGGGCGCAACGGCACATCCTGGTTATCACGGACGGAATCCGTGCCATCTACGCCGCGTGATATCGCATGGCTGAAACACTGGCGGGAAAGCCCGGAGGAGAAATAAACGTAACAAGACCGTGCAACCTGCCGACCCGACCCCTCACGGCAGATAGCCTCTGGTTCTACCGGGAGCCGGAAAGAATGCGGGGAGGTGACGGTGTTCGACTATGACGTCCTCGTCATCGGGTCCGGACCCGGCGGGCAGAAGGCTGCCATCGCGGCCGCGAAGCTCGGCCGGCGGGTCGCGATCGTGGACAAGCGGGAGATGATCGGCGGGGTCAGTATCAACACTGGCACGATCCCGTCGAAGACGCTGCGGGAGGCCGTCCTCTACCTGACGGGCATGTCGCAGCGCGAGTTGTACGGGTCGAGCTATCGGGTGAAGGACGACATCACCGTCGGTGATCTGTCCGCCCGAACCCGGCATGTGATCAGCCGCGAGATCGACGTGATCCGCAGCCAGCTCAGCCGCAACCACGTCACGCTGCTGACGGGGCTGGCGAGCTTCATCGACCCGCACACGGTGAGCGTGCGGGCGGCGGGCGAGATCGAGGACCGGCGGGTCCACGCCGAGCGGATCATCATCGCGACGGGCACCCGGCCCGCCCGGCCGGACACGGTCGACTTCGACGGCCGCACGGTCGTCGACAGCGACCAGATCCTCGCCCTCGAGAAGCTGCCGCGGTCGATGGTCGTGGTCGGTGCCGGGGTCATCGGTATCGAGTACGCCTCGATGTTCGCGGCGCTGGGCACCAAGGTCACCGTCGTCGAGCGCCGAGACCGGATGCTCGACTTCTGTGACGTGGAGATCGTCGAGGCGCTGAAGTACCAGCTGCGGGACCTGGCGGTGACGTTCCGGTTCCGCGAGTCGGTGGTCTCCGTCGAGCGGCACAACGGCGGGACGCTGACGCTGCTGGAGAGCGGCAAGAAGCTCCCGGCGGACACGGTGATGTACTCCGCCGGCCGCCAGGGCCTCACCGACATCCTCAACCTGCCCGCCGCGGGCCTGTCCGCGGACAACCGCGGGCGGATCAAGGTCGGCTCGGACTTCCGCACCGAGGTCGAGCACATCTACGCCGTCGGCGACGTGATCGGGTTCCCCGCGCTCGCCGCGACGTCGATGGAGCAGGGCCGCCTCGCCGCGTACTCCGCGTGCGGGGAGGAGGTCAACGCGCTGCGCGCCGAGCTCATGCCGATCGGGATCTACACCATCCCGGAGATCTCCTACGTCGGGCGCACCGAGGACGAGCTGACCGAGCAGGCCATCCCGTTCGAGGTGGGCATCGCCCGCTACCGTGAGCTCGCCCGCGGGGCGATCCTCGGGGACTCGTACGGGATGCTCAAGCTGCTGGTCAGCCCGGAGAACCGGCGGCTGCTCGGCGTGCACGTCTTCGGCACCGGCGCCACCGAGCTGATCCACATCGGGCAGACCGTCATGGGTTGCGAAGGCACGATCGACTACCTCGTCGACAGCGTGTTCAACTACCCGACGCTCGCCGAGTCCTACAAGGTCGCCGCGCTCGACGCGACGAACAAGATGCGGGCCGTCGCCCGCTTCAGCGCCTAGGACCCACCCGGCGCCCCCGCGCCCGGTGGCGCACCGTCCCGCCAGCGCCCGTCATGGGCCGGGCCCAGGCTCCCGGTCCCCCGCCCGTGACGGCGCCGACGGCGAGGGCACGCTACCGGGCCGCCACGGACACCCCCACGGCGCGCCAGGCCAGCGCGGACAGGCCGGCGACGGTGCTCACGCCGGAGGACATGCTCGGCCCGTTCTTCGTGTAGACCGCCATCACATAGTCGCGGCCGGCGCCGTGGACGTGCGCCAGGCTGGTGATCACCCAACCGCTCGACCGCGGCAGCCAGCCGTTCTTCAGGTCCACCGTGACGCCGGCCGGCACGCCGCCGGTCAGCCCCCAGCGCTGCGAGGGCACGACCGTGCGCAGCAGCCCGCTGACGACCCCGCGCTGCGCCGCCGTCAGCACGCCCGGATAGGCGATGGCCCGCAGCACGGCCAGCTGGTCCGCCGCGGTCGTGCGGGTCAGGCCCCACCTGCCGCCCGGACCCGCCGTCGTCGCCCGCATCCCGAGCCGGGCGAAGAACGCCTTCATCCCCGCCGCGCCGCCGGCGTCGGCCCACAGGGCGCTCGCGGCACCGTTGTCGCTCACCGAGATCATGGTGCGGGCCAGCGCCTTCTGCCGCGCCGTGAGCTGGCCGGACGCACCGGCCCGCAGCACGAGCGCGGTGAGGATGTCGAGCTTGACGGAGCTGGCCGTCTCGTACCCCGACACGGCCGGATCGGTGACGGCGACGGTGGTCCCGGCCACCGCGTCGTACAGGGCGACGCTGACGTGCCCCGGCCGCCCGCGCAGGTAGGCCCGGAACGACGCGGCGAGCCCGCCGCCCGTCGCCGCGGAGCCGGCCGCCGGCGACGTCCGCGCCGCCGACGAGGACGTCGCGGTCGAGGTGGAGGTGGAGGTGGAGGTGGAGGTGGAGGTCGAGGTGGAGGTGGAGGTGGAGGTGGAGGTCGCGGCCACCGGCTGGACCGTGAGCGCGCCGCCGGCCGGTCGAGCCCTGCGCACCACGCCGTCGCCCAGCGCGGAGGAGACGCCCCCCGGCCAGTCGGCGGCGATCCTCGCCGGCACGGTGCTTCTCGACCCGGCGGCAGCCGGACTGCCGCCGCCCGCCGGTGCGGCGCCGCCGCCCGACCCCAGCAGTGCTCCACCCCCGACGGCCGCCGCCGTCAGCCCGGCGACCACGACACCCCTTCGGCGTACCCATCTCCCCTGCACGCCGCCTGTCTAACTAATACGGACCATTACCAGAAGAGGCCGAAGCAAACGACTTCCACCTTTTACGCCGACGAAAAGCCGGCGCCGCCGAGCCACAAGGATGTTTCCTCGACGATGTTCCACAACGACGCTATAAGACCATATTGACGGCAGTCGTCACCGTGACAACCCGGCGCCGAAAACAACACATCGATATCCGCTGGGACGTCACCCCAGTTCGCCGGGAGCCAGCTCCACGACGTGGTCGGCGCGGCGCGCCGTCGCGGCGACGAGGCGGCCGTTGGGAAGGTCGTTGCCCTCGACCAGTTCCCGGGCCTGCCGCGCGTCGAGCCCACCGGCCCGGTGCCGGGCGAGGAGCCGGGGCCGGGTGAGCTCGACGTCCGCGCGCAGGTACCACGTCTCGTCGAGCGAGGGCCGCACCAGCGCCCAGTCGCCGCTGGTGAGCAGCAGGTAGTTGCCCTCGCAGACGACCAGGCGGACGTCTGGCGTGATCAGGTGGGTGCCGGGCACCGGCTCGTCCAGGTCACGGTCGAACGACGGCGCCCGCACCTGCGGGAGCCCGTCGGCGCGCAGGCTGGCCAGCAGCGCCGCGTAGCCGGCGGCGTCGAACGTGTCCGGCGCGCCCTTGCGCCCGGCGAGGCCGCGGCGGCGCAGCTCGGCGCCGGGCAGGTGGAAGCCGTCCATCGGCGCCTGCCCGACGAGCGGCGCCTGCCCGGCGGGCGAGACCCGGCCGGCGGGCGAGACCCGGCCGGCGACAGCGGCCGGTCCGGCGAGCGGAGCCGGGCGGGCGTGCCGTGCCTCGAGTTCGGCGACGAGCCGCTCGGCGAGGGTGCTCTTGCCCGCGCCGGGCGGGCCGACGATCCCGAGCAGGCGTCGGCCCGCGCTCCGTGCGAGCAGCGCGTCGGCCCGGTCCACCGCCGCGGCGAGCCCGACGATCGTCGCGGGCCGCCGGTGGCGGCCGCCGTCATCGCCGGGCGCCGGCGAGGTCAGGGAACGAGCCGGGCCGCCCGGGAGGCGCGGCTGAGCTTGGTGCCGAGCCGGCCGTCGACCTGCCCGGGATCGATCCAGCGGATGCGGTTCGCGGCGGCGTCGGGCACGGCGAGGCTGCGATCCTCGATGTGGAACAGGTACGTCATGTCGTAGTGGACGTGGGCCGGCTCGCCGAGCAGCGGCGCGGCCTCGATGACGGTCGCGTCGACGTCGAACGGGATGATCCCGCCGGGGATGACCATGTTCGTCTCGACCCCGGCGCGGCGGGCGGCGAGGCCCAGGGCGGCGCCGAGCAGGGACGAGTCGTCGGCGTCGACGTGGCCGCCCGGCAGGTGCCAGCGGGACGTCGTGCCGTCCATGACCTCCAGGACCCGCCAGTCCGGGGACACGATCGCGGCACGGCAGGTGACGTGGGCCGGAGTCGTGCTGCGCGCCGTGATCGACGGCCCGTGGAGCGCGAGCACGACGAGTGACCGCAGCAGCTCCATCTCATCCGGGTTCGCCTCGATGTAGCCGAGGGCCACACCGATCACCCCGTTGTTGGTGACTGCCACGCTCAGGGAAGGTACAGCGGTCGAGGGTTCACCACGGAACACCTGGACGGGACACGCCGAAGTTCGTACTGCACACATACCCTCACTTAGAGTGTCGAGAGATCGTGCTGTATCGGTACAAATCGGAAAGCTACCTCGCCCCCGCAGGCCTCGCCACGGAGAGCGACACCCGGCGGCGGAGACGTGCGGCGTGCGCCCGTCGCGCCGCCCGTCGTCGACTCCGGCATGTCGATCAACCCCTCCAGGATCGGATGAAGCGGACAAACACGGCAAGACCTACCCTGCCGCATTCCCCGCCCCTACCATCACGAAACCTTCCTCGTGCCGCAAACACGAAATTTTGCATCATCTTAAGGTTGCCGCCCGGTAGCCCCCCCAGGTCAGTGCTCACACCCGCTGGTCGCGGCCCGGAGCCGGCCCCCGGCACGCCTCCCTCCTGGCGCCACCGATGGGCGGTCCTTGTGCTTCCGTAGGTGCCGACCCGCCCAAAGGTGCCACCCAGACGGGGGCAACCCGTCGCCCTCCGGGTGGAGCCGGCGACGCGGCGACGCGCCCGCGCCGGCTGACGCCCTGCCGACACCGTGCGTCGCGTTCCCGAGCGCCCGGGCTAGGGTCGGCGAGGAAACCGGGGCCAACGCGGACGACCGGCGCCCGCAGGACGGACCGGCGCACAGCGGCCCCGGACCGGACGGCCGTACGGGATCTCCAGGAGGACCACCATGCGGGACAGCCAGGCTCTCGAGGCGGCGCACCGGTCGCCTCGCCCGACCCGTCACCGGGCCGCGGTGATCGCCGCCGGGCTGGCGCTCGCCGGACTCGCCGGGCTGACCGCCGGCTGCGGCTCCGACGGCACCGACCTGCCCACGACGGGCGCCACGAGCCTGCCGTCCGGCCTGCCCACGGCACTGCCGACAGGCCTGCCCACGGCACTGCCGACAGGCCTGCCCACGGGCCTGCCCTCCTCGATCCCCGGCGTGGGCCGCATCGGCGCGGCAACCGGCGCGGACGCGCTGAAGGGGACGAACGTACCCGCGGACTTCCCCATCCCGCCGGGCGCCAAGGTGAAGGTCGGCACGACCACCGGCCGGACCTCCACGGTGACCCTCACCGGGGTCGACGGCGACAAGGCGGCGGCCTTCTACCGCACCGCGCTCCCGCAGGCCGGCTACCGCATCACCCAGGACGTCGGCGTCGGCGGAGTCGCCCGCGCGATGTCGTTCACCGGGCACGGCATCACCGGCAGCATCGGTTCGGCCGGGATCGGGCAGGCGGACGCGAGCGCCCTCGTCTTCACCAGGCAGCAGTAGGCGCCGCGGCGGCGCCAGGGCCCGCCGGCGCAGGCTGGCCCTGGCCGACGGCTCAGACCGCCGCGGACGCCAGGTCGGGCAGGTCGAAGTACCCGCGGATCTCGGTCTGGACCGCCCGCGGCGGGCGGCGGGCGTCCACGACCGCGACGAACTCCTTGCGCTGGAAGATCTCCATCACCGGCTGGGTCTTCTCGTGATAGTCGCGCAGCCGCACGGCCAGCGCGCGCGGGTTGTCGTCCGGCCGGATCAGCAGCGGTGCTCCGCAGACGTCGCAGGTATCCGGAATGATCGGCCGACTGGCTATCAGGTTGTAGTCGAGGCCGCAGCGTGAGCACAGCCGCCGGGCGAGCACGCGGCGGTAGACCTCCTCGTCCGGCAGGTCGAGATAGATGACCCCGTCGATGTCGTAGCTCTCCAGAAAGAACTCCGCCTGGCGCGCGTTGCGCGGGAACCCGTCGATGATGAAACCGTAGTTCCAGTCGTGCTCGTTCAGCCGGTCACGCACCACGGATTCCACCAGATGGTCGCCCACCAGTCGGCCTGCCGCCACAGTACGCTTCACCTGGGCGCCGATCTTTGTATGGTTCTTCACGTTCCACCGGAAGACGTCGCCGACGCTTATGTGGACGAGGTCGAAGTCCCGCGCCAGCATCGTCGCCTGGGTTCCCTTGCCGCTGCCCTGCACTCCCATGATGACGAACTTCCGCACGAAGTACCTCTCCCGCTCCGACCGTCCGCCCCGCCATTCCCTGCCGGTTACCGTATCCGCTCGGCGAATGGCCGGTCGCTGCCCCGGCGCGACCGCGAAGGAGTGCCGGCGGCGGCCCGGGCCGGGCGAGAGGCACCCCTACCCGGGTCTGCGTGCCGTCCCCGCCGGGCCGTCCGCCGCGGTCTCGAGACGCGCCTCACCCGCGGCGGATGGCCCGTAGGGGGCGATCCAGGCCCCCGGTCAGGCGTCCGGCAGGTACCGGGCCGGCACCCAGGTCTGGCTGTCTATCGGGGGCCGGCTGTACGCCGCGCGCTGGCGGTCCGGCAGCACGATGCGCTCATGCGGAACGTCCTCATAGGGGACGACGGACAGCAGGTGACTGATGAGGTTGAGCCGGGCGGTACGTTTGTCGTCGGCATCGACGACGTGCCACGGTGCCTCTCGGACGTCGGTGTACGCGAACATCTCGTCCTTCGCCCGGGCGAAATCCACCCAGCGGGCCCGGGCCTCGAGGTCCATCGCGGACAGCTTCCATCGCTTCCCGGGGTCGTCGATGCGCTCCTGAAAACGCCGCTCCTGTTCCTCGTCGCTCAGCGAGAGCCAGTACTTCACCAGGACGATCCCGGACCGGACCAGTGCGCGCTCGAGCTGCGGGCAGGTGCGCACGAAATCCTCGTACTCGGCCTCCGTGCAGAATCCCATGACCCGTTCGACCCCGGCCCGGTTGTACCAGCTGCGGTCGAACAGCACGATTTCGCCGGCGGCCGGCAGATGCGGGACGTAGCGCTGGAAGTACCATTGCGTGCGCTCGCGCTCGGTCGGCGTCCCGAGCGCGACGACCCGGCACTGCCGGGCGTTGAGCCGCTCGATGATCCGCTTGATGGTGCCGCCCTTACCGGCGGTGTCGCGCCCCTCGAACACCACGACCAGCCGGTACCCGGTGTGGACGATCCATTCCTGCATCCGGACGAGCTCGGTCTGCAGCCGGGCCAGTTCCTTCTCATACTCCTTGCGGGACAGTCGCCGCGGCGTGATCCCGGCCGCGAGCGCGGCCGTGACCGAGGGATCCGCCGCCCCCGACCCGCCCTCGCCGGCCTGACCGCCCCGGCCGTCCCGAGCACCGTCACCGGCCATGTGCCCACCGCCTCTCCGCGCCACGCGAACCCCACCGGACCACCGCCGTCACCGAACCGTCAACCCCGCCGGGCCGGCCGGCCGGCGCGGACGCGCCATACCGGTGCGGGGGAACGAATCGTCAAAGAGCAGGATGTGTATCGGAATGCGGGTGGTGGGGAACGGCCGCGCGGGTGGCGAGCTCCCGTATTGCAGGAGGGGAACGCGGGTGTCGAGGGGACTGCGGCGGGCTCTCGGTGCGGCCCTGGCCGCCGCCACACTGACGGTCGGGCTCGGGGCGTGCGGCTCGGGCTCGAAGACGGCCGACCCGCCGCCCGAGGTGGTGCTGAACCGCGGGCAGGACGCGTCCGTGCCGTTCCGGACCGGCGCCGACGGCGAGGTCCTGCTCGACGTCACCACCGCGGCCCCTGGCGTCTCCTGGGGTTCACCGGGCAGCGAGTCGGCGGTGGTGTCACTGTTCGTCGACAACGCCTACGCCACCGACGTGGTCATCCCCGCCTCGTTCCCGATCAGGCGGAGCCTGGCGCTGGGGCACCTGGCCGCCGGCGCCCACACCCTGCGCGCGGCCTTCGCGGCCGACCGCTCGCCCCGAGGCGCCGCGTCGGCCCGCCTGACCAACCTCACCTTCCGCGCGGTGACGCCGCAGGACACCGGTTACCAGGCGCTCGCGCACGCGCCGGTCCTCTACGGCCGGACCGCGGCCGCGGCGACCGCCGGCACCGGCACCGCGTCCGGCTCGACCGGCACCTCCAGCACCGCCGGCACCTCCAGCACCGCCGGCACGTCCGGCACTGCGGGGGTGGCCGCGGACCCGCTGGCGGGCGGGCCGTTCCAGAACGCCGTCACCGACACCCCGCTGCTCGCCTTCCACTCCGAGGCACCGACCGCCGTCGCCGGGCACCGGCTGCTGACCTACTCGACGGTGTGGAGCAACGAGGACGGTGGCACGTCCACGCCGGAGCTCATGGCGGTGTGGGGCCGCACCACCGACATCGAGTGGACCTACCAGGTGGAGATCGACGCGGCAGGCAACGCGGTCCCCGGCAGCCCCGTGCTCCAGGGCCCCGACCACACCACCGTGCCGTTCACCGGCCGCTACGAGGGAACGCACGCGATCATCGGCACCTGCTCGATGAACAACGGCGTCTGCCCGAACCCGGACGGCCAGATGCGCTTCGCCCTGTCGGCGGCCACGAACCTCGACCCGAACGCCGTCGCCCGTGAGCGCGCGATGGACGAGAACCCCTGGACCTACTGGGTGATGTCGCAGGAGATCGCCCGCGAGGGCAAGGTCGACAACGACAAGACGCTGAACTCGGCGACGAGGATCAGCGACCCGCGCAACTACGTCTATCTGATCATCCGCAAGAGCACGGTCGGCCCGCCGAACACCGACACCAGCTGGGTCGGCGTGTCGATCGGCGTGCGGCTGTCCGGCAGCGCCGAGACGTACCGCTCGGCCAAGATCTACCCGGCCTGGGCGATCGAGCGGGACCAGCCGGCGGCGACCGCCGTCGAGCTGCCGGCCGGCACCGTCGCCGAGGACATCTCGGCGATCGAGGCCACCCGGGTCGTGGGCGCGGGCCGCGACCGGGGTGCCCGCATCCAGGTCGAGTCGATCGAGCGGGCGTTCCTGCTCGGCCCGAACGGCCAGCCGCAACAGTCGTTCCTGTTCACCCCCGCGAAGGCCACCCTCACCCCGGCCGCGCCGACCGCCGTCCTCTTCCGCCGTCCCACCGGCGGCTCCTGACCGCCGCGCCCGGATGGCCCGCCAGCGGTGACGGGCCGGCGGGTGACGGGCCGGCGGGGACGGGCCGGCGGGGTCGGCGGCTGCGCGGCGGCCCCCGGACGGGGCACCGCGAACGGTGCCGTCGGCTAACTCGCCGGGACGATCTGGGCGGGGGCGCCGATCTGGGCGGCGAGGGTCGTCCACTGGCCGTCGGCGGTGTTGAGTGCCTCGGTGGTCCGCGCCAGCAGGACCGGCGGCGGCAGCTGGGTACCGTCGAAGAGGTTGCCGCAGGCGGTGACGGCCTGGGAGTAGGCGGTGGCGCCGGCGGTCCAGGTCCGGCTGGCGGTGGCGGTCGGCGGCTGGCCGAGACCGGCGATGCCCTCGACGATCTGGCCGAGCTGGACGCAGGCGGGCCGCAGCGCGGTCCCGTCGGAGGCCTGGATGTCGGCGCGGACGGCGTTGACGGCCGTCACGATCTGGGTGCGCAGTTCCGCCGTGCCGGCGTACCACGCGCCGAGCTGGGCGCCGGTGTCGACGGTCGGTGGCGCGGGCGCGCCGGCCGCTTCGGCCTGGGCGCCGCCACCGCCGACGACGAGATACACGGCGGTGACCGCGCCGGCCCCGACGATGGCCAGGACGGCGAGGCCGCGGCGGCGCTCCTGGAGGGAGAGTTCCTCCCAGGTCCGGTAGTCGTTACGACGCCGTCGCACGGATCCCCCACATGGTGAGAAGTAACCGACAGAAAAGACGTCCAGGTCAACCCCGACGTTGCCCCGGACTGGCCGGCGACCATCGCGTCCACGCACCGTCATCTCCGCGTCATCCGGCGTCCGCACGCCCGTGACCAGCGGCGCCCTCGTTGCCACCGGGCAGTACCCGCCCCCGCACGGGTACTCCGCTCCCCCTTCGGGCCATCCCCGACGGAACGTCGCTCACCCTTGACGGTTCGCCCCGTGCGGGTTTCCCACGCTTTCCGACCGCGCGGGCACGCCGGGTTCCGCCACGTATGCCTGGTGAGAGTGACCGGGCAGCGGCCAATGCAGATGCACGTTCCACCGCGGGACGAAAAGGATCAGCCGCGAATAATGCCGTTTCGTGGACACCTGCCGAAAAACGCGCAGGATATCGAGGAGAAGCCGTCCGTGGCACGCGGTGGGATGGGGATCAAACGGCGATCATTCCGGCGAGAGCCGGTCCGCGCCGAATTATGTGCCGTGGTCACGGGGGTCATCACCGAGAACACTGGGGGCTGGAATGGTAAACACGGCACCGGTCTGGTGGGAATCCCCCGCCCTGCCGGAGGAGACGGGAAGCGCCACCGCCGACGCCTGGGCGGTGGTGGTGCTCGGCGGCTCGGGCGACCGGGTCCGCGGCGTGGTGGGGCCCTTTCGGGCCCCCGAGCACGCCCACCGGTACGCACGCGATGAACGGCTGCGGATGTGGCTCGTGGTCCCCGCGCTGTGCCTGACACTGCCCGTGGGCCAGCAGGCCGCCGGCATCGCGGTGCTGTGAGATCGGCCGCGCCCGCGGAGCCCACCGTCGCGCTCCCGGGGCCGGCGGCACCGTGAGACACCGCTCGCAGCGGCCACCCCGCCCGTCCGGGCCGCGCCCGGGCGGGCAGAATCAGTGGCCATGTCGGAACGGATGATCGAGAACTATCTCATCGACATGGACGGCGTCCTCGTCCACGAGGAACACCCCATTGCCGGGGCGGACGCGTTCATCGCCGGCATCATCGCGGCGGGCCTCGGATTCCTGGTACTCACGAACAACTCGATCTACACGGCTCGTGATCTGTCCGCGCGGCTGTCCCGCTCGGGACTGTCCATTCCGCCCGAGCGGATCTGGACCTCCGCGCTCGCGACCGCGCTGTTCCTGCACACCCAGCGGCCCGGCGGCTCGGCGTATGTCGTCGGCGAGGCCGGCCTCACCACCGCCCTGCACGACATCGGCTATGTGCTCAGTGACCGATCACCGGACTATGTCGTGCTCGGCGAGACCCGGACCTACAGCTTCGAGGCCATCACCCGCGCCGTGCGGCTGGTCCGCGACGGGGCCCGGTTCATCGCGACGAACCCGGATCCGACCGGCCCGTCCATGGAGGGCCTGTTGCCCGCGACCGGCGCCGTCGCGGCGATGATCACGAAGGCGACCGGTATCACCCCCTACTTCGTCGGCAAGCCGAACCCGCTGATGATGCGCAGCGCGCTCAACACGCTGGCCGCGCACTCGGAGACCACAGTGGTGATCGGCGACCGGATGGACACCGACGTCGTCGCGGGCCTGGAGGCCGGCATGGACACCGTCCTCGTCCTGTCCGGCATCACCGGCCGCGACGACGTCGAGCGCTTCCCCTACCGCCCGACCGCTGTCGTCGACAGCATCGCCAAGATCCCCGTCGGCCGCGACGTCCACACCATCGACGGCGCCCTCACTCCTGTCACCCCCGCCCGCGACATACGGGACGATCTCAGGTAGGCCCGCCGCACGTGGGCGGACACGCGCTTCGCGGGTGGGCACCGGGCGCGGGAGATGACAGCCGGGGTCAGGCGTGGGCGCGCAGGGCGCGGGCGTACCACTCCCAGGCGTCGATGACGTCGGCGGGCGCCTGGTCGGGCGCCCAGCCGTTGATGATGCCGACAAGCGTCCAGTACCGGCCGACCCGCCGGTCCGTGAACGCGTCGATGCGCTCGGCCGCGCGGAGGCGCTCCTCCACCCGGGTGCGGTCGTCCGGCTGGGTGCCGTCCGCGGGCCGCGCCGGGCCCAGGGCCTCGAGACGCTCGACGATGTCCAGGGCCTGCGGTGAGGCGGGGTCGACGCCGGTCCGGGCGGCCGGGCCGGCGAGCCGGCCGATGGCCTTGCCGACCTCGAACTGGGCCACGTCCGGCTCCGGTCCCTCGGCCCGGGCCCGCTCGGCCATCCGGCGGCTGCTGGCGACGAAGTCGGGGTCGCGCAGCAGCCCGGCGATCTCCACCCAGGCCGCGACCTGCTCCGGGGTCGGATCGTCGGGCATCTCGGGCGTGGCCATCGAAAGCCTTTCGCCGACCGGGCCGGGATCGTCGCCGAAGACGGCGTCCAGGTACCCGTCGACGATCCGCCGCCGTTCCTCGGCGGTCATGGTGGTCAGCTCGCTCATCCGTCCCAGCTCCTCCGGGTCGGTGGATCCGATGAACGCGCGCAGCACCGCGCGCCGCAGACGCAGCACGCGGATCTGGGCGTCGAGGGCACGGACATGCTCGGCGGCCACGTCGTCCAACGACGTCTCGGCCACCAGCACCCGCCTGATGTCGTCCAGACCCACGCCGAGCTCGCGCAGGGTACGCACCAGGCGCGCCCGGGCCACCGCGTCGGGCCCGAACATCCGGTACCCCGACGCCGTGCGCCCGTGCACCGGAAGCACCCCGGCGTCGGCGTAGAACCGCAGCGTCCGCACCGACAGCCCGGTGCTCGCCGCGAGCTGGCCGATCATCATGGTCTCCACCGTGAACCCTCCACCGACTGGAGAGTCAAGACTTCGGTGTCGGCCTGCGTGGCGTCGACTCTGATCAGCAGAAGGCGACCATCTCGCGCAACCAGGTGCGCAGTGCGGCCACCTCGCTGTCAGCGGCGACGCCAAGCGGTGTCGACCGGACGAACCGCTCGGTCGACACCGCCGTGATCTCCTCGGTACGGGCGAAACTGGGCCTGGTCAGGCCGCTGGCCGGGGAGTCGATACGCACCTGATGCTCAAGCCCTCGATCCCGCGAGGTCAGCGGGACGACAAGAGCCATCTCGATGGGAAACCGGCTGTGCGGGGCCGAGCTGACCACGATGGCGGGGCGGATCCCGCCCTGCTCGTGGCCCACCGGTTGGCCGAAGTCCACCAGCCATACCTGCCAGGGCGTGAGCCTCGGCGATCTGCTCACCTGTTGTACTCCGGATACTCCTCCGCGGCGCTGGGCAGGCGCTCACCCGCGACGCTGTCCGTGAGACGGGCCTCGGCCTGGTAGCTGGCCCACTCCTCGGGGTCCGCGCGCAGGGCCTCGTAACGCCGAAGGATCCGCTGGATCTTGTACTCACGGACGAGGCGCCGCACGACCTCGCCCAGCGCAGCGCCCTCGAAGTCCCGCACGGCGATCTCCGCCAGCTCGTCGCGAAGAGCGGAGTCGAGCTGCATCGAGGTTGTCGCCATAGGGATCATTATGGGCGCCACTATAGATCGCGCAAGTATGGGCCGTAGCTGACAGGACCGTGATCCACCCGTGGTAGCTAGCCGCCAGGCCTTCCGCGACGGGGTCCGGTCAGGAGGCGGCTGATCTCGATCTCGGCGTCGTTCTGTCGCGGTCAGCCACCCCCAGGGCCACAGGCCACGCCCCGCCCACGAACTACCTTCGGGTTGTTCCCCGGCGATCCCGGCGCCGGTACCAGCTTCCCGGGGTACGTTCAGTGGAGGTCGAGGCATGCCCCGTCCACGACATCCGATCAAGGAACTTGAGTGTCTCCTTCGAGAGGCGGAGAGACAAGGTTGGATTGTCGAGAAGGGCAGAAAATATTTCAAGATCTACTGCCCTTGCGGAGCCCACAAGCACACGGTGCACCTGACCCCGTCGAGTTCGGGCTATGAGAGGAACCTCCGCGGGCACCTGAGACGGCAGACCTGCCGGGAGGAGGACGTGCCGTGAAGTACCGGATTCTGGTCGAGCTACAGGTCGTCGGGCCGCTGGATCGACTCGACGAGGTGTCCGACCTGCTGGCCGACGCTCTCTACGATCTTCATGGCGCGGACGACACCGACCTCGGTACCAACCTCACCACCGGTTGTCTACACGTGACGATGATCGTCGAGGCGAGTGACCTGGAGGAGGCGGTCGCACGAAGCCTCGCCGCCACCCGCTCAGCGGTTCACGCGGTCGGCGGCGCGACGCCCGGCTGGGATCGGTCGATCCGTGAGGTCGGAACGCAGGCCCGCGAACTCGCCGACGTCTGAACCGACCGCCTGCGCGATCCGCCCACCCGTTGTGCTCCGGGTACTCGTCAACCGCGCTCGGCAGGCGCTCGCCAGCGATGCTGTCCGTGAGTCGCGCCCCGTCTGATAGATCGATGGCGGGTCAGGAGTCGGCGGTGGCGATGCCGACGGGGCAGGACAGGCCGGTGCCGCCGAGGCCGCAGTAACCGTGCGGGTTCTTGGCGTCCGACAGGTACTGCTGGTGGTACTCCTCGGCGAGGTAGAACGGGCCGGCGGGGGCGATCTCGGTGGTGATGTCGCCGAAGCCGGCGCCGGCCAGCACGCCCGCGAACGCGTCCCGGCTCGTGGCGGCGGCCGCCGCCTGCGCGTCGGACGTGGTGTAGATCGCCGAGCGGTACTGGGTGCCGACGTCGTTGCCCTGGCGCATGCCCTGGGTCGGGTCGTGGCCCTCCCAGAACGCCTTCAGCAGCGTCTCGTAGCTGACCTTCGCCGGGTCGAACACGACCAGGACGGCCTCGGTGTGCCCGGTCAGCCCGGAGCACACCTCCTCGTAGGTCGGGTTCTCGGTGAACCCGCCCGCGTAGCCGACCGCCGTCGTGTACACGCCCGGGATCCGCCAGAACGCCCGCTCGGCGCCCCAGAAACAGCCCAGGCCGAACACGGCCGTCTCCAGCCCGTCGGGAAACGGCCCGACGAACGAGGTGCCGAGGACCGTGTGCCGGGAATCGCCCGCGAACACGGGGCGATCCCGGCCGGGCAGAGCCTGCTCGGGCGTGACCAGCGTGGACTTCTGACGGCCGAAGAACATCTGATGCCACCTCCGGTGGAGTGTCTGTCCTGACAACCAACCAGAGCGCCCGGACGTTCCCCGCCGTCCACCGGCGCGCCGACGGGGCCCCGCCCCCACCAGGGCCGGGGCCCGCTGGGGCCCCGAAACCGCCCCGTCCCCGAACGCGAACGCGAGCGCGAGCCGTCCAGCCCGCGCCCGCGACCCGTCTCAGAGGACGAGGTCCTCCAGCATCGTCGTGACCAGCGCGGCGATCGGCGAGCGCTCCGAGCGGGTCAGCGTGACGTGCGCGAACAGCGGATGCCCCTTGAGCGTCTCGATGACCGAGGCGACACCGTCGTGCCGGCCGACCCGCAGGTTGTCACGCTGCGCGACATCGTGGGTGAGCACCACCCGGGAGCCCTGCCCCAGCCGGGACAGCACCGTGAGCAGCACCCCGCGTTCCAGCGACTGCGCCTCGTCGACGATCACGAACGCGTCGTGCAGCGAACGGCCGCGGATGTGCGTCAGCGGCAGGACCTCCAGCATCCCGCGGTCGACGACCTCCTCGATGACCTCCGGGGAGACCAGCGCGCCGAGTGTGTCGAACACGGCCTGCGCCCAGGGCGCCATCTTCTCGTTCTCGCTGCCCGGCAGGTAGCCGAGATCCTGCCCGCCCACGGCGTAGAGCGGGCGGAAGACGACCACCTTGCGGTGCGCGCGGCGCTCCATCACCGCCTCGAGACCCGCGCACAGGGCGAGCGCGGACTTGCCCGTCCCGGCGCGGCCGCCGAGCGAGACGATCCCGATGTCCGGGTCGAGCAGCAGGTCGAGGGCCACCCGCTGCTCGGCGGACCGCCCGTGCAGGCCGAAGGCGTCCCGGTCGCCGCGGACGAGACGGACCTGCTTGTCGGCGGTGACCCGAGCCAGGGCCGACGCGCTGCCGCCCGCCGCCGTGAGCACCAGCCCAGTGTGGCAGGGCAGGTCGGCCGCCTCGATGATCTCGGTGTACTCCTGCGCGTACAGCCGGTCGAGGTCCTCCTGGGCGACGGCGAGCTCCGCCATGCCGGAGAAGCCGGTGTCCACCGGGGACAGCGCCTGGTACTCCTCGGCGGGCAGGCCCAGGACCGAGGCCTTGACCCGCAGTGGCAGGTCCTTGGTGACCAGCACGACATCGGCGCCCTCGGCGGCCAGGTTCATCGCGACACACAGGATGCGCGAGTCGTTCGTGTCCACCCGGAACCCCGGTGGAAGCACTGCCGCATCGGTGTGATTAAGTTCCACCCGAAGCGTTCCCCCACCCGCCAGCGGGATCGGCTGGTCGAGGCGACCATGCCGGATGCGCAGGTCGTCCAGGAGGCGCAGGGCTTCCCGGGCGAACCAGCCGAGTTCCGGATGGTTCCTCTTGCCCTCCAGCTCCCCTATGACGACGAGGGGGAGCACGACATTGTGCTCCGCGAACCGCAGCAGCGCGCCAGGATCAGAAAGCAGCACGCTTGTGTCGACGACATGCGTTCGTGGCACACGCCCACCCGCTTACTCGGAGGTAGTCCGGGACCGACCCCTCCAGGAGCCGGGCACCGGCCTCCTGGTGTAGTCGCGCTTGCGGCACCGAGGGGCCTCCCGAGAGGTCCGGCACCACGCCGGACCACGGCTTGAGACGCTAGGGCTCTCACGGTAGCCGTCACGTGCGGCGATGGCGACCCACTTCTGGCAACACGTTGTGTTAAGAACCGGAAACGTTTTGCCTACTCACGCACCTGCCGTGGCCTCTCCGTGACATCGCGCCGGTCCTGCGACGGTCCGCGACACCCTCCCCGCGCCCCGCACCCCGAACCGCCGAGCACCTGACTCCCGGGTTCGGGTGTCGGGTGTCGGGCGTCGGGTGTCGGGGCAGACGTCCCATGGATGGGAAGCGCGCGCGGGGGACAGCGGGGCCGTGTCGCGAACTGCGCGCGCCATGTCCGATTTGTCCCCATGTTCGCGGCACGGGCCGCTGCGACGTTGCCATCACGCTGCCACTACCCGCCGCACCGACGACCGTGAAGATCAGAACCCGAGACGCGATCCGGTCCGGGGCGGAGGTCCGAGCCCGAGCTGCGGGGGCCCCAGCCAGGCCCTGGTGTACCGACTCCCGCGAGCCGTCCAGCGGCACCCGCGCCTGGACTCTCGCTGCCGATGGCACCATCGGGCGCGACGGCGGTCGGCGAGGAGATCGAGCCAAGCCAAGCCGGGCAGGGCAGGGCTGAGCCGGGCTGAGCCATCCTTGGAGGCAGATACCGTCCGCCTGCGGAGTGCTCTGCCCACCGGACGGCGTGGCTCGGCCTGGCAGGGGACGGCGGCCTGGTGGTTTCCGCACGGTCTGCCGGGCGGGCCGGGTACCGGCCGGGAAGGCAACGCGGCTGGTTTCCGGGATGCTGCGGCGCGGTCCGGGTGTCCGGACGCGAGCCGTCCCAACGGATCCGTCGACCCAGGGGCGGCACCTGCCGCCCTGTGGTCGGAACCGACCGCCGCCGGCGGCGGTACACGGTAGAACCTGATCCTGGATTCGGTGTCGGGGATGGGTCGGGTACCCATGTTCGGGGGCACCCGGTGACGCGGGCCGGAAACATGCCGTACGGCCCACCGCTACGGGAAACATGGCCGACACTCGCAGGGCGGGATGGATCGGCTCGCCCGCACCCGGGCGAGCCGCGATTTCCGCTGGCCAGATGGCACCAGCACACCGGATTCCAAGCTCCGAGGCGCCGCCCGTGGCCCCGGTCCGAAAATTCGCGGATCCGAGGCAGATATTCCCGAAAAACACCGGCGTCATGCGCCCGAGCCGTCATGAACACGCACACGAGCCGGTGAGTTCCGTACTCCGCGGAAAGCAACCCCGCGTCGGAACGACGACCGCCGCCGACCCCGCCACGCGCGCCGGGAATACCGGCCGCACCCGCGCCGACAGCTACTGACCGTCACCGGGAATGGGGGGCTCCGGGATGGTGACCATGACGAACGGCCCGTGCCGGGGCGGTGGGAACCGTCCCGGCACGGGCCGTCAGGTCAGGGCATGCCGTGGTGGGTGCGGCGCCGGTCGGCCGCCGCGGCGCTGGTCAGGCCTGGTCGAGGCGGCTGACCAGAGCCTCGTGCTCGGCCCACAGAGCGGCCGGGAGCCGGTCGCCGAAGGTCTGGTAGTGCTCGGGGATGAGCTCGGCCTCCTGCTTCCAGAGCTCGGTGTCGACGGTGAGCAGGGTGTCGAGGTCGGCATCAGCGATGTCGAGGCCGTCGGTGGGCAGCGCGTCCCTGGTCGGCAGCACGCCCAGCGGGGTCTCCACACCGTCGGCCTCCCCCTCCAGGCGGCCGACGATCCAGGCGAGAACCCGGCTGTTGTCGCCGAATCCGGGCCAGAGGAACTTGCCCTCGGGGCTCTTGCGGAACCAGTTCACGTAGTAGATGCCCGGCAGCTTCGCCGGGTCCGCCTTCTGGCCGACCTCGAGCCAGTGGGCGAAGTAGTCGGCCATGTTGTAGCCGCAGAAGGGCAGCATGGCGAACGGGTCACGGCGCAGCTTGCCGATGGCGCCGGCCTGGGCGGCCGTCGTCTCGGAGGCGACGATGGAGCCGAAGAAGACCCCGCGCCGCCAGTCGGGCGCCTCGGTGACCAGCGGCACCGCGGTGGCCCGGCGGCCGCCGAACAGGATCGCCGAGATCGGCACGCCCTTCGGGTCCTCCCACTCGGAGGCGATGGTCGGGCACTGGCCGGCGGGGACGGTGAACCGCGCGTTGGGGTGCGCGGCGGGCGTGGTGGACTCGGGCGTCCAGTCCTGGCCCTTCCAGTCGGTGAGGTGGGCCGGCGGCTCCTTGCTCAGGCCCTCCCACCACACGTCGCCGTCGTCGGTGCGGGCGACGTTGGTGAAGACGGTGTTGCCCCACAGTGTCGTGATCGCGTTCGGGTTGGTCTGCTCGCCGGTGCCGGGCGCGACGCCGAAGAAGCCGGCCTCGGGGTTGACGGCGTAGAGCCGGCCGTCCTCACCGAACCGCATCCAGGCGATGTCGTCACCGACAGTCTCCGCCTTCCACCCGGGAAGGGTGGGGATGAGCATGGCCAGATTGGTCTTCCCACAGGCCGAGGGAAATGCCGCGGCGATGTAGTGGACCTTGCCCTTGGGCGACGTCAGCTTGAGGATGAGCATGTGCTCCGCCAGCCAGCCCTCATCCCGGGCCATGACCGACGCGATGCGCAGGGCATAGCATTTCTTGCCAAGCAGTGCGTTACCGCCGTAACCTGATCCGAAGGACCAGATCTCACGCGTCTCCGGAAAGTGCGTGATGTATTTCGTGGTGTTGCACGGCCACGGGACGTCGGCCACGCCCGGCTCCAGCGGCGCGCCCAGTGAATGAACCGCGGGAACAAAGAAGCCGTCCTCGCCGAGCTGTTCCAGGGCGGGCGTTCCCATACGGGTCATCGTGCGCATGGAAATAACGACGTACGGCGAGTCGGTAATTTCGACGCCAAGGGCGGAGATATGCGACCCGAGGGGACCCATGCAGAAGGGCACGACATACATCGTGCGACCACGCATACAGCCCTCGAAGAGGCCCTTGAGCTTGGTCCTCATCTCCGCCGGGTCCATCCAGTTGTTCGTCGGACCGGCGTCGGCGGCGTTCTCGGAGCAGATGTAGGTCCGATCCTCGACCCGGGCCACGTCATTGGGGTCGGAAGCGGCGTAGAAGCTGTTCGGGCGCTTGTCGTCGTTCAGCCGAACGAGCGTCCCCTTCTCGATCAGAAGGCTGGTCAGCCGATCGAACTCGGCCGCCGACCCATCGCACCACTCAACCCGTTCCGGCTGGGTGAGTTCGGCGATCTCACGCACCCAGGCGACCAGCCTGGCGTGCTTCGTGGGGGCCGCTTCCAGCCCCGGAATCTGTGCCGCGGTCGTCACAGCTCACACCTCCGGTCGAGTCGAAACCTGACGCGTTCTCGCCCTGTATGGGTGTGCCCACTTCAAGCACTTGAACGTACTTGTTCACGCTCCGACAAAACCCGCGGTACAGGGTCAGTTCGAGGCCGCGTTCAGGATCATTAGACTGTACCGCGCGTTCCGCCCGCAGTCGCGCGATAGCGAGCGGGCACAAGCGTCGGATCCATCACGCACCGGTACAGACGGACCGGCGCTGGGTGACTCCGTCTCGTGGGCGTCACAAGCTCCGGGTTATCGTCCTCCACGTGGCTTCCCTCACGCAGCAGCCTGCCGGGGCTCCGCAGGCGGACGGCCCCGCCCACCCACGTGACCTGGTGCGACCACGCATGCGGGGATGGCTACATGCCGGGGCATTCCCCGTAAGCCTTGCGCTCGGCCTCCTCGCAGTCGCCCTGGCCACCACGCTCCGTGCCCGACTCGGTATCGCGGTTTACGCGCTGAGTATTGCCGCGCTGTTCGGAACCAGCGCGCTCTACCACCGAACGATGTGGTCGACGTCACGTACCCGGGCGCGGATGAAACGCCTCGACCATTCAATGATCTTTGTATTCATCGCCGGGACGTATACCCCATTTGCCCTCATCGCGATGCCCACGTCGACGGCACGTGTGGTGCTGGCGGTCGTCTGGGGTGGTGCGGCACTCGGGGTGACGATCCGGATGCTCTGGCTCCACTCGCCGCGTTACCTGATCGTCCCGCTCTACATCGCGCTCGGCTGGGTCGCCGTCTTCGTCATCCCGCAGCTGGCCCACCACGCCGGCATAGCCTCGACGGTGCTGCTGCTGGTCGGCGGCGTCTGTTACAGCCTCGGCGCCCTCGTCTACGCCACCCGCCGGCCGAACCCCGCCCCGACGGTCTTCGGGTACCACGAGGTCTTCCACGCCTTCACCCTGGTGGCTGCGCTGTGTCACTACCTGGCGCTGATGTTCGCGATCTACTGATACCGACGATCCGCGCGGCCCGGTGCCGCCCACGTCCACGCGGGCGGCACCGTCACAGGCCGGGCCCCTCCGAACGGATCTTCTCGACCTGCTCCATCGCCTCCCGCAGCTGGCGCAGCCAGGTGTCGGCGTTGTCGCCGACGAGCCGAACACACCAGGCCAGCGCCTCGCTGCGGCTGCGCGCCACGCCCGAATCGACCAGGACGTCCAGGACCTGCCGCTCGGGCTGGCGCAGCCGGGTCATCACCGGCACGGACAACACGGTGAACAGCTCGCTGCGCTGCCCCGCCGCCGCCCCCCAGGCGATCCTGCGACCGTAACGCCGCTCCGCGTCGGCGGCGATGGCGATGCGCTCGTCCCGAGTGCGCTCCCGAAACAGCCTGATCCGGGCGGCGTCGTCGACGGGATCGCCGGCGACGCGATCGTCCCCGGGCGCATCGACGCCGACGGAATCGACGCCGACGGAATCGGCGCCGGCCGCGTCGCCGTCGACCAGCTCACCGATGACCGTGATCTCATCCCGGTCGACGATGACCTCCGGCGGGCCGGTGTACCACCCGGCCGGGATGCGGGCGCCGAACCAGTCGGCCGCGTCCCCCGCGGGCGACGGCTCCGCACGGTCGCCCGACCTGCCGAAACCACGCCCCCGCGGACCGGCCATCACCCGACTCCTCCCGCCCGTGCGCGCGGACGTGCCCGGCACACCCCGCCGACGATTACACGCTTACCCGGTCACGAGTGAAAGTCCTCCCGCCCTCAGGTGGCCACCTTCACGCCGAGCGAGCGCCGAACGTCCTCCGCGGTGTGCACGGGACGCTCGCAGACGAAGTCGCGACAGACGTACACCCCGGGGGACCCGCGCCCGGCGACCAGCGGGCCACCCGTGACGACGACCGCCCCCGGTGCGGTCGCGAGCCGGGCGATCCGCTCCAGCTGCGGGCTGTCCACCACGGCGACCTCCGCCGGCCCGGCGATCAGCGCCTCGGCGACGGCCCCGGCCCAGCCGGCGAACCGGGCGTCCCGGGACAGCAACGGCGCGAAGCGGGCCACCGTCCGCTCGGCGGCGCGCCGGTGCTCGGCCGACCCGGTCAGCGCGGCGTGGGTGAGCAGGGCGCCGGCCACGGCCGCCTGCCCCGACGGTGTCGCCGAGTCCGAGTCGTCCCGCGGGCGGCGCAGCAGCGCCTCGGCGTCGTCCGCGGTGTCGAAGTAGCCGCCGTCCGGCGCGCCGAAATGCGCCTGGACGACGCCGAGCAGGTCGCCCGCGATCGCCAGCCACTGCGGGTCGCCGGTGACCTGGTGCAGGGTGAGCAGGCCCTCGGCGACGTCGCCGTAGTCCTCCAGCACGCCGGCGTTGGTGCCCACCCGGCCGTCCCGGCTGGTGCGCCGCAGCCGGCCGTCGACCAGGTGGACGTCGCGCAGCAGCGTCGCCGCGCCCGTGGCCGCGCGAATCCAGTCCGGCTCGTCGAGCAGCGCCCCGGCCTCGGCGAGCGCGGCGATGGCCAGGCCGTTCCAGGCGGCGACGACCTTGTCGTCCCGGGCGGGCTGCGGGCGGGTGGCCCGCGCCGCGGCGAGCCGGGTTCGCACGGCGGCGAAGCGCGCCTGGTCCGGCGGGTCGGCCAGCAGCCGCAGGACCGACGTCCCGTGCTCGAAGGTGCCCTCGGCGGTGACACCGAGGACGTCGGCCGCCCAGGCGCCGTCATCCTCGCCGAGGGCGGCACGCAGCCCCGCCGGCGTCCAGGCGTAGCTCGCGCCCTCCTCGGGTCGCGAGTGCGTCCCGGTGGCGCCGGCCGGCACGGCGTCGGCGTCCAGTGCGGAGGCGAACCCGCCCTGCTCGGTGCGCAGGTCGGTGAGCAGGAACGTCGCCGTCTCGCGCACCACCCGGCGGGCGAGCGCCGAGCCGGTCGCGCGCCACAGATGCAGGTAGACCCGCAGCAACTGGGCGTTGTCGTACAACATCTTCTCGAAGTGCGGCACGGTCCAGGTGGCGTCGACGCTGTAGCGGGCGAATCCGCCGGCGAGCTGGTCGTACATGCCGCCGCGGGCCATCCGCTCGCAGGTCAGGGTGACCATGTCGAGGCTGTGTCCGTCGCCGGTGCGCGCGGCGTGGCGCAGCAGCATCTCGGCGACCATGGACGGCGGGAACTTCGGCGCCCCGCCGAAGCCGCCGTGGCGGGTGTCGAAGCGGGCCGACAGCCCCGCGACCGCCGTGTCCAGCAGGCCAGGGGTCAGTTCGTCGGCGACGCCGGAGGCCGGGTTCGAGGCGAGGCCGGCGACCGGGCCGCGCTCGGCGGCCTCGGCGAGCCGGCGGGCGATGTCCGCCCCCGACTCCTCGATCTCCTGGCGCCGCGTCCGCCAGGCGTCGACGACGGCCTCCATGACCTGACGGAACGAGCCCATGCCCGGGCGCGGCGTCGGCGGGAAGTAGGTGCCGGCGAAGAACGGCTCGGCGCCGGGGGTCAGGAAGACGGTCATCGGCCAGCCGCCGTGGCCGGTCAACGCCACCGTGACGTCCATGTAGACCGAGTCGACGTCGGGGCGTTCCTCCCGGTCGACCTTGATGTTGACGAAGTGGTCGTTCATGTACGCGGCGGTCATCGCGTCCTCGAACGACTCGTGCGCCATCACATGGCACCAGTGGCAGGACGCGTACCCGACGGAGAGCAGCACGGGCACCCCGCGGCGCTCCGCCTCGGCGAACGCCTCCGGGCTCCACGGCCACCAGTCGACCGGGTTGTCCGCATGCTGGAGCAGGTAAGGAGACGTCTGCTCCGCCAGCTTGTTCGGCACCGGGCGACTCCTCGCGATCCACTGTGTACCCCCGGGCCGGTCCCGGCGCCGGGGGCTGTCCACGCCTGCACGGCATGGGTTCCCTTGATATGCAACCAAAGCGCCGGGCCCCCACCCGATTCCCGCCACCCCGGCGCGCCGCCCGTCACCCGCGAACGGCCGCGCCGCGCGACGCGCGCACGTTCTCGCGGGGGTCGGTCGCCGCGCACGGTGACCCGGTGCGACGCGGACGGTCGACGTCCGTTCCCACCGGATAGGCTCGATGGACCGAACCGTCCGCGCCGTCCGCTCGCCTCGACCGCCGCCCTCCAGGTCGCCGTCCCCGCCGAGAGCATGGCGGGAGGGTCGACGTACCAACGATTCTGGGATGGCACGAGCGATGAGTGAGACGGCCCCGACCAGCGCGTCCGGCGACGAACCCGGCTTCCGGTACAACGCGCGGCTCGCCGCCGACATCGAGAGTCGCTGGCAGCGGCGCTGGGCGGACGAGGGCACGTTCAACTCCCCGAACCCGGCGGGGCCGCTCGCCGACGGCTTCGACAAGGTCGCCGGGCGCGCGCCGTTCTACATCATGGACATGTTCCCCTACCCCAGCGGCACCGGGCTGCACGTGGGGCATCCGCTGGGGTACATCGGCACCGACGTGCTCGCCCGCTACCTGCGGATGTCCGGGCGCCACGTGCTGCACCCGTTCGGCTATGACGCCTTCGGCCTGCCCGCCGAGCAGTACGCCATCAACACCGGCCAGCACCCGCGGGTGACCACCGAGGCGAACATCGCCAACATGCGCCGGCAGCTGGGCCGGCTCGGGCTCGGCCACGACACCCGCCGTGAGATCGCGACCACCGACGTCGCGTACTACCGGTGGACACAGTGGATCTTCCAGCAGATCTTCAACGCCTGGTACGACCCGGCGGCCGGCCGCGCCCGGCCGATCGGCGAGCTCGTCGCCGAGTTCGAGGCCGGCAACCGCTCCCCCGTCGCCGGCTCCGCCGCCGGCGCCACCGCCGTGTCCGTCGACGCGGTGCGGGCCGCGAACCCGGACGGCCTGCCCTGGGCCGAGCTCGACCGGGTCGCGCGGCGGCGGGTCGTCGACGCGCACCGCCTTGCCTACATCTCCGAGCAGCTGGTCAACTGGTGCCCCGGCCTCGGCACGGTGCTCGCGAACGAGGAGGTCACCGCCGAGGGCCGCAGCGACATCGGGAACTACCCGGTGTTCCGCCGGCCGCTGCGGCAGTGGGTGCTGCGGATCACCGCCTACGCGGAGCGGCTGGTCGACGACCTCGACCTGGTCGACTGGCCGGACTCGATCAAGCAGATGCAGCGCAACTGGATCAGCCCGAGCGACGGCGCAAGCGTCGAGTTCGCCGTCGAGTCCCCCGGCGCGGGTCGCGGCGCCCCCGGCGGCATCGAGGTGTACACCACCCGGCCGGACACCCTCGCCGGCGCGACGTTCCTGGTGCTCGCGCCCGAGCATCCCCAGGTCGACGCGCTGGTCGCCGACGCCTGGCCGGCGGACACCCCGGCGGGCTGGCGGTTCCCGGCCGGCCGCGCCGGCGGCGCCGAGGCCGAGGCCGCCACCGAGGCGGAGGTCACGGCGGCGGCGGCCGATCCGGCCTGGACTCCGCGGGCCGCCATCGAGGCGTACCGCGCGTTCGCCGGCCGGCGCAGCGACCGGCAGCGCGGTGAGGAGGTGGACCGCACCGGCGTGTTCACCGGCGCCTACGCGCGCAACCCGGTCAGCGGCGAGGCCGTTCCGATCTTCCTCGCCGACTACGTGCTGGTCGGCTACGGCACCGGGGCGATCATGGCCGTGCCCGCGCACGACAGCCGGGACTTCGGCTTCGCCCGCGCCTTCGGCCTGCCGACGCCGCCGGTACTGGCCCCGGACGCGGCCTGGTGCGCCGAGCACGGCGTCGACCCGGACGCGCCGGTGTCGGCCTGGCCCGACGCGTACGCCGGGTCCGGCAGCTACCTGCCCGTCCCGACCGTCGGCGCGCCCTCGCTGGTCGGCCTGGACAAGACCGAGGCGATCAAGGCGACCACGCACTGGCTGGAGGACGCCGGCATCGGCCGGGCGGCGCGTTCCTACCGGCTGCGGGACTGGCTGTTCTCCCGCCAGCGGTACTGGGGCGAGCCGTTCCCGATCGTCTTCGACGACGACGGGCTGCCGCATGCCGTCCCCGACGAGCTGCTCCCGGTCGAGCTGCCCGAGATGACCGACTTCCGGCCGACCGCGATGGCCGAGGACGACGAGAGCGACCCGGTGCCCCCGCTGGCCCGGGTGACCGACTGGGCGCACGTCACCCTCGACCTCGGTGACGGCCCGAAGCGCTACCGGCGCGAGACGAACACCATGCCGCAGTGGGCCGGTTCCTGCTGGTACCACCTGCGCTACCTGGACCCGACGAACGCCGACCGGTTCGTCGACGAGACCGTCGAGCGGTACTGGATGTCCCGCCCCGGCTCGACGGTCGGCGACGGCGGCGTCGACCTGTACGTCGGCGGTGTCGAGCATGCCGTGCTGCACCTGCTCTACGCTCGGTTCTGGCAGAAGGTCCTCTACGACCTGGGCCACGTCTCCACCCGCGAGCCGTTCAAGCGGCTGTTCAACCAGGGCTACATCCAGGCCGACGCGTTCACCGACGCCCGCGGGATGTACGTCCCGGCGGCCGAGGTGGTCCCGACCGGCGACGGCGGGTTCACCTTCGAGGGCGAGCCCGTCGACCGGCGCTCCGGCAAGATGGGCAAGAGCCTGAAGAACAGCGTCAGCCCGGACGAGATGTACGACCGGTTCGGCGCGGACACGCTGCGCGTCTACGAGATGTCGATGGGCCCGCTGGACGCGGACCGCCCGTGGCACACCGACGACATCGTCGGCTCGCACCGCTTCCTGCAGCGGCTGTGGCGGGCGGTCGTCGACGAGACCACCGGCGCCGCGGCCGTCAGCGCCGACGAGCTGGACGCCGAGGCCGCCCGGATCCTGCACCAGACGATCCTCGCGGTGTCGGCGGAGTACGCGGCGATGCGGTTCAACACCGCGGTCGCCCGGCTCATCGAGCTGACGAACTTCGTCTCGAAGCGCTACGGCCGCGCGGCCACCCCGCGGGCGCTGGCCGAGCCGCTGGTGCTGATGGCCGCGCCGCTGGCCCCGCACATCGCCGAGGAACTGTGGTCCCGGCTCGGGCACGACGGCGACCTGGTCAGCCACGCGACGTTCCCGGTCGGCGACGCAGGCCTGGCCGCCGAGGCAGAGCGGACCATTCCGGTCCAGGTCAACGGGAAGGTGCGCTTCACCCTGCGGGTGCCCGACGGTGCCGCGGAGGCGACGGTCCGGGAACTGCTCACCGCGCATCCCGAGTACGCCCGGCACACCGAGGGGCGGACGATCAAGAAGGTCATCATCGTCCCCGGTCGCATCGTCAACATCGCCCTCGGCTAGCGGACGCGCCCCGGCCCGCGGGCGGATCCGCCCGCGGGCCGGGCCGGTCAGGGCTCCGGCGGCGGTCAGCGCTCCGACGGAGGGCCAGGCTGGGCGGGCAGCTCCACCTTCGCGCCCCCGCCGTCCGAGGCCGCTGCGGCGCCCTCGACGACCTCGCCCTCGACCACCGGGGCCTTGCCACCCAGGACGGCCGAGCGGCGGCGCAGCGCCTGGCGCGGGTCGACCGGCTCGTGCAGACGCTCGGAATCCACCCCGAGGAACTGCCCGCTGGCCACGTTCGCCCGCATCCGGCGCAGGCTCTTCGACAGGAAGACGAACAGCACGGCCGACGCGGCGAGCAGCCCGACGACGATCAGCAGCCCCAGGCCGCCGGCACTGTGCTCCTCGGCGGCCAGCAGCTCCTGGGCTGCCAGCACGCCGCCGGTGGCGCTCTGGTTCACGGTCACGCCCTCGACACTACGCCCCGCGAACCGCCCGACCACCGGCCCGCGAACCGCCGCCCAGTACCGCGATTCGGTTCACACCCCGTTGAACAGGTCGTTCTCCGGCAACATCCCGACCTCGAGCAGGGACCTGGCCAGTTGGTAGTCCTCCGTCGGCCACGCCTCACGCTGCACCTCGAGCGGTACCCGGAACCACCATCCGGTCGGGTCCACCTGGGTGGCATGGGCGATCAGCGCCCGGTCCCGGGTCTCGAACCAGTCGCCGCACGGCACGCGGGTGGTGAGCCGGCCGGCGTCCTCCGCCCGGTCGACCCACTCCGCGAGGCGCTCGGCGTAGGGCGACTCCAGGCCGTGGGCCAGCATCGCCTCGTGCAGCGCGAGGATGCGCTCCTTGTGGAAGGTGAGGTGGTAATAGAGCTTCAGCGGCTGCCAGGGCTCGAGGCCCTCGTCCACGCCGACCTCGAGGTAGCGCGCCGCGTCGCCGGCCGCCTCGAACGCCTCGACGCTGATCTGGTGGGTCATGATGTGGTCCGGATGCGGGTACCCGCCGGACTCGTCATAGGTCGTGATGACCTGGGGGCGGAACTGGCGGATCAGGCGGACCAGCGGGCGTGCGGCCTCGGCCAGCGGTGTGGTGGCGAAGCGCCCCGGCGGGACCGGCGGCGGCGGGTCCCCCTCGGGCAGCCCCGAGTCGACGAAGCCGAGCCACTCCTGGCGGACGCCGAGGATGCGCCGGGCGTTGTCCATCTCCTCCCGGCGGACCTCCGCGATGCGGGCGGCGACGCCGGGGGTGTCCATCGCGGGGTTGAGGATGCTGCCCTCCTCTCCACCCGTACAGGTCACGACCAGCACGTCCACGCCCTCGTTGGCGTAGCGCGCCATCGTCGCCGCGCCCTTGCTCGACTCGTCGTCGGGATGCGCGTGGATGGCCATGAGGCGCAGGCCCTGCCGCTGGTTGACCGCAGTCATGCCCACCATTGTCGCTGACGCCCGGATCGGGTCGAGGCCACCGACGCCCCGGCTGCTGCCGTCCGGGCCCGGACCGGGGCGTTCCCCGCCGCCGGCTGGCCGGATGGTGACTGTCGTGGTACTCCAGCAGTGCGGAACCCGACGGCTCCGTCCAGCGTTTGATCTGGAAAAGTCACCCAACGCCGTGGCACAATACACCGTCCGCGCATGCGGCGACGGGTGTCACGTCGCTGGCCGGTGCATCCGACATCGTGGTCGGCCCGGCCCGGGTTCCGGCGGAACGTCGCGCCACCCGGCGGTGGCGGGTGTTCCGGCGGCCGGCGGCGGGCGGGCGATCGCGCCCGGATCCGCGGAAACGCCTGGTCGCGGGCATTTCCGCGCCCCAGAACCTTTGATTTTCGTTGGTACGATGACCCTTTTGATGTTCACCGAGGAGCGTGACCCGCGTGACGCAGCAGACATGGCTCACCCAGGAGGCATACGACCGGCTCCGCTCCGAGCTCGACTACCTCACCGGCCCCTGGCGCACGGAGATCGCCACCAAGATCGAGGCTGCCCGTGAGGAGGGCGACCTGAAGGAGAACGGTGGCTACCACGCCGCCAAGGAGGAACAGGGCAAGCAGGAGGCCCGCATCCGCCAGCTCACGGACCTGCTGCGGGACGCCCAGGTGGGCGAGGCACCCAGCGCGAGCGGCGAGGCCGGCCCCGGCGCTGTGGTCGAGGTGCGCTTCCCCGGCGAGCGCGAGACCGAGAAGTTCCTGATCGGCTCCCGCGAGGACCACAGCACGAGGATCGACGTGTTCTCGCCCGCGTCCCCGCTCGGCGGTGCCGTGACCGGGCACAAGGCCGGTGACACGGTCAGCTACACGCTGCCGAACGGCCGCTCCGCCAAGGTCGAGATCGTCTCGGTCGCGCCCTACTCCGGCTGACGCGTCCGGTCCCTCGCCGCTGCCGGCCGGCGTCCGCCGCCGGGCGGCGACGCGCGGTCCGGGGGTGGCGATGACGGGTCCGGGGTAACACGGTGGTGCCGGCTACGCCCGCAGCGGACGCGCACCGACTCGGCTGCGCCGCGCGCCACGGCGACGTACCGTCAACCCGTGGAGGATCTGCCGGCACCGCCCCGTCATTCCATCCCACCGACCCCCCCGACCTCCGTCACCCTGGGTGAGCTGCGCCGCAGCGGGCATGTACACCGCCCCGTGCGCGCGGAGCTGCGGAACAACCTCGTCGCCCTGATGCGGGGGGACGCGAAGCGCTTCCCCGGCATCGTCGGCTTCGACGAGACCGTCCTGCCGCAGGTCGAGCGGGCCATCCTGGCCGGGCACGACATCGTGTTCCTGGGCGAGCGTGGGCAGGGCAAGACCCGGTTGATCCGCACCCTGGTGAGCCTGCTCGACGAGTGGTCACCCGCCGTCGCCGGGTGCGAGATCAACGACCATCCGTACGCCCCGGTCTGCGGGCGCTGCCGGACGCTCGCGGCCGAACGCGGCGACGAGCTGCCCGTCGTCTGGCGGCACCGCTCCGAGCGTTTCGGCGAGAAGCTCGCGACCCCGGACACGAGCGTCGGCGACCTGATCGGTGACGTCGACCCGATCAAGGTCGCCGAGGGCCGCACGCTGGGCGACCCGGAGACGGTCCACTACGGCCTCGTGCCGCGGACCAACCGGGGCATCTTCAGCGTCAACGAGCTGCCCGACCTCGCCGAGCGCATCCAGGTCGCGCTGCTCAACGTCCTCGAGGAACGGGACATCCAGGTCCGGGGCTACCTGCTGCGCCTGCCACTGGACCTGCTGCTGGTGGCGTCGGCGAACCCGGAGGACTACACCAACCGGGGCCGGATCATCACCCCGCTCAAGGACCGCTTCGGCGCCGAGGTCCGCACGCACTATCCCCTCGCGCTCGTCGACGAGCTCGCGCTGATCCGCCAGGAGGCCGTGATCTCCTGGGCGGACTCACCGCTCGGCGCCCCGGCGATGGCCGACCACCTGTTGGAGATCGTCGCCCGGTTCACCCGCCTGGTGCGCGACGCGCCGCAGGTCGATCATCGCTCCGGCGTCTCGGCCCGGCTCGCGGTCGCCGCCGCCGAGACCGTGGCCGCCTCCGCCGTCCGCCGCGCGGCGCTGACCGGGGAGGAGACGCCGACCGCCCGCGTCGTCGACCTCGCCTCGATCGTCCCGGCGGTGCGCGGCAAGGTCGAGTTCGACCAGCTCGAGGAGGGCCGCGAGGACGAGGTGCTCGCCCTGCTGCTGCGCCGGGCGATCGCCGAGACCTTCCGCGCCCACCTCGCCGGCGCCGACCTGGCCGGCCTGCAGGCACGGTTCGACGCCGACGGCCCGGTCGAGACGGGTGAGCTCGTGCCCGCCGCCGAGCTGCTGCGCCGGGTCGGCCCGGTACCCGGGCTCGCGGCGATCCTGAACCGGCTCGGCGTCGACGGCGCCGAGTCACCCGGCCTCGCCGCCGCCGCGCTGGAGCTGGCGATGGAGGGCCTGCACCTCAACCGCCGGCTCGCCAAGGAGGAGCTGCCCGGCCGCACGGTCTACGGCGGCTCCTGAACCGGTGCCGGCGCCACGCCGGCGCCCTCGGCCGGCCGCGACCGGCGCCGCAGAGCACGACCCGAACGTTGGGAGGACAACCCGGTGAACTCCGGTACGTTCCGCTACGGTCCCTGGGACGGCGGGCCCGATCCGCTCGCCTCGCCGTTCACCGCGGCCGGCGCCCTCGACGAGATGTCCCGCCAGATCCTCGAGGGGCGCACTCCTCGCGAGGCCCTGGAGGCCCTGCTGCGACGGGGCATGCCCGGCCGGCGTGGGCTCGACGACCTGCGCCGCGCCATCGAGCGCCGCCGCCGGGAGGCCCGGTCCCGCGGCCGGATGGACGGCACCCTGCAGGAGGTCCGCCGTCTGCTCGACATCGCCGTCGGCCAGGAACGCGCGGCGCTGTTCCCCGACCCGTCCGACGAGGCCCGGCTGCGCGAGGACGAGCTCGACACGCTGCCCGCGGATCCCGCCCGGGCCGTGCGTTCCCTGGCCGAGTACGACTGGCGTTCCCCACAGGCCCGCGAGACCTACGAGAAGATCTCCGAGCTACTGCGCCGGGAGGTCCTCGACGCCCAGTTCAAGGGCATGAAGCAGGCGCTCGAAGGCGCCACCCCGGCCGACTTCGCCCGCATCCGCGAGATGGTCGGCGCGCTGAACTCCCTGCTGGAGGCGGACGCGCGTGGCGACGACACCGACGCCGCGTTCGCCGATTTCATGCGGGAGTACGGCGACTTCTTCCCCGAGCAGCCGCAGTCGCTGGAGGAACTGGTCGACACGCTGGCCCGCCGCTCGGCCGCCGCCGCTCGGCTGCTCGCCGGCCTCACCCCGCAGCAGCGCGCCGAGCTCGCCGACCTGATGTCCACCGCGATGGAGGACCTGGGCCTGGCCGCCGAGATGTCCCGTCTCGCCCAGGCGCTGCGGGCGTCGCGTCCCGATCTGAACTGGGGCGGGCGGATGCGCGGCCGCGGCGGGCGGATGGCCGAGGGCCTCACCGGCGACGACCCGCTGGGCCTCGGCGACGCCACCAGCGCGCTGGAGGAGCTCGCCGAGCTCGACGAGCTGGCCTCCTCCCTCAGCCAGGACTACGCCGGCGCGTCCCTGGAGGACATCGACCCGGACGCCGTCGCGCGGGCGCTGGGCCGCTCCGCCGTCGACGACCTGCGCAGTCTGCAGCAGGTCGAGCGGGAACTGGAGCGGCAGGGCTTCATCACCCGCAAGGCCGGCCGGCTGGAACTCACCCCGCGGGCGGTGCGCCGCATCGGTCAGGCGGCGCTGGCCCGGATCTTCCGCCAGGTCTCGGCCCACGGCCGCGGCGACCACGGCATGACCGACGCCGGTTCCGCCGGTGACCTGCTCGGCACGTCCCGGGCCTGGCAGTTCGGCGACACCCAGCCGCTCGACGTGGTCCGCACCGTCCGCAACGCGGTCCTGCGCGCCGGCCCGCCCGGCCCCGGCCGGCCCGTTCGCCTGCAGGTGGGCGACTTCGAGGTCGCCGAGACCGAGCGGCGCACCACGGCCGCCGTCTGTCTGCTGGTCGACCTGTCGTACTCGATGGCGCTGCGCGGGACCTGGGGAATCGCGAAGTCGACGGCCCTGGCGCTGCACACCCTCGTCAGCACGTCGTTCCCCCAGGACAAGATCCACATCATCGGTTTCTCCGACTACGCCCGCGAACTGCGCCCCGTCGAGCTCGCCGGCCTCGACTCGGAGATGGTCCAGGGCACCAATCTGCAGCACGCCCTGCTCATCGCCGGCCGCCTGCTGTCGCGCTATCCGCAGGCTGAGCCGGTCGTGATGGTGGTCACCGACGGTGAGCCCACCGCACACCTGCTGCGCGACGGCACCCCGTCGTTCTCGTGGCCGCCGATGCCGGAGACGCTGGAGCTGACCCTCGCCGAGGTCGACCGCCTGACGCGGCGCGGGGTGACCATCAACGTGTTCATGCTCGACGACGAGCCGAGGCTCGTGCAGTTCGTCGAGGAGATGGCCCGCCGCAACGGCGGGCGGGTCCTCTCGCCCGACCCGTCGGCGCTCGGCAACTACGTGATCCGCGACTACCTGCGCGCCCGCGGCCGCGGCCGGGTCGCCCGCTGAATCAGGTGGGCTCCTGCGCCGAGCCGCGCTCGCCGCGCAGGGCGGGGTCCGCGGCGAGGCGCTCCCAGAACTCGGCCACCAGCCGCTCGTAGCCGAGGCCCAGCTCCAGCGTCCGCCGCAGCGACCAGACCATCGCGTCCGCCGGCAGCGCTGCCAGCTCGCGGTACACCTCCAGCTGGGCGCGGTGCGCGGCGGCCTGCGCGCGCGCGAGCCGGGCGACGTCACCGGGCCGGCCCAGGTCGCTGAACGCCAGCTTGAGCAGCCCCGGATCCCGCAGCTCGGTGCGCCCCGCATCGCCCGCCGCGAGCCACTCTCGCAGGCTGCGCCACCCGGCCTCGGTGATCCGGAAGATCCGCCGGCGCCGCCCGCCCTCCTCCCGTTCCTCGGCCAGCAACCCGGCCTCCGCCAGCCGCGGCGGCTCCTTGTAGAGCTGCGCGTGCGGGAACGACCAGTAGTTCCCCACCGAACCCGCGACCGAGACCTTGAGGTCGTACGGGGTGGCGCTGCCGCGCCGGGCCACCTCCCCCAACACCAGGTACGAGACGGGTGTAAGCACGATCTCCTCCACAGTCTCAATCATACGGCTTGACTAGCACCGTCCTAATCAGACTATCCTGGGCCACAGCCGAACGGTACGAAACAGATGATCGGAAGGCGGCCGCCATGCCCACACTCCCCTGGACCCCCGCGACCGCCGCCGACGGCGACGCCGACGCCGACGGCGGCAGCGGCCCCTCGGCCGGCGCCGAGGTGATGGCGTCGCGTTTCACCCTCACCTCGCGGCGGCACACGTTCCGGATGCTGCGGGCGGCGACGGCCGTTCGCCGCGCGTTGCTCGCCTCCCCGGGCGCCGTCGGCGTCTCCCTGGTCGCCCGTCCGCTGCGCAACGAGTACCTCACCCTGTCGTCGTGGCGCGACCGGGCCGCGCTGGACGCCTTCGTCCGCGACCCGGTCCACCAGGAGGCCATGCGCTCCCTGCGACCCGCCATGGCGACGTCGGCTTTCACCTTCTGGCACACCCCCGCCGGCGGCGGCACTCCCACCTGGGAGCAGGCCCACCGTGCCCTCGCCGAGCATTCCGACCGCGACCGATGAGCACACCGCCGCGGCCGCGGCTCACCCCCGCCAGGTGAGCCGGCGGAACGTGGCGGGCGCCGGCCGCGTCCCGCTGGCGGCGATCACAAAGTCTGCTACCGTGCGCGATCGTGGTGTCACGGAGGGCAGATGCCGGAGCGAGACATCGACGGGGTCCACGCGGTCAGGGGCCCCGCCCGAGACCTCCGGCGCGCGCACGGCTGGTCGCCGCGGTCCTGCTGACCGCGGGCGTCGCCCTGGCTCCGGCCGCCCTGCCGGCGAACCCCGTACAGGCGTCGGGCGCCGGCCCGGTGCCTGCTGCCGGCCTGGCGGTATCCGCCGCCGGGGCCGGCACCGACGCGGCGGCGGAGGTCCTCGATCCGGCGGCGAGCGCCGTCACCCGTGGGCACCCCGCCCCGCTGTCGGCACCGTTGTCGGCCCCGGGAGCGATCTCCGCGGCCGAGCAGCAGCAGGTCGCCCAGTACTGGACGGCGCAGCGGCGGGACCGCGCGTTCGGCGCCCACTCCGCCGCCCGGCTCGGCGCCCCGGCCCCCGCGCGGCCACCCGCCACCCGGTTCGCCGACGATCCGGGCTCGGCGTCGACCACCACCCCGCCACCGCCCAGCGACGGCACGCCGTACACGCGGGGCGGGCTCGTCACCGCGACCACCGGCCGGCTGTTCACCACGATCGACGGCGCCGACTTCGCGTGCTCCGCCAGCGTCGTGACCAGCGCGGGCCGGGATCTCGTGGTGACCGCCGGGCACTGCCTGCACGGCGGCGCCGGGTCACGGTTCGGGCAGAACGTCGCCTTCGTGCCCGGCTACTCGGACGGCACACTGCCCTACGGCATCTGGACGGCCCGCCGCCTGACGATCACGTCGGCCTGGGCGCAGGGCTCCAACTTCGACGACGACGCCGGGTTCGCGCTGTTCAACCTCCAGCACGGCCGCCATCTGCAGGACGTCGTCGGCGCCCAGGGCATCGCGTTCGGCCTGCCGATCACCTACCCGCAGTTCAGCTTCGGCTATCCGCGCCTGGCGCCCTACGACGGCAGCCACCTTATCTACTGCGCCGGCCCCGGGTCCGCGGACACCTACGGCGGCCCGTCGATCGGGGTGACCTGCCGGATGACCGCGGGGGCGAGCGGCGGCCCGTTCATCACCGGCCTCGGCCGGCTGGGGGCGGGGCACGGCTGGATCGACGGCGTCGTCAGCTACGCCTACGCCGGCTCCGGCGACCGGCTGTACGGGACGCACTTCGGCGCCGCGGTCAGGCTGCTCTACTACCAGTCCGCCCAGCTCTGAGCGCTCGCCGCGGGGACACCCGCCCAGGCTCGGCCGGTGCGTGGCGAATGTCCACGGATCGGTACCGTCGGCCCATGCCGCATCCGGGTGCCTTCGGACTCCTCCTGACCCTGCACATCGTGCTTGCCATCCTCGTCGTCGGACCGCTCACCCTGACCTGCGCGGCTGTGCCCTCGTTGCTGCGGGCGGGGGCGGGCTCGCTGCCCGCGCTGCGGGTCGCCACCCGGCTCGTGCGCGGCTTCGCGGCGGCCTCCCTGCTGATCACGCTGACGGGTGTCGCGATGGTGCACGAGGGCTCGTTCGGCAGCGTCCGCTCACTCGGGGACACCTGGCTCGCCGCCTCCCTCGTCCTGTGGGCGGTGGGGTGCGCGGCCTGCCTGGGCGTCGTCGCGCCGGGGCTGTCGCGCGCGGCCACCGACATCGGCGCCGGCGGGGACGGCCGGGGCCGGCTCGTCCCGATCGCCGGCGGCGCGCTGGTGAGCACCGGCTGCTGGCTGGTGATCGTGGCGCTGATGGTGGTCAAGCCGGGCGGCTGAGCCGACGCGGGACCTCGCCGCGATCGACCACGTCCTCGATCTTGTCCAGCACCCGCTCCCACACCGGCCGCGGCAGCTCGTGGCCCATCCCGTCGATCTCCAGCAGCTCGGCGGACGGGATCGCGGCCGCGGTCAGCCGACCGCCGATGACCGGGACCAGCGGGTCGGAACCACCGTGGACGACGAGGGTGGGCGTGGCCAGCCGGGCGAGGTCCGCGGTGCGGTCCGGAGCGACGAGCAGCGCCGCCAGCTGGCGCAGCGTGCCGTCCGGACTGGTGCGCCGCTGCCAGTACAGCTCGGTGCGCTGGCGCAGCCAGATGTCGTCCGGGGTGAACTCGGGCGAACCGAGCACCCGCTGCGCCTCGATGGCGGCGAGCACGGCGGACTCCAGGTCGGGCGGCGCCGGGCGCAGGAAGAGCCCGATCGCCTCCGGCGTGGGCTGCACGCGATGGTCGCCGGGATGCGACATCACGGATGTGAGGCTACGTACCCGCTCCGGCGCGCGCAGGGCCGCCACCTGGGCGATCATGCCGCCCATCGACATCCCCAGCACGTGCGCCGAGTCGATGCCGAGCGCGTCGAGCAGGCCGAGTGCGTCGGCGGCCAGATCGGTGAGGCCGTAGGGGGCGAGATCGAACCGGCCGGCGAGGATCTCGCCGAGGTCCGGCCGGCCCAGATGGTCGAGGTGGGTGGACAGGCCGACGTCACGGTTGTCGAAGACGACCACCTGGAAGCCGCGGCGGACCAGGGCCGCGAGCAGGTCGGGATGCCAGCCGGCGAGCTGCTGCCCGAGTCCCCCGACCAGCAGCAGCGGCGGGCCCTCGCCGCCGTGGACCTCGTAGGCCAGTTCCAGGCCATTGACCGTAACGATGCTCATGGCCGGACGGTAGCGATCCGGTGGCTCAGGCGCACGCCTTCCCGACTCAACCTCATCGCTACTTTATGTATCGTCACAACTCCTTAAAGTAGCGATCGTGGATGTGGCACGCGCCGCCGAGGGCAGGCACAGGTGATCTTTCCGACGATCGAGTTCGCGGCCTTCCTGGCCGTCGTCATGACGGCGTCCTGGCTGCTCATGCCACGACCGCGGTTGTGGAAGCCGTTCATCCTGGCCGCGTCGTACTTCTTCTACGGCTTCGCGGACGCCCGGTTCGTCCTGCTCCTCGTCGCCTCGACGCTGCTCAACCAGGCCGCCGCCCACGCGGCCCACCGTCTGCGGGACCGGCGCGTCCTGCTCGCCGCGGTCGCCTGCGACCTCGGCCTGCTCGGCTGGTTCAAGTACTACGGCTTCTTCGCCCTGTCGGTCGACCGCGCCCTGGCCGACGTGGGCCTGCCCGCGCCGCTGCCGCTGGTGCAGGTCGCGCTGCCGGTGGGGATCTCGTTCTTCACCTTCCAGGCGATCAGCTACGTCGTCGACGTGCACCGCGGGAACTCCGCGCCGGCGCCGCTGCTCGACTTCGCCGTCTACGAGGCGTTCTTCCCGCACCTGGTCGCCGGGCCCATCGTGCGGGCCAGCGAGTTCCTCCCGCAGCTGACCTCCCCGCGCGACCCGCGCCGGGTACCGCTGGCCCGCGCCGCCTTCCTGATCGTCGGGGGCCTCGCGAAGAAGGTCGTCCTCGCCGACGTCCTCGCCGCCCGGCTCGTCGACCCGGTCTTCGACGCACCCGGACAGCACTCGTCGGCCGAGGTGCTCACCGCCGTCTACGGCTACGCGGTGCAGATCTACTGCGACTTCTCCGCCTACTCCGACATGGCGATCGGCATCGCCCTGCTGCTCGGCTTCCGCTTCCCGGACAACTTCGACCGCCCCTACGCCTCGAGCAGCCTGCGGGAGTTCTGGCGACGCTGGCACATGACCCTGTCCCGCTGGTTGCGCGACCACGTCTACCTGCCGCTCGGCGGCAACCGCCGCGGCCCGCGCCGCACCTGCGTCAACCTGCTGGTGACGATGACCCTCGGCGGGCTGTGGCACGGCGCGTCGTGGACCTTCGTCCTGTGGGGGGCGCTGCACGGGACGGCGCTGGCCCTCGAACGCCGCTGGCGCCCCCACCGCCCCGGCGGACCCGGGCCGGCGGTGCCCGCGGTCTCGGCGGGGACGACCACGGCGACGGACCCGGGGGCTGACGGGCACGGGCCGGCGCTGCCGCGGCAGCGTGTGGACGGCGGTGACGGCGGGTCGCTGCTCACCACGGCCAGGCCAGTGGTCACCACCGAGCCGGCCACCCCCGCCGCCACCCCCGCCGTGGCACGGCGAGTACTGGCGCGGCAGTGGGTGGCGCGCCTGGCGGTGTTCCACTTCGTCTGCGCGACCTGGGTGCTGTTCCGGGCGCCGGACCTGGCGACGGCCGGCGCGGTGTTCGCCCGGCTGGTCAGCGCCCCGGGACCAGCGCCGCTGGTGACCCCGGCGGTCGTGCTCGCGATCGTGGCGGGCCTCGCGACCGCGGCCGTCCCGCGGGCCTGGTGGGCGGCCGGGCAGGCACGCTTCGCCCGACTGCGCCCCCCCGCGCAGATCGCCCTGCTGACCTGCGCCGTGATGGTTCTCTACGCCGCGGTGGGCCAGCACGAGGTCGCCCCGTTCATCTACTTCCGCTTCTGACTCCCGTGACTCCCGTCCCGGGCCCCGACGCCGCGTGAGGTGACATATGACCAGACCCGACGACGACACGGTGCCCGCACGCCGGGCCGTCCTGGTGGTGGTCACGGTGCTGGGACTGCTCGCGGTGCTGCGCGCCCCGGCGATGGTGCACGCCGGCGAGGGCATGCCGCCGGGCCTCACCCGTTCCCTCGTGCTCGGCGCGGGACACGGCCTGGACCGTGTCAGCCGCCCGCTGGGACTGGACGGTCCGGACCGCTGGCTGGCGTCAGCCTTCGGCCACGGCGGCGCCGCACCGTCCGCGACGACGTCCGAACTGGTGACGGCGGGCGACCGGGACCGGACATCACCGGGGCTCGTGGCACCGGGGCCGCCGCCGCTCGAGCCCCTGCGGCGACCGAGCGCCGCCGACCCGCTGCGGGTGCTGGTCACGGGGGACTCGCTGACCGAGACGCTCGGACCCGCGGTCACGAACGCGGCGCCGGCGACCCTGCGGGTGTCGACCGAGACGCACTACGGCACGGGACTCGTGCGCCCCGACTTCTTCGACTGGGCGGCGCGGGCCCGCGCCCAGGTGGCCGAGCTGCGTCCCGAGGTGGTCATCGTCGCGATGGGCGGCAACGACGGTCAGGGCATGACGCTGCCGGACGGCACGGTGCTGGCCGCCGGGTCGGACGCGTGGGCGGCCGAGTACCGGCGCCGCGCCGACGTCATCATGCGGATCTGGACGGGCGGCGGCGCGCGGCGGCTGGTCTGGCTCAGCCTGCCGCCGGCCCGCTCCACCCGGCTGGACGGGTACTTCCGCCAGCTGAACACCGCGACCGCAGCCGCCGCGGCGGGGGTCGGCGGCGCCCGCTACCTCGACCTCGTCCCCTGGCTGTCCCGCGGCGGCGCCTACAGCGACTACCTCCCGGACGCCAGCGGCACCACGGCGCTCGCCCGCTCCCGCGACGGCGTGCACCTCACCCGCGACGGCGCCCGCATCGCCGCCGGCCACATCGTGGCCACGCTCCCCGGCCAGACACCGGCCGACCAGACACCGGCCGGCCAGGCGGGGCTCGGACGGCCGGGCTGAGTGGCGCGACAGCGGCAGAACGCCGCCTACCGGACCCGGAAGCCGAAGCCCGCGCCGTCGAGGTCGGCCCGGGCGCGCGTGACCGCGATATACGCGTCGGTGAGCACGTCTCCGCCGCCGGGAGGCCCGGCAGCAGCGGGGGGCGGGGCAGCGCCGGGCCTCCCGGCGGCGGAGACGTGC
>NZ_FZMO01000167.1 GCF_900197875.1 Frankia canadensis | reverse complement strand
CCGCTGGCTCGACACCCACGTCGGCGGGGGTGCGTGGGGGTGGGCCCACCAGGCCGGTGAGCAGGGTCTGCGCGGCGGCGCGGGCGACGGGCAGCCCGTCGCGTTCGAGTTCGCGGGCGAGCAGTTCGGCGGCCGACTCGGCGTGGGCGGTCAGGACGGGCAGCGGGGTGTGGCCAGGCCGTGCGCGGGCGTCGCCGAGGCCGCGCAGTGCCGCCTCCTGGTGTGCCTGGACGCGCAGCGCCAGGGCGGCGAGGGTGCCGGCGCGACGCAGCGCCTCGTCGGGGGTGGCGGCGCGGGCCAGCCAGTCGGTGTCGAGGTGGCCCGCGGCATCCAGGGCGGCGCCGTCCGGCGGGGCTGGGGTCGCGGGCGGCCCGGCGCCGGGTAGGTCCTTCGCCGCGGTGTCCCACAGGTCGAGCTGGCCTGGGACGCCGCGGGAGCGGTGCGGGGAGGACGGTGCGGGCGGCTCGGGTCGGCCGGTGGCGGCGGCCCACACCGCGCCGGGGTCGCCACGCCGGCCGCCGTGCAGCAGGCGGTGGACGGCGCCGAGGTCCCAGCAGGCGGCGAGGCGAACGCCGGCACCGAGCGGGATCTCGGCGGCGGGCCGCGCCGACCACCACACCCAGCGTGGCGCGACCCGCCGTTCGATCTCGGCGAGCAGCCACGCCGTCTCCCCCGGCTCCGTCCGTATCCACAGCTCCTGGACCTTCTCCGCGGGGGGCCGCGGGGACCAGGCAAGCGCGAACCCGCGCGGCTGCCCCGCGGGCACGACGAGGGCGAGCATCCGACGGGGGCCGTCGAACGCGGCCCACAGCCGGGCGAGCGGATCGTGGGCAGGGTACGGGTGGGCACGGCCCTGCACCGACGTCATAACGCGATTCTCGCCGCCGGGTCCGACGGTCTGCGTGGGCGTGCGGCTCCCCCGGACGCTGACCGTCCTCGGCATGTTGGCGATCATCGGCGGGCTGGTCGGGCTGGTCGGGCTGGTCCACGTCCTGCGGATGCGGGTGCTTCTGGCGCGCCTCCCAACGGTCGGCGCGGCCGTGCAGGTTCGCGTCCGTCGGCGGGGGCAACGGCCAGCCGACGCTCGTCCTGTGGCCGCCCCGAGCCACCGGACGACGCGGACCGCGCCGGCGGCCGGGCGTCATACGGCCCGCGGCTGTCGCCAGGCGGGCCGTATGACATGGTGATGACGCCGGTGATGCCCGTCTGGCGGTGGGGGCCGCTTGCGGACTGCGATGGTGCGGCCGTCTGGAGCGTCGGGGGCCGGCGCTGGGGTGGGGTCGTCGCCGTGCCCGCGACGATGGAGCTGTTCTGGGCGCGCCCCGTGCGCATCCCGCCGCCGCGCCGCTACCTGGCGCGCCGCGTTCTCGGCGAGGATGGCGCGCGCACTGCGGGCAGGACGGAGGACGGCCGTGAGGACGGCCCGTGCGACATGACCGGCTGACCGTCCTCGCCCCCGGCACCGGTCGCGTCGCGCCCACTGGACGCGACGCGGGAAAGCGGAAATACCCGCGCTGGAAACCTGGAGCGGTGACAATCCCCGACGGGGAGCCGAAATGCGCGCGGGGGGTGGACTCATCATGGCGGGGCGGGACATCGACTACGAGCGCCCCATGCTGATCAGTTGCGGTGGGTGTGACGTCCGGTGGACGGCGTTGACGGCCGCGCACTGCCGGGCCTGCCACGCGACGTTCGCGGGGACGACCAGCGGCTTTGACGCACATCGGGTGAACGGCCGGTGCGAGCCGCCGCCGCGGGTGGGTCTGCGCGAGGATCGCGGGTACTGGCTGGTCGACGGTGAACGGCCGCCGGGGCGGACCCTGCGCGCCTCCCCCGCCGCCCGGGCGGGTGCTTCCGGCGGCGGTCAGGCACGATCGAACAACCATGACTCTCACCGACCACCTTCCCGCCCCCGCGCCGGCGTCCCCCGAGCCTGACCCGGACTTCCTTTTCGACGCGTTCGCCGCCTGGGTCGGCGAGCAGGGCCTGGAGTTGTATCCGGCCCAGTCGGAGGCGCTCATCGAGATCGTCACCGGCTCGAACGTGATCCTGGCCACGCCGACCGGGTCGGGCAAGAGCCTGGTGGCGGCGGGCGCGCACTTCGCGGCGCTGGCGGGCGGGCGGCGCACGTTCTACACGGCGCCGATCAAGGCGCTGGTGAGCGAGAAGTTCTTCGCGCTGTGCGCGATGTTCGGTGCGTCGAAGGTCGGGATGATGACGGGCGACGCGTCGGTGAACGACACGGCGCCGATCATCTGCTGTACGGCGGAGGTGCTGGCGAACATCGCGTTGCGTGACGGGGTGGCGGCCGACGTCGGCCAGGTGGTGATGGACGAGTTCCACTACTACGCCGATCCGGATCGGGGCTGGGCGTGGCAGGTGCCGCTGCTGGAGCTGCCGCGCACCCAGTTCGTCCTCATGTCGGCGACGCTCGGCGACGTGTCGATGTTCGAGGCGGACCTGACCCGGCGCACCGGGCGGCCGACGGCGGTGGTGCGCTCGGCGCAGCGTCCGGTGCCGTTGTTCTACCGGTTCGTGACGACGCCGTTGCACGAGACGATCGGTGAGCTGCTCGAGACCCGGCAGGCACCCGTGTACGTGGTGCACTTCACCCAGGCGCAGGCGTTGGAGCGGGCGCAGGCGCTGATGAGCGTGAACGTGTCCTCGCGTGGCGAGAAGGACGCGATCGCGGCGGCGATCGGCGGGTTCCGGTTCACCGCCGGGTTCGGGAAGGTGCTGAGCCGGCTGGTACGCCACGGCATCGGGGTGCACCACGCGGGGATGCTGCCGAAGTACCGCCGGCTGGTGGAGCAGCTGGCGCAGGCGGGGCTGCTGAAGGTGATCTGCGGGACGGACACGCTCGGGGTGGGCATCAACGTGCCGATCCGCACGGTGGTGTTCACCTCGCTGTCGAAGTACGACGGGTCGAAGGTGCGGCTGCTCACGGCGCGGGAGTTCCACCAGATCGCCGGCCGGGCGGGCCGGGCCGGCTATGACACGGTCGGCAACGTGGTGGTGCAGGCACCGGATCATGTCGTGGAGAACATGAAGGCGCTGGCGAAGGCCGGGGATGATCCGAAGAAGCGGCGCCGGGTGGTGCGCAAGAAGCCCCCCGAGGGCACGGTCGGCTACGGCGAGCCGACGTTCGACCGGCTGATCGCCGCCGAACCGGAGCCACTGACCAGCCAGTTCACGGTGTCGCACGCGATGCTGCTCAACGTCATCAACCGGCCCGGGGACGCGTTCGCGTCGATGCGGCACCTGCTCACCGACAACCACTCGGACGCGGCGACGCAGCGCCGGCTGATCCGCCGTGCGATCGCGATCTACCGGGCGCTGCTGGCGGCCGGGGTGGTGGAGCGCCTGGACACCCCCGACGAGCTGGGCCGCAGCGTGCGGGTGACGGTGGATCTGCAGCTCGACTTCGCGCTCAACCAGCCGCTGTCGCCGTTCGCGCTGGCGGCGCTGGAACTGCTGGACCCGGCGGCGCCGCAGTACGCCCTCGACGTGCTCAGCGTGCTGGAGTCGACGCTGGACAACCCGCGCCAGGTGCTGCACGCCCAGCTGCAGAAGGCCCGCGGGGAGGCGGTGGCGGCGATGAAGGCCGAGGGGATCGAGTACGACCGGCGCATGGAGCTGCTCGACGAGGTCACCTACCCACGCCCGCTGGGCGAGCTGCTGGGGGCGGCGTTCGAGACCTACCGCCGCGGTCATCCGTGGGTCGGTGACTACGAGCTGGCGCCGAAGTCGGTGGCGCGGGAGCTCTACGAGCGGGCGATGACGTTCGCCGAGTACGTGTCGTTCTACGGGCTGGCCCGCTCGGAGGGGCTGCTGCTGCGTTACCTGGCCGACGCGTACAAGGCGCTGCGGCACACCGTTCCCGAGGACGCGCGCACCGAGGAGCTCGCCGATCTGACGGAATGGCTGGGCGAGCTGGTCCGCCAGACCGACTCCAGCCTGCTCGACGAGTGGGAGCAGCTGCGCGACCCGGCGGCGGGTGACGAGGCCGCCGCGGCCGCCGTCGGGACGGCGGCGGGCGGTCCGCCGGCGGTGACGCGCAACCTGCGGGCGTTTCGGGTGCTGGTGCGCAACGCGCTGTTCCGCCGGGTGGAGCTCGCCGCGCTGCGCCGCTATGACCTGCTCGGCGAGCTCGACGGACCGGCGGCGGGCGGCGAGGGCGCGCCCGCGGGTCCGGTGTTCGACGCGGACGCCTGGCGCACGGCCCTGGAGGGCTACTACGGCGAGCATGACGAGATCGGCACCGGACCGGACGCGCGAGGACCGGCGATGCTGCTGCTGACCGAGGACGGCCCGGTGTGGACGGCGCGGCAGATCTTCGACGATCCGGCCGGCGACCATGACTGGGGCATCAGCGCCGAGATCGATCTGGCCGCCTCGGACGAGGCCGGGGTCGCGGCCGTGCGGATCATCGCCGTCGACCGCCTGTGAGCGGCCCCGCCGCTGGTCCGCCCGGTGGCCCCCGCCCGCCGGGCGCCCGAGCCCCGGAGCGGGGCGCGTCGGCGTGGGGGGTGCCGAGGTGGGGGGTGCTGTGGCCGCGGGCGCGGGTGATACCGAGGGCGACCGCCCGGCGGACGTCGTCGGGTCCGGGCAGGTCGGCGGCGATGATGTCGACGCGCAGCGCGCGCAGCATGCCCAGGAGGCCGGCGCGGACGGTCACGTCGCGTGCGGTGAGGTGGGGTGCGATCCACGTGGCGGTCATCTCCGCGGTGAGGATCACCGTCTCGACCGGCAGGACGCGCAGCAGGTCCAGATAGGCGTCGGCGAATCCGAACCCGGACAGGCACAGGCCGACGCCGTGGTCGTGCAGCCGGCCCGGCCAGCGCAGGTCGACGGGGTCGGTGCCTGGTTCGGCGCCGATGAGTTCCACGACGAGGTCGCCGGTGCGCAGCGAGCCGTCAGCGCGTGCCCCGGCGATCGCGGTGACGAAGGTGGCGGGCAGGGGCACGGTGGCCGGGACGGGCAGGTACACGGGTGGCGGGGTGTCCCCGCCGCGCAGCCGGGGCAGGTCGGCGCAGACGCGGCGCAGGGTCGCGAGGGTGAGGGCGGGCAGCAGGCCGCCGCGTTCGCTGGCCTGGACCAGGGCGACGGCCGGCATGTCGCCGTGGGCGGGTTGGCACCACCACAGCTCGGCCTGGCTGGCGACGGGGTGCCCGCCGGGCAGGTCGACGATGGGCTGGTAGCGCACGACGAGCTCGCCGTCGCCCGGTTCGCCGCGCAGCGCGCGGGTCAGGGCGAGCCGCGGTGAGCTCGCCGTGGCGGCGGGGGATCCGGCGGCGGGCGTGGCGCGTTCGATGCTCGGGTCGTAGATGGTGAGGCTGCCGGTACCGGCGGCCTTGGCCGCGTACATCGCCGCGTCGGCGCGGTGCAGCAGCAGCTCCGCCGACAGCTCCTCGACCGCCTGCGCCACCACCAGCCCGACGCTCGCGCCCACCCGCTGGCGGGATCCGGACAGCAGCACCGGGGCGCGCAGGGCGGTCAGGATGCGGCTGCCGACGGTGGCGGGGTTGTCCCCGCCGGGGGCGAGCAGGATCGCGAACTCGTCGCCGCCGAGGCGGGCGACGGTGTCCCCCGACCGCACCGCGTGGGTCAGGCGGCGGGCGGTCACCTGCAGCAGACGGTCCCCCGCCTCGTGGCCGAGGGTGTCGTTGACACCCTTGAAGTCGTCGAGGTCCACGTAGAGCACGGCCAGCGGGTCGCCGTCGCGCAGCTGGTCGGAGAGGGCGACCGTGAGGCGCTCGCCGAACAGCGTCCGGTTCGCCAGGCCCGTCAGGGGGTCGTGGAAGGCCTGGTGGCGAAGCTGGCGCTCGCTGCCGTGCAGCCGGCGCAGCAGGCCGATGTTGTCAGCGATGATCAGCATCTGCCGGCCCAGGCCGAGCACGAACAGGCCGAACAGGCCGATGACGTCGACGACGTCGGGCCCCGCACCGTCGAGGACGTCGAGGACGCCGACCAGCCCGGCGACGATCAGCGGAAGCAGGGGCAGCAGGGCATACGCCCAGCGCAGCGTCAGGTCCCGCCGGCCCGCTCCGATGGTCTCGGACGGGTCGGCGGGGCGCCCGGGCCGGGGGCGCACGGGTGTCAGGCAGGCGAGCAGCAGGCACCAGGCGCCGACGGTCCACAGGAGCTCGGTCGACGGTGGGGAGGCGTGCCCGCGGGTGACGGCGGCGGTGACCCCGAGGAACTGCACGCTGATGAGCGTGAGTCCGGTGCCGAGCAGGGCGAACCCGACCGGCGGCGTCGGCCGCCGGAAGATCCACAGCACCAGGACGGCGCACACGACGACCAGGTTCGCCGCGCAGATCGTCAGGGTGGCGACGAGGTGCTCGACGTCGCCGGCGGCCGCGTCGATCACGTCGCGCAGGACGAAAACCCAGGCCAGAGCCCCGATCGAGCCGACGACGAGCAGGCCGTCGAGCAGGGTCGTGAGCCACCAGTTGCCGCCGAGTGTCGTGCGGACGTGGTGGGGGCCCTGCGGGTGCGCGGGATAGAGGAACAGCACGAGCAGGGCGAGCGCCGTGGGGATGACGTAGGCGATCTGGCCGTAGCTGAACGGCACCGGGCCGGTGAACACCGTCACCGGTGGCGGGACGGCGACGGTGTAGATGCCGGTGACGGCCATCACCAGCGCGGGCGTGGCGAGCGCCAGACGCCAGCGCCGGTGCCGGCCGGGCAGGCCGTGCCCGGTGCGCACGCAGGCCACGGCGACGGCGAGCAGCATCAGGGCCGTGACCGCGCGGCCCGCCAGGATGCCCGAGGTTCCCGGCAGCGTGACGAACAGCGCCACGGTGGCGGCGAGGCTGGCCGCGGCCGCGGCGAACCAGCGCCAGGACGGCCGGACGTCGGACGCGCGGGGTCGGGCCGATGGGGCGGCGCGCTGCGCGGGACCCGCCGCGCCCACCTTCGCATCCGTGATGATCACCTCGTTTCGGCCGGTGGACGGCGTGCGTCGTCGGGCCCGCGACCGGACCTCTCCTTTCCGACGTTCCCCCCTGGGACCACAGGACCAACACTGCGAGATGGCACAACTACGCACCGCGAGGACTTCTGCGGTCCGTGGCGCGATCACCGCGCGACGTGGCCATCGCGGTGGGGATGCGGGGCTGGCGCGGGGTGGGCACGCACACCGCACGGACGGGCCCCTGCCGCCGGTGTCACCCGTCGATGTGGGCCGGGGTGGGCGTGGCGGGCGGTATCGTCACCGTGTGAGTACCGTACGGGTCTTCCTCCTGGATGACCACGAGATCGTCCGTCGGGGGATCCGCGAGATGCTCTCGGAGACCGCCGATGTGGAGGTCGTCGGCGAGGCGTCCACGGCCGCCGAGGCGCTGCGGCGCATCCCCGCCACCCGTCCGAACGTGGCCGTGCTCGACGCGCGGCTCGAGGACGGCAACGGCATCGACGTCTGCCGCGACCTGCGCTCGGCGCACCCCGAGATCGGCTGCCTGATCCTGACGTCGTATGACGACGACGACGCCCTGTTCGCCGCGATCATGGCGGGGGCCGCCGGGTATCTGCTCAAGCAGATCCGGGGCACCGACCTGGTCGGGGCGATCCGCACGATCGCCTCGGGGCGGTCGCTGCTTGATCCGGCGGTGACCCAGCGGGTGCTGACCCGGCTGCGGGACGGTCCGACGGAGGACCGCAAGCTCGCCACCCTGGGCGAGCGGGAGCGGCAGATCCTCGTCCTGATCGCCGAGGGCCTGACGAACCGGCAGATCGCGGGCCGGATCCACCTGTCGGAGAAGACCGTGAAGAACTACGTCTCGGCGATCCTGGAGAAGCTGGAGCTGTCCAGCCGCACCCAGGCCGCCGTCTACGCCACCCGCATCGACAAGTAGCGTCCGTCGTCGCCCGCGTGCCGGCCGGTGAGCCTGCCGGTCGGCCGCCGGCCAGAGCGGCACCCGGAGCGGGGTTGATCATGGCGGCGCCACGCCGTCAACATCGTTGATTATCTTGCTGACGAGACGGCGCGAAGCCGGGACGTCGTCGCCCGCCTGGCGACAGCCGTGGACCGGTCGTCCGGACGTCGCGGCCCCGGCTGCGGGGTCAGTCCGGCTGCGGGGTCAGTCCAGACGGTTGAGGACGGTCTGCAGGGCCTCGGCGACGGACACCGCGGTGCGCACGACCGTCGCCGACGGCCATGGGTCGGCGCGGGCCGCCATCGCCCGGTGGATGGCCACGGTCGCCTCGGAGGGGTCGGGGCCGGCGGCGAGGCGGCGGGCGATGCGCGCGGCGGCGACCTCCGGGGTGGTGACGCAGTGCAGTTCGACGAGGTCGGCGCAGACGTCCGCGGCGAGGTCGGCGACCGCCTGGCGGTGGCGCGCGCTGGACCAGGAGGCGTCGAGGACCACCCGTTCGCCGCGGCACAGCGCCGCGCGGGCCCGGCGCAGCATCTCGGCGTAGGTCGCGTCGGTGATCGCCGGCGCGTAGCGCCCGACCCCGTACCCGGCTCCCTGCGGCGCCCGCGGTCCGGGGTGGCCCGCGGCCGGGTCCGCGGGCCTGCGTGGAACGTCTCTACCCTGGTCGGCGGCTCGTCGAGATCGGTGACG
>NZ_FZMO01000250.1 GCF_900197875.1 Frankia canadensis | reverse complement strand
CCCGCTGACCCGCCCCGCCGGCGCATCCTCTCCTCGCCGACCCGCCGAGACCACCCGCGGGCCTCGGCCCGCCGTCGACGGCCGGCTCCCCTACCCGGGGAGCCGGCCGTCGACGCGTCCGCCCCGGGCGTTGCGTGGGAACGGGAGTTTCTGCCAGTTTCAACGGGACGAATCGGGCAGGGAGCCATGCGAAAGTGGCACGTCGAGGCCTTCCCCTGCGGCGCCGGGGCGCCACCCGACGGGTGTGCGCGGACAGGTAGCTCCTACCGCTGCGCGAGCCCTCGAGCTCAGGGCGCGAGTCCTCCAGCCCAGGCGCTCGGTGCGGTCCCGCCCGCGCGTGCCGCTGCCGAGCGAAGCGCGTCCGCCACGACCCGCACGAGCTTCGCCGGCGCGGAAAGCGCGTCCCACCAGGTGAAACGGAGGACGTCCCAGCCGAGGCGGACCAGGTCGTTCTGACGGGCGCGATCGCGATGCAGGGCCGCCGGCAGGCCATGGGGGCCGACCCCGTCCGCCTCGACAGCAAGGCGTACGCCCGGCCAGGCGAAGTCGACGCGGGCCACCAGCCGGCCGCTGTGCGGATCACGCACCGGCCACTGCGACTGCTCGGGCAGCAGGCCAGCGTCACCGAGAAGCAGGCGCAGCCGTGTCTCCAGCGGTGACTCGGCCGCGCCGTCGACCAGCGCCCACCACGTCCGGGTACGGCTCCCGCCCCGGCGGGAGAGCACGCGCTCGCCTACGACCGCGAGATCGCGCGCGGACAGTCGCCGCTCGTGCAGCATCGCGTCGAGGACACTGACGACGAGCTCGCGATCGCGCAGCAGTGCGAGATCCTCCAGCGTTCTCCGCGCCGAGGTGGTGCGCAGGCCGCCGAGGTCAACGACGTCTCCGTCCCGCAGCGTCATTCCGTAGCGCTGAAAGCCCTGCCGTCCGCGGGGCCGCTCGCCAGCCGGGCACGGCGAGTTCGACCAGCTCCGGTGGCCGCAACAGCGGCAGCGCCGGCAGGCCGTGCAGCCGAGCCGCGGTGAGCCCACAGATCACCCCGCCGGCCACGGCGAGGACGGCTCTGGCGCTGGCTCGGATCACGTCGCGGACCGGCGGCACGAACAGCGCACCACGAACGGGGGAAGTCCAGCCGTCACGGCGTCGCCGCAGGACAAGCGCGTTCTCCGACAGGCCGAGCTGGTGGGCCTGGCGGCGGGTGACGACGTCGTCCTGACGGCGCGCCAGCGCGACGACTCTGTCGTGGGGCGTGGACATCGCCCCAGTCTCGGCCGTGCCGGCCGCCGGTGGCCGATGGATCCGCGCGCTGTGGAAAACCCGCCCGCCGACCCGGCAGATCCGGCGCGACCCCCGTCCTCAGCGGACAGCGGGCCTTCGCCGGACTGGCCGGGCTACGGCGGATCTGGATGACGTCAGGTCAGCCGGAGTTCCAGCGGGGGTGGGCGGAGAGGAAGCGGTCCTCGGTGAGGGGATGGTCGGAGGCGGTGGGGTTGTTCGGGTCGAGGATGCGCAGCTGCTTGCGGTCGTCGCCGCGGTTCGAGCTGAAGATGATCCGGGGGTCGTCCTTCGGGCCGAAGGTCGGGTCCATGTCGTCGCCCCGGGCGCGGGTGAGCTGCGTGATGTTCTTGCCGTCGGAGTCCATCTCGAAGATCTCGAGGTCGCCGTTCTGTTTCCGGGTGAAGGCGATCTTGCTGCCGTCGGGGGACCAGGCCGGGTCGGTGTCGTCGTTGCCCTGGTTCAGGGTCAGCTTGTCAGGCTGGGCGCCTTCCGTCACCGGGATCGTCACGATGAAGCCTCGCTGGCCGCCACCCAGGATTGACCAGTACGCGATGCGGTCGCCGCTGGGCGACCAGGCGGGGTCGGTGGCCTGTTCGGCCGCGTTCTTGATCCGGGTGACGCCCTGCGTCTTCAGGTTGACGATGTAGAGCCCGGACGCGGCGGTGCCCTTGTCGTCGGTCAAGGAGCGCGTGACCATCGAGCCGCCGTCGGGGGAGAGGGAAGCGCGCGAGTCGCCGGGAATCGTCAGGTTCTTGGCGGCGCCTGAGGCGAGCAGTGGCACGGCCTTGCCCGATCCGTCGGCCGCGATCGCCATGTACTGGGTGCGGTTCGCGCTCTCCACGGAGTAGACGACCGTCTGGCGGTCGATGGAGATCACGGGAAGGATCTCTTTCGCGGGGGTGCTGGTGATCTGCTTCTGCCCGGTGAGCAGACCGGCCGGGCCGACGGTGGCGCTGAACAGGTCGTAGCTGCCGTTCTTCTGCGCCGTGTAGACCATCGTCGCGTCGCTGAGCGCCGTGGCCGACTTCGGCAGGGGGAACGCAGCGCTGCCTGCCGGCGCGGTCGCGCTCGCTCCGGGCGTCGAGCCGGCTCCGGCGGTGGCGGTGTTGTCGTCCTTGCCTCCACCGCCGAGGGCCAGGATCGTCGCGATGATCGCGCCGACCACGACGACGCCGCCGCCTACGAGCAGCGGGGCGCGGCTGCGCCCGCGGCTGCGGCGCTTCTCGTCGGGTGCCGGCCTGGTGTCCCCGGGTCCGCCGGAGCCACCGGCGCCGAACGTCCCGCCCGCGCCGGGCGCGCCCTGCGGGTAGCCAGGGTCCTGGGGTCCCCCGGGGCCGCCGAAGCCGCGCGCACCGCCGGTCGCGTACCCGCCGCCGGCGCCGGTGCCGGTGCCGGTGGGCAGCCGGGTGGGTGCGTCCTGGTCGGCGGTGTAGCCGGCGGTGGACGGGCCGCCGGTGCCGGACGGCAGGCGGGTGGGGTCGTCGGGGCCGAGGGTGTAGCCGCCGCCGGGGCCGGTGGCGTTCGGCTGGGTGCCGGCGGCGGGGGAGGGGAGCTGCCAGCCCTGCAGGACGTTGGTGACGTCCTCGGGGTTGACGGCGGCCGCGGCATCGGGGTTGGAGCTGGCGGGGTCGCCGAGCAGGCGGAGCATGAGCTGCTGGGCGCTCGGGCGGCCGGCCGGGTCCTTGCGCATGGCCAGCCAGACGATCGGGCGCAGGGCCGGGTCGACGTCGTCGAGGCGGGGCTCCTCGTGCAGGGCGCGGTAGAGCAGCACCTGCGCGGAGGCCTCGCCGAACGGGTAGTGGCCGGTGGCGGCGAAGGCGACCAGGCCGCCCCAGGCCCAGATGTCCACCGCCGAGCTGATCGGCCGGCTCTCGATCTGCTCCGGGGACATGAACGCGGGCGTGCCGAGCTGCTGGAGGTCGCCGGTCAGGCCGCTGCCGGCGTCGACGGTGCGGGCGATGCCGAAGTCGATCACCCGGGGGCCGAAGGGCGAGAGGATGACGTTGGCGGGCTTGAGGTCGCGGTGGACGATGCCGGCGCTGTGGATGGCGGTGAGCGCGGCGGCGACGCCGACGGCGAGCTGCTCGAGGTTCGCGTCGGCCAGTGGGCCGTTGCGCTGCACGTAGCGGGCGAGCGTCTCGCCCTCGATGAACTCGGTGACCAGGTAGGGCCACTCGGCGTCGGGGTCGGCGTCGAGCACCTCGGCGGTGCAGACCCGGGCGACGCGCCGGGCCGTCTCGGCCTCCAGCCGGAACCGGGCGCGGAACTCGGGATTCCCGACGGCCTCAGTGCGGATCACTTTGATCGCGACCAGGCGGCCCTTCTCGGAGCGGCCCAGGTAGACCGTGCCCATGCCACCCTGGCCTAGCTTGCCGAGCAGGGTGTACGCGCCGAGCCTGGGAGGGTCGTCCGGACCGAGAGGAATGGCGCGCGCCGCCACACCTGCATCCGATGACGCCATGGACCTGTACCCCTGCCTGCCGCGCGCCGACCGCGCCTCCGCCGGACGGTGCGCCCTGAGCGCCCGTCCGCCGGCCTCACGCACCGACCCTTGATCGACCATGGTGATCTGCTCCGCCGGTAGGCGGATCAGTTGGGAAAATCTTAGGCGAGTGTCGCCCTGAACAGGACTGTCGGGGCAGCGACTGTGGACAAGGTGTCGTTGTCAAGGGAATGACATCAATCCGGAGCGTTCGTCCCGCCCCGTTCGCCGATCCGTGTGCCATCGTCGGGGGCACCGAGATCGTCGCAGTCGCGGACGGAGAGTCACGCATGGTGAGGACGTTCACCCGTATCGCCCGGATGGCCGGGGCGCTGAGCTGCGCAGCCGCGCTGCTCGGGCTCGCTGCCTGTTCCGGCGGCAGTGACGACGGTGGCGCAGCGAAACCAACCACGGCAGCGGGCGCCGCGTCGGGTGCGCCGGTCGCCGCGTCCGCGTCGCCGGGTTCGGCCGGCTCGGGCGGCGCCCAGGCGGCTGCTCCGACCACGCCGGTCTGGGGATTCACCCGCTTCACCTCGCCGGCCACGCCGGTGGGCACGCAGACCGTGCTGCCGGCGTCGGAGAGCTCCGGCAGCTGGCGCACCGGCGGTGGCTCCGCCGCGTCCGCCCACGTCATGGTCACGCACCTGGCGCGCGGCAGCTATCAGGTGACCTTCCCGGGCGTCGCGGTCCCGAGCGGGCGGGGTGTCGCCTTCGCGACCGCCCTCGACGCCCCCGGAGCCGCCGCGTCCGCCCCGGTGGTGTCCTGCCGCACCGTGCGCTGGGACGCGGCCGCCCGCGACGAGCAGGTCGAGGTGGCCTGCCGCGACGCGGCGGGAACGCCCGCCGATACCGGCTTCACGGCGCTGTTCGACCACGTTCCGGACGCCGCCGCGCCCTCACCGGGCGGGGCCTTCGCCTACCTGCGGGTCGACGCCGCCGGGGCGGCGGCCGCGACGTCGAAGCCGGTCGACTCCTACAGCGTCGCGGGCCCGGGCACGATCGAGGTCCACCGGGTCGGCGCCGGGCACTACACGATCGACCTCATCGGCCCGGCGTTCGCCAAGAACGGGAACAACCTGCAGGTCAACGCGACCGGCGAGGGCGAGATCGGCTGCAACGCCCTCGGCCGCGTGGTCGGGAAGGACCGCCAGTCGGTGTTCGTCGGCTGCGCCCGCGGCGCGACCTGGACGGACAGCCCCTTCGCCCTGCTCTACACCAGCGGCCACGCGCTGATCCCGACGGACGCCACGAGCTTCGGCCACGCCTTCACCGGCATCACCGTGCAGGGCGGCCCGACCCAGCAGGCGCCGATCGGCCCGGCGGTGAACGCCTGGGGCTGGTACTCGGCGAACAGCACGGGAGCGACCAACCAGGTCCGCCGCCTCGCCGTCGGCCGCTACGAGGTCACCTTCCCCAGCGTCGCCCGGAACGCGGACTCGCTGCAGGTCACGCCCTACGGCGAGCCGACGGCCCGCTGCTCCGCCGCGGGTGCCGGCGCCACCGCGGCGGCGAGCACCGGGGGCGCGGCCACCATCACGGTCCGCTGTGTGGACGCGGCTGGACGCCCGGCTGACAGCTACGCCAGTGTCGCCTACGTCAGCGCCCCCGGCTCCACCACGCCCTGACCCGAGCCCCCGGCCCGCGACCCCGCGAC
>NZ_FZMO01000210.1 GCF_900197875.1 Frankia canadensis | reverse complement strand
GGCTCCGCCCGCACCACCGACTCCGCCACAGGCCTCGGCAGCGCGCCCGCCCTGGTACGCGGCCTCGGCTGGTGCCACGCCATCGCCGGCGCCAGGGCCGTCACCGGCGCCAGGGCCGTCACCGGCGCCAGGGCCGTCACCGGCACCGGGGCCGGCGTCGTCGCCGGCTGTACCGCCCGCCGCATCGGCCCCGTCCTCGGCCCGCCCGCTCGCGGCCGGCGCATGGTGGACACGCACTCCAGGCGCCACCGCACCCACCACACCTCCTGCACCCAGCGCATCTCCCGCACCCAGCACACCTCCTGCACCCACCACACCACCCGCGACCTCGACGCCTCCCGCAGGCGCGGCCGCCTCGCCGCCACCCACCCGCGCACCTGGATGGTGGCAGGCCACGACTCCGGCGCCGCCAGCGTCGCCCACCCCCGTCCAGCCGTCCCCGCCTGTCCAGCCGTCCCCGTCCGTCCAGCAGGCCGCGCCCGTCCAGCAGGCCGCGCCCGGTGTCCAGCCGTCGGCGCCGCCCGCCCAGCCGGCCGCATCCGCCGCCTCGCCGCCGTGGCCCGCGGCCGCCTCCGCGGCAGGCGGTGCGTCTCACACCGGGCCGACGTCGACGCGGACAGCGGCGCCTTCGCAGTCGGCGCCGATCGGGCCATCGGCCCCGCCTCCGGTGCGGCGTCCGTCGCCCGCGTCGACGGGGTCGAAGCCGGGGGAAACCCGTGGCGGAGGGTGGTGGCAGGGGCCGGCCACCGCGCTGCATCCGGTCGGGGGAGCGTCGGTGGTCATCGGCCGGGCGCCCGAGTGCGACGTCATGCTCGACGATCCGCTCGTCTCACGCCGGCACGCGGAGCTGCGGCAGGCCGGGTCCGGGTGGCGCATCGTCGACCTTGGTAGCTGGAACGGGACGTTCGTCAACGGACGTCGGGTCGGTGAGGCCACGGTCTCGACGGACGACATCGTCGGCATCGGGCACGCTCTGCTGCGGCTGCAGGGCGGGACGCTCGTCGAGTACACCGACGAGGGCGACATCTCCTTCGAGGCCGACGACCTGGTTGTCACGCGCTCGGGGAAGCGGCTGCTCGACGGGGTCGGGTTCGCGCTGGGGCGGCGCAGCCTGCTGGCCGTCGTCGGGCCGAGCGGGGCCGGGAAGTCCACGCTGCTCGGTGCCCTGACCGGGCAGCGCCCGGCCGACTCCGGCGAGGTCCGCTACGCCGGGCGCGATCTCTACGCCTCCTACGACGAGCTGCGCCAGCGCATCGGGCTCGTCCCGCAGGACGACATCCTGCACTCCCAGCTGACGGTCCGCCGGGCGCTGCGATACGCCGCCGAGCTGCGCTTCCCCGCCGACACCCCGGCCGCCGAGCGGCACGCGCGCGTCGAGGAGGTGATCGGCGAACTGGGGCTGACCGACCAGGCGGCCCAGCGCATCAGCACTCTGTCCGGCGGGCAGCGCAAGCGCACGAGCGTCGCCCTGGAGCTGCTCACCCGCCCGTCGCTGCTCTTCCTCGACGAGCCGACGTCCGGCCTGGACCCGGGCATGGACAAGTCGGTGATGCAGACGCTGCGAACCCTCGCCGACGACGGCCGCACGGTGGTGGTAGTCACGCACTCGCCGGCCCAGCTCGACGTGTGCGACCGCCTGCTTGTGCTCGCCGCCGGCGGCCGGCTCGCCTACTTCGGCCCGCCGGGGGAGGCGCTGGCCTACTTCGGCGAGCGGGACTTCGCCGACATGTTCCTACTGCTCGACCGGGACCGCAACGTCGACTGGACGGCGCGATTCCGCGCCTCGCCCTACCACGCCAAATACGGGATGCCGGGCTCCTCGGCGCGGCCCGCGAGTGGGCCGGCGTCGGGGGGTCCGGGAGGTCCGGGGGGCCGGACGTCCGCACGGCCGGGCGTGGGTTCGGCGGAGCCGGCCCGGCCGGTCCCCGACCTGCCGCCGCGCCAGCAGCCGGCGCTACGCCAGTTCTCGGCGCTTGCCCGCCGGTATCTCGCGGTGATCGCGGCCGACCGCGCCTACGCCCTGTTCCTGCTGGCGTTGCCGCTGGTGCTCAGCCTGTTCGCGCAGCTCCTGCCCGGCAGGCACGGCCTGTCCGTCGCCGCAACCGGCACCGGCGACGAGGGCATCGGGACCATGATGGTCGTGCTCGTCCTCGGCTGCGTGTTCACCGGTTTCGCCGGGGCGTTCCGCGAGCTGGTCAAGGAGCGATCTGTCTTCCACCGCGAGCAGTCGATCGGGCTGTCCCGGGGCGCGTACCTGTGGTCGAAACTCGTCGTGCTGGGCCTGATCACCGGGCTGCAGGCGGTGATCCTGGCCGTCGTCGGGCTCGCCGGTCAGCCCGGGCCGGACACGCCGGTCGTTCTGCGCGGCAGCGGGCTCGCCGAGGTCACCGTCGCGTTGGTCGTCGTCTCGGTGGCCGCGATGGTCCTGGGGCTGCTGGTCTCCGCGCTGATCGCGAACGCCGACCGCGGCATGCCGATCCTCGTCGTCATCCTGCTCCTGCAGTTCCTGCTGGGCGGCACGCTCATCCCGCTGCACGGTCATCCGCCGTTGGAGCAGCTGGGCGACCTGATGCCGGCCCGCTGGGGCCTCGCGATGGTCGGGGCCACGACAAAATTCAATCCGAAGTCCGACCCGATGTGGGAGAACGATGCCGGCACCTGGGGGATCGATCTCGCAGCCGCGCTGCTGCTGACCGTGACCCTCGCGGGGTCGACCTGGTACGCGCTTCGCCGCGGGGCGGCACCCCGTCGGGGACGGTGACCATCGCGACGGTCCGGGCGGGAGTCGACGGCGATAGTGTCTGTCCAGTGGGGCATTTCTGGATGATCAGCTGATGCGCGCCGACGAACTCCGTACGCTGAGCGTCTTTGCCGGGCTCACTGACCCGCAGCTCGGACAGCTCGCCGAGGACGGCGCCGAGCTGTCCGTGCAGCCCGGGGTGGAGCTGTTCCGCGAGGGCGAGCCCGCGGACCACTGGTGGGTGCTCGTCGAGGGCGCCCTCGACCTGGAGCGGCACATCGGCCGGGAGAAGACCGTGGTCAGCCGGATGGACGTGCCGGGCCGATGGGCCGGCGGCTTCCGCGCCTGGGACGAGCAGGGCATCTACCTCGCCACCGGCCGCGGCGCGAAGCCCGGCCGGGTGCTGCGGATACCCGCCGCCGCGCTGCGAGACCGGGTCGACACCTGGTTCCCGTTCGGCAGCCACCTCCTCCAGGGCGTCTACGGAACAGCGCGGTCCATCGAGGCGACGGCCCGCCAGCGCGAGTCGCTCGTAGCCCTCGGCACGCTGGCCGCCGGCCTCGCCCACGGGATCAACAATCCGGCGGCGGCCGCCACCCGCGCCGTCGACGACCTTGCCGCCAGCTGCGAGACCCTGCTCTGCGGCGCCGTTCGCCTGGCAGGCGACGGCCTGACCGGCGGGCAGCTCGCCGCGCTGGACGAGCTGCGCCGGGAGATCGCGACCGCCGCCGCGTCCCACGACCCGCTGGCCCTCGCCGACCGCGAGGACGACCTGTCGTCCTGGCTGATGCGCCACGACGTCGACCGCGACTGGATCCTCGCCCCGACCCTGGCGGCCGCCGGGGCCGACGTCGCCTGGTGCGAGCGCGCGGCCGCCGTCCTGGGGGAGGCGGCGCTGGGGCCGGGCCTGGAATGGGTCGCCGGCGCGCTGAGCACCACCACGCTGCTGGCGGAGCTGAAGGAATCCACCCAGCGCATCTCCGGGCTGGTGAGCGCCATCAAGTCCTATTCGCAGATGGACCGCGCGTCCATGCAGCACATCGACGTCACCGACGGACTGGAGAGCACACTGATCGTCCTCGGAACGCGCGTCGGCGACGGCGTCACCGTCGAACGCGACTACGCCGCCGGCCTGCCGCGGATCCCGGCGCATGCCGGCGAGCTGAACCAGGTGTGGACAAGTCTCATCGACAACGCCCTCGACGCGATGAACGGCAGCGGGACGTTGCGCCTGACCCTGCGCGCCGACCCGGACGCCGTCGTCGTCGAGGTCGCCGACACCGGCCCGGGGATGCCACCCGAGGTCGCCGCCCGCGCCTTCGACGCGTTCTTCACCACCAAGGGTGTCGGCGAGGGCGCCGGCCTCGGCCTGGACATCGCCCGGCGTATCGTCGTCGAACGCCACACCGGCACGATCACCATCGACTCCGCGCCGGGCCGCACCGTGCTGTGCGTCCGCCTCCCCACAGGCCGATGACGAACACCGCCCCCCAACGCGTGACCGCCGACGCACTCGGCTCCCTGGTCGCCAGTGCGCTGCGCCACCGCGCCGACGGCGCATCGGGCCCCGACCCGGCCGCCTCCGCCGCCTCCGCCGGGCCCGAGGGGTCACCTCTGGTGGTCGCGTCCGGGAACTGTGCGACGCCGTCCGTCGCCCTGCGCGCGATCGACGCCGCCGTCGCGTCCTACCGGTTGTTCGTCCTCAACGCGCACGGTGACATCCCGCGGCGGGCCGGGGTGATCCCCACGACGCCGTTCGTGGGGCCGGCGATGCGCGGCGATCCGGCGCTGCGCTACCTGCCATGCCGGCTCAGCCTGGTCCCGCGCCTGTTCAGCGGGCCGTGCCGGCCGGACGTCGTCGTCGTGCACACGAGCGTGCCGGTCGACGGCCGGGTGTCGCTGGGCACCGAGGTCAACATCCTGCCGGCGGCCGTCGAGGCGGCGCGGGCGGGCGGCGGCCTCGTCGTCGCCCAGATGAACCGGCGGATGCCCTACACCCACGGTGACGCCGAACTGCCCGTCGAGGCGATCGACGCGGCGATCGAGGTCGATCTCCCGCTGGCGAGCCCCACCCCGCGGCCGGTCGACGCCGGGCGGGCCGCGATCGGCGAACGGGTCGCCGCGCTCGTCCCCGACGGCGCGACCCTGCAGCTCGGTATCGGCGCCGTCCCCGACGCCACCCTGGCGGCCCTGTCCGGCCGGCGTGGCCTGCGGATCTGGACGGAGACCTTCTCCGACGGCGTCCTCGACCTCGAACACGCCGGCGCCCTCGACGCCGACAGCGCGCTGACGACCAGCTTCGTGCTGGGATCGGCCGAGCTGTACCGCTGGATCGATCGCAACCCGCGCGTCCGGCTGCTGCGCACCGAGACCGTCAACAATCCGGCCGAGATCGCCCGCCAACGGACCATGACGTCCGTCAACACCGCGCTGCAGGTGGATCTGCGCGCCCAGACGAACGCCTCCCACGTGCACGGACGGATCTGGTCCGGATTCGGCGGCCAGCCCGACTTCGTCGCCGGCGCCCTGCACGCCCCCGACGGTCACGCGATCATCGCCCTGCCGAGCTGGCACGCGAAGTCGGGGACGTCGACGATCGTGCCCGCCATCACCGAACCGACCACGAGCTTCCAGCACAGCTATGTCGTCAGCGAGCACGGGACGGCCGAGCTGTGGGGCCGCAGCCAGCGCGACCAGGCCGACGCCCTCATCCATGCCGTCGCCGATCCCCGCGCCCGCGAGGAGCTCACCGCCGCGCTCACCGGCTGACGGCGGCGACCGGGGCCGAAGCTCCCCTCTGCCCAGGACCATCGTCCTCCCACTGAACAGCGTACGGATGGCGCATGCTCCCGCCTCGGGGGGAACACTGAACATGCCTGAACACGACACGTTCGAACGAGGACCGGCCCGGCGGCTCGCCAGCACAACCCCGCCCGGGCGGTGGAGGAGCGCAACGATGACCACTGGGGCGACCACACTGTCGATCGACCAGGTCCGAGCGGCGGTGGAGACGGCGATCCTCGCGCCGTCGATCCACAACTCGCAGCCCTGGCACTGGCGGCTGCGCGAGGACACCCTGGAGCTGTACGCGGATCTCACCCGGGCGCTTCCCGTCGCCGACCCGGACCACCGCCAGCTGCTGATGAGCTGCGGCGCGGCCCTGCTCAACGCCTGGCTGTCGCTGCGCGCCGCCGGCCTCGAGGTCCAGCTCGAGGAACTGCCGGACGGCGACGACATCACCACCGGACGGCTGGCCACCCTGCGCGCCGTCGGCCGCTGTGAGCCGGCACAGGGTGATGTGGCGCTGCTCACCGCGATCGTCCACCGGCACACCGACCGGCGCCCGTTCGACCCGGCCACGCTGCCCGTCGAGCTGGTCCGCGGGCTGCGTCACGCCGCCGAGACGGAAAGCTGTTGGCTGGTCCCGCTGGACCGCACCAGCGCCCGGGTGGAGCTGTCCGTCCTGCTCGCGCACGCCGACTGGATCGAGGCGCACGACCCGGAATACCAGGCGGAGCTGCGGCAGTGGAGCCGCACCGACCCGAACGCCACCGACGGCATTCCCCGCGACGTGGTCGTCGGCCATGAGCGGGCGCGCCAGTCGGAGTTCCCCGTCCGTGACTTCGACGTGGTCGGCGAGGCCGGTCAGCACCTCGGCGAGCTACAGGTCGAGCACCCCGGTGTGCTCATCATCGGCACGGACGGCGACAGCCCGACGGACCGCCTGCATGCCGGCCGGGCTCTGGGCCGGGTGCTGCTCGTCGCCACCGCCGCGGGAGTTGCCGCGTCCCCGCTCGGCCAGGCGATCGACATCCAGGCAACCCGCGGCCTCGTCCGCGAGGCGACCGGCGGCAGCGGCGAGGCGCAGATGATCCTCCGCGTCGGCTACCCCGACCCGGCCGCCACCCC
>NZ_FZMO01000070.1 GCF_900197875.1 Frankia canadensis | reverse complement strand
CGGCGAGTCCGAGATCATCGGGCTGGAGTGCGCCGGGCGGGTCGCCGCCGTCGGCCCGGCCGCCGGCGGCGAGACCGGCCCGGGCGGCGGCGCTGGCCTGCGCTCGACCTTCGGTGTGGGTCCCACCGGTGGCGGACTCGAGGTCGGCACGCCGGTGTGCGCGCTGCTCAGCGGCGGCGGGTACGCGACCCGGGTGAACGTGCCGGTCGGTCAGGTCCTGCCGGTGCCAGCGGGGGTCGACCCCGTCGAGGCCGCGGCGCTGCCGGAGGTCGCCTGCACCGTGCACTCCACCGTGTTCGGCCTGGCCGGGCTGCGTGATGGCGAGGTCTTCCTCGTACACGGCGGCGCGTCCGGGATCGGGACGTTCGCCATCCAGGCGGTGCGCGCGCTGCGCCCGTCGGCGGTCATCGCGGCCACCGCCGGCACGCCCGCGAAGCTCGACCGGGTGCGCGGGCTCGGCGCCGACATCGCCGTGTCCTACCGCGACGAGGACTTCGTCGAGGTGGTTCGCGAGGCCACCGGCGGCCATGGCGCGGACGTCATCCTCGACAACATGGGTGCCGCATACCTGCCGCGCAACGTCGCCCTGCTGGCCGTCGGCGGCCGGCTCGTCGTCATCGGGCTGCAGGGCGGGGTGAAGGGCGAGCTCAGTCTGGGCACGCTGCTGAGCAAGCGGGCCGCGGTGCACGCGGCCTCGCTGCGGGCGCGGCCGGCGGACGAGAAGGCGGCGATCGTCGCGGCGGTCCGCGACCAGGTCTGGCCGGCGGTCGAGCGGGGGGCGATCCGCCCGGTCGTCGACCGGGTCGTGCCGATCACCGAGGTGGTGGCGGCGCATCGGCATGTCGCCGAACTGGGCCATGTCGGCAAGGTCATCCTCACCATGCCCGGCTGACCCGCCCCAGCGGCGGCTGGCCGGCTGGGCCGGCCGGGTTGGTGGCCATACCGTGGCCAGCGCCGTGCACCGCCGTCTGACGGGGCAGGATAGGGGTCATGACGGATCAACCGGAATCCCGCGTCCTGATCGTCGGGCCGGACGGCGCGCTGCACCAGGCCGAGCCCACGGCGCTTGGCCTGGCGAGCGGCCCCGCCGCAGCGGACGCCGACAAGAACGAGGAGTCGGCCGAGGGCGGCAGCCCGGTCGCCGAGCTGGTCTCCCAGCCCGACAAGGTGATGCGCATCGGCACCATGATCAAGCAGCTGCTGGAGGAGGTCCGGGCCGCGCCGCTGGACGAGGCCAGCCGGGTGCGGCTGCGCGAGATCCACCGCAGCTCCATCCGCGAGCTCTCCGACGGGCTGGCCCCCGAGCTGCGGTCCGAGCTGGAGCGGCTGTCCCTGCCCTTCGACGAGTCGCACACCCCCTCCGACAGCGAGCTGCGCATCGCCCAGGCGCAGCTGGTCGGTTGGCTGGAGGGCCTGTTCCACGGTCTGCAGACGGTGCTGTTCGCCCAGCAGATGGCGGCCCGCGCGCAGCTGGAGGAGATCCGCCGCCGGGCCCTGCCCAGCGGGCAGGGCGGCCAGCAGCAGGCGGGCGGCGAGACGTTCGGCCGCGGCGCCTACCTGTGACGGCGCCCCGGCCCCGGTCGCCGCGGCGCGGCCGGGGCCGGTACCGGTGCCGGGGCGGGAGCCGCCGCGGACCGTGGGCCGGCGCTAGTTCGCCGGGCTGACCGAGCTCATGTTGAGGTCGGGCACCCGCATCGGCGGCATCCGGGTGAGCGTGAACCAGTCCGCCCACTCGCGCGCCATGGTGCGGGTGGTCGCGCCGATCTCGCCGATGCGGCCCAGCAGGTCCACTGGGGACTCGTTGAACCGGAAGTTGTTCACCGCCCCGGCGACCTCGCCGTTGTCCACCAGGTAGACGCCGTCGCGGGTGAGCCCGGTGAGCAGCAGCGTCTCCGGGTCGACGTCGCGGATGTACCACAGGCTGGTCAGCAGCAGGCCGCGGCGGGTCGAGGCGATCATCTCGTCGAGCGACGCGGTGCCGCCGCCGTCCAGGATCAGGTTCTCGATCATCGGGGTGACCGCGCTGTCGGTCGCCCGCGCCGTCGCGCGGGTCTGGACCAGCGCGGCGAGGGCGCCGTCACGGATCCAGTCCGTCGCGCCGAGGGCAAGCCCGTTGTCGAACACACTCGACATCGCCGAGGACGCCGCCGCGGTCACGAACGGCGCGGTCGCCAGCTCCGGATCCGCCGGATCACTCGACAACCGCAGCCCGGCCGGGCCGATCGCCTCGCCGATCCGGGTCCCGCCGCCCGCCCGGCTGAACACCGTCCGGCCCTCGGCGGCGTCCCGGCCCGCGGCCGACCAGTACAGGTTGATCATCAGGTCGGCCACGGCGGACGGCGGCAGCAGCGTCTCGTACCTGCCGGCGGGCAGCTCGACGGAACGCTCGCACCAGGCCAGCCGGGAGCGCAGCGCGGCGTCGGTGGTGGCGACGTCGACATCGGTGAAGTCGCGGGTCGACTGCCCGTGCCACACCGAGCCGCCGGGCACGCCGCTCTTGGCGTTCCACTCCACGCTGCCCGTCGGCTGGGCGTGGCGCAGCCGCAGGCCGGTGGAGGTGCCGAGCCAGGTGGTGGTCACGTCGTGCTCGGCGAACCCGAACAGCCGTCGGCCCTCGGCGCGGGCGGCGCCGAACGCCTCGGCGAGGTCACGGGCGAAGTCCGTGAACACCGCCGTGCCGGTGCGGACCGCCGGGTCGGTGAACGCGACGTCGGTGGCGAGCCCCCCGGCGGTGGCCGGCCCGAGCAGGTCGGCGAAATCCTCGGCGTCGGCGGCCTCGAGGGCGGCGGCCTCGGCGGCGCGGACCAGGTCGGCGAGTCCATCGGCGTCGGTCGGGTGCGGTGCGGCGGTCGCCGGATCGGCGCGGCGGGGGGAGTCGATGGTCGAGGCGGTGCGGACGCCGAACGACCGGTCGATCACGCTGATGACCGTGATCGACCGGTCCCGGCTCGACCCGTTGGTCGTCAGGGAGTTGGTGGCCCACCGCAGGTTCACCGTGCTGGACTCGCTGGCGATCACCACGCACGCGTCGGCGCGGGACAGCGCGAGCGCGCGCTCCACGATCTCGGGTGCGTCCTGCGGCACCCCGATGGCGCGGTCGGTGCGAGCGCGGCTGTCGGTTCCGGTCACCTGGCTCATCGGCCGGCCTCCCGCCGGGTGTTGAGGACGTTGACACCGCGGAACAGCGCCGACGGGCAGCCGTGGCTGACGGCCGCGACCTGGCCGGGCTGCCCCTTGCCGCAGTTGAACGCGCCGCCGAGCACGTAGGTCTCCGGTCCGCCGACCGCCTCCAGCGAGCCCCAGAAGTCCGTCGTGGTCGCCTGGTAGGCGACGTCACGCAGCTGGCCGACGATCCGCCCGTCGCGGATCTCGTAGAACCGCTGGCCGGTGAACTGGAAGTTGTAGCGCTGCATGTCGATCGACCAGCTTTTGTCACCGACGATGTAGATCCCGCGCTCGACCTGGCCGATCAGGTCCTCGGTGGCCGGGCCGCCGGGCGCCGGCAGCAGCGACACGTTCGCCATCCGCTGGATCGGCACGTGGTGCGGGGAGTCGGCGAACGCGCAGCCGTTGGACCGTTCGACGCCGAGGACGCCCGCGTTGCGGGCCGCCATCGCCCGGTCGAGCTGGTAGCCGACGAGTGTCCCGTCCCGGACGATGTCGAAGCGGCGGGTCTGCACGCCCTCGTCGTCGTAGCCGATGGTGGCCAGGCCGTGCAGGGCCGTGCGGTCGCCGGTGACGGTCATCACCGGGGAGCCGTAGCGCAGGGCGCCGAGCTGGTCGAGGGTGGCGAACGACGTGCCGGCGTAGGCCGCCTCGTAGCCGAGCGCCCGGTCGAGCTCGGTGGCGTGGCCGACGGACTCGTGGATCGTCAGCCACAGGTTCGACGGGTCGATCACCAGGTCGTAGCGCCCCGGCTCCACCGAGGACGCCTTCGCCTTCTCCGCGAGCAGCCCCGGGATCAGCTCGATCTCGCCGTCCCAGTCCCAGCAGCCGGCCGCGGGGCCCGCCACCATCCACTCCCAGCCCCGGCCCGCCGGCGGGGCGATGGTGCGCATCGACTCGAAGCCGCCGCCCGGGTCGACCCGGGTCGCCTCGATCTGGCACAGCACCCGTACCCGCTGCTGGGTGGTCGAGGTCCCGGCCAGGTCGGCGTAGTACTTGTTCTCCAGCACCGCCTCGAAGCGACCGTCGACGTGGTCGACGTCCTGGGCGGCGTACAGCGCCCGGCACAGGCCGCCGACCCGCTCGACCCGCTCCCGCGCGTCCACGGCGAACGGATCCGCGGTGTAGGCCGAGACCCAGACCGCGTCCGAGTGGGTCGGCTCGGCCGCGAGCTCGACGGGCTCGGAGTTCAGCGGCGCGGCCACCCGGGCCATCGCGACCGCCTCCCGGGCCAGCCGCACCGCCTCGTCCGGTGTCAGGTCCACACCCGCCGCGAAGCCCCAGGCGCCCTCGTGCACCACCCGCACGGCCAAGCCCAGCGTGGCGCCCTCGTGCCGGCTTTCCAGCGAGGCGTCGCGGAAGGACAGCGAGGACTCCCGCAGCCGCTCGATGCGAATGTCCGCGTGGGATGCGCCCAGGTCACGGGTGGTCTGCAGGGCCGCGTCGGTGAGCGCGGACCGGGGCAGCGCGAGGAACTCGGCATCGATCTCGTGCGCGGGGAGCCCGGACGCGGCCGATTCCTGATGGACGGAGGTCGCCATGCCCCTATCCTGGCCCGTGCCGGGGACGAGGGTGGCGTCGCCCTGCCGTCCTCGTGGCCTGCGCCGTCTCCGTGGCGGCCGCGGCCTCGGTGGTCCTCGCTGTCTCCGTGGACGGAACCGCGCCTCGCGGGCACCCGGCCCGCCGCGCCCGACACCGGCTGCCGATGTGGTGTGGCCCGGCGTTTCCGGTGACGGGAAACCGTCTCTTTCGGCCTGGATAGCCGAACCCCACGGATGCTCCGGTCATGGAGCCGTGAAACGTACGCGGCGGATCGCGCGGAGCGCCGCGGGGCCCGATTGTCGCCGCGGTCGGGAAGGCATGATTGTCGACGGGTTTGCCGGCGGCCCGTTCGGTCGGCCCGTTCAGTCGGCCGGGAAGAGCCGTTCGAGGATGAGCGCCACGCCGTCGTCGTCATTGGACGCGGTGATCTCGTCCGCGGCGGCGAGCACGTCCGGATGGGCGTTGGCGACCGCCACCGAGTGGCCGGCCCAGGCGAACATCGGCAGGTCGTTGGGCATGTCGCCGAACGCGACGACCTGATCGGCGCGCACCCCACGCTGCGCGGCCAGTTCCGCGAGCGCGACCGCCTTCGACACCCCCGGCCCGGCGATCTCCACCAGGTCCGCGCTCGACGTGGTGACCACCGCGTCCGCCCCGGCCAGCTCCACGATCACGTCGTAGACCGCCGTGAACGGCCGCCCGCCCCGGCGAACCAGCAGCTTCGTGGCCGGCAGTGTCACGAGCAGTTCGTGGAAGGCCCCGACGAGCTCCTGGGGGTCCGGCCACATCGTCTCGAAGCGCGGTTCCCGGCCGAAGCGTGTCCCGCTCTCGACCGCGAACGCCGCGTCCGGCACCAGCTCACGGATGGCGCGTGCGAGCCGCAGCGCCGTGGCGGACTCCAGGTAGCGGTGGCTGACCGCGACCCCGGCGTCAAGATCGAACACGAGCGCGCCGTTGGCGCAGATGGCGAGGCCGGACGCGGCCGTCTGTGCGGCTATCCCCGCCATCACTCGGCTCGGGCGCCCGGTCACGAACACGACCGTCGCGCCGCTGCGGCGCACCCGGCCCAGCGCCGCGCGGGTGCGCGCCGAGACGGTGCCATCGCTGCGGATCAGTGTGCCGTCGAGATCCGTGGCGACGAGGACAGGCGGGGACACAGTGACCCAGTCAACCAGCAACGCCGGGGCGGGCGGGCCTGGTTCCGCGGCATGGCGGCCGGCCTGCACGGACCGTGGCCACTCGACGGGCCGGGAGGCGTCGCGTCGCCGGGTAGCATGCCGGACATGGTTCCTGCCGATCGGCCAGGCTCGTCGCCGTCCGGGTCTGTCTCCCGGCCCGGAGCGCAGGGGGGATCGCCGGCGTCGGCTCCCGCCACCCCGGCGGCCGTGGCGGCCGCGGCGAAAGCATCCACCGTAAAAACCTTCGACGAACTCTTTGCCGAGGTCGCCGACAAATGGCAGCGCCGGGTGCCCGGTTCGGGCACCGTCGCGGCCCTCGACAAGGGCGTTCACCATCTCGGCAAGAAACTCGTCGAGGAGGCCGCGGAAGCCTGGATGGCGGCCGAGCACGAAGGCCGGGACAGGGCGGCCGAGGAGATCTCCCAGCTGCTCTACTGGAGCCAGCTGATGATGATTTCGCTGGGCCTTTCCCTGGACGACGTATACTCCCACCTGTGAGCGCCCCGCGATCCATTTCGGTAGACCTTGTAGACGAAAACCTTAGTAGACGCTGAGTAGTGACGATGCTTCGTATTGCGGTTCCCAACAAGGGGTCGTTGTCCGCGGCCTCCAGCCAGCTGCTCGCCGACGCCGGCTACCATGCCCGGCGCGACGCGGCGGAACTGGTGATCACCGATGTCGAGAACGACGTCGAGTTCTTCTTCCTGCGGCCGCGGGACATCGCCGTCTACGTGGGGTCGGGGCGGCTCGACCTCGGGATCACCGGGCGCGACCTGCTGCTGGACAGCAACGCCGCGGCGGAGGAGCTGCTGCCGCTGGGCTATGCGCACGCCACCTTCCGCTACGCCGCTCCCGAGGGCGCCTTCGCGGACGTGGCGGAGCTGCAGAGCAAGCGGATCGCGACGTCCTTCCCGGCGCTGGTGCGGGCCGATCTCGCCGGGCGTGGCATCACCCCGGCGGGCATCGTCACCCTCGACGGCGCGGTGGAGACCGCGGTGCGCCTCGGGGTGGCGGACGCGGTCGCCGACGTGGTGGAGACCGGTCGCACCCTGCGGGCCGCCGGACTGGAGCTGCTCGGCGAGCCGGTACTGCGCTCCGAGGCCATCGTCATCGCCAAGCGCGGAGCGGTGCTGACCGGGGCACACGAGCGGCTGCTGCGCCGTGTGCAGGGCGTTCTCGTCGCCCGCCGGTACGTGATGATGGACTACGACGTCCCGACGGCCGTCCTGGAGAAGGCCTGCGAGATCACGCCCGGCTACGAGTCGCCGACGATCTCCCCGCTGCAGCGGGAGGAGTGGGTGGCCGTGCGGGCGATGGTTCCGCGGGCCGAGGTCAACCGGACGATGGACGACCTGTGGGATCTCGGCGCCCGCGGCATCCTCGTCTCCGGCATCCAGGCCTGCCGGCTCTGACGGCCGGCCGAAGCCCGGCCCGGAAACAGGCCTCGGGGGCCGGTCCGCGCATGGCGGACGGCCCCCGAGGTTTCCGGATACCCGGTGCTCAGCTGTGCGTGGCGCTCAGTGCCGGCCACCTCGCAGGATCAGGGACATGCCCTCGTTGCGGGTGGCGGTGCTGAGGAACTGGCCGCGGACCGCGGAGGTCACCGTCGTCGCGCCCGGCTTGCGCACGCCGCGCATCGACATGCACAGGTGCTCCGCCTCGACGACGACCATCACCCCGCGGGGATCGAGCACGTCGACCAGCGCGTCGGCGATCTGCGACGTCAGCCGCTCCTGAACCTGCGGGCGGCGGGCGTAGAGATCGACCAGCCGGGCCAGCTTCGACAGGCCGGTGATCTGGCCCTTGTTGTTCGGGATGTAGGCGACGTGCGCCTGCCCGGAGAACACGACCAGGTGGTGCTCGCACAGCGACGAGAAGTCGATGTCGCGCACGAGCACCATCTCGTCGTGGCCCTCGTCGAAGACCGTCGTGAGGACCTCGCTCGGCTCGCGGCCGAGGCCCTCGACAGCCTCCCGGTAGGCACGGGCGACCCGGTCCGGGGTCTTGCGCAGCCCTTCCCGGTCCGGATCCTCACCGATGCCGATCAGTAGTTCGCGCACCGCGCGGGCCACCCGGTCGTGGTCGAACGGGCGGACCTGGCTGGGCCTGCCCCGATCACGTGCGGGCACGGCCGTGGAAGTACCCGTGCCGTTGCCGGCGAGCGGGCTGGGGACGTCGAAGCCGTTCGATCCCGTGGCGCCCACCTCGCGCACCCCCTCCTCCGTCGAGGTGAACCCGATCTGGGAATCGGACGTCAACGGCGTCTCCTCTCGTCATCGTTCGGCCAGGACGGCGGGGCCCATGGGTTCGCGATCCGCGGTCCGTCGGGCGGCGCGTCGGCACCACCGGACGCCGGTGGCTGACTCTGTGGGTAACCATGCCCACCAGGCCCGCCATTCCCGGCCGGTCCACCGATCCCACCCGGTCCCATCCCGCCGCCGGGCCCCATGCCACCCGGACCCATCACCCCGCCGGGGCCGGGGACGCCGTGCGGCGGGGCCGTCGGGTCGCCGCCGCTCGCGCCGTTGCCCGGGCCGTGCCCATGCGCCGGGTCCTTGACCAGGTCGGCGACGCCGGAGGAGATGAGGCCCAGCTCGGCCGGGGTCTGCACCGGCGGGCGGTCGGACGGGATGCGCCGGCCCACTCCGGTGTAGGTGCCGCGTACCGGCCGCTTCTGCACGGTGGCGAAAGCCTCGGCGACCTCGTCCTTGCTCAGCGTCTCGGTGTCCATCAGCCGCAGGACGAGATTGTCCAGCACGTCGCGGTAGGTGACCAGGATCTCCCACGCCTCGTCGTGCGCCGCCTCGATGAGCCGGCGGACCTCGGCGTCGATCTCGCTGGCGACCTCCTCGGAGTAGTCGCGCTGGTGCCCGACCTCCTTGCCGAGGAAGACCTCGCTGTTCTCGGTGCCGAACTTGATCGCGCCGAGCTTGTCGCTCATCCCGTACTGGGTGATCATCGCTCGGGAGATCTGGGTGGCCTTCTCGATGTCGTCGCTCGCGCCGGTCGTCGGGTCGTGGAAGACCAGCTCCTCGGCTGTACGACCGCCGAGGAGGACGGCGAGCCGGTCCAGCATCTCCGACCTGGTCGACAGGTACTTGTCCTCCAGCGGGAGCTGCATGGTGTAGCCGAGCGCACGGCCCCGGGGCAGGATCGTCACCTTGTGCACGGGGTCGGAGTTCGGCAGCGCGTGCGCCACGAGGGCGTGTCCGCCCTCGTGGTAGGCGATGCGCTTCTTCTCCTTGTCGCTCATCGCCCGCGTCTTGCGCTCCGGCCCGGCCATGACCCGGTCGATCGCCTCCTCGAGCAGCGCCGAGGAGATGAACTTCAGGTTGGACCGGGCGGCCAGCAGCGCGGCCTCGTTGAGCACGTTCGCGAGATCCGCACCGGTGAACCCGGGCGTGCGCCGGGCGATGATCAGCATGTCGGCGTCCGGGCCGATGGGCTTGCCCTTGGCGTGCACCCGCAGGATCGCCTCGCGGCCGAGCAGGTCCGGCCGGTCGACGACGATCTGCCGGTCGAAACGCCCGGGCCGCAGCAGCGCCGGGTCGAGGATGTCGGGCCGGTTCGTCGCCGCGATGAGGATGACCCCACCCTTGACGTCGAAGCCGTCCATCTCGACGAGCAGCTGGTTGAGGGTCTGCTCACGCTCGTCGTGCCCGCCGCCGAGGCCGGCGCCGCGGTGGCGGCCCACCGCGTCGATCTCGTCGACGAAGATGATCGCGGGGGCGTTGGCCTTCGCCTGCTCGAACAGGTCCCGCACCCGGCTGGCGCCGACACCGACGAACATCTCGACGAAGTCGGATCCGGAGATCGAGTAGAACGGCACCCCGGCCTCGCCGGCCACCGCCCGTGCGAGCAGCGTCTTGCCGGTACCGGGCGGCCCGTAGAGCAGCACGCCCTTGGGGATCTTCGCGCCGATCGCCTGGAACTTGCTCGGGTTCTCCAGGAACTCCTTGATCTCCTGGAGCTCCTCGATGGCCTCGTCGGCGCCCGCCACGTCGGTGAAGGTCGTCTTCGGCGTGTCCTTGCTCACGAGCTTGGCCTTGGACTTGCCGAAGTTCATGACCCGGTTGCCGCCGCCCTGCATCTGGTTCATGAAGAAGAACAGCAGCAGCACCACGAGCAGTACGGGCAGCAGGTTGAGCAGGAGGGAGACCAGGATGTTTCCGCGGTCGACCGAGACGTCGTACGTGACGCGCTTGTTCCGCAGCTCGTTGGCGAGAACGACACCCTGTTCGCTGACATAGGACGACTCGTACTTCCGGCCGTCCTTCGTCTGGACCTGGATGAGCTGCTTGGAGTCCTGGATCTTGGCCTTCGCGACCTGGCCGTCGTCGATCTGCTGCTGGACGAAGTTCAGGTCACGTTTGCCGTACTCGCTGGGACCCGAAAGGACGCCTGTCGTGAGGATGATCACGAACAGGACCAGGAGCAGCAGTGGCACCCAGCCACGGAAGATTCTTCTTGGAGTCATCTGTCTGGAGCACCGGACACGAGCGCTCCGCCCTCCTGACGTGTGTACTGCCCTCGATCGGGATTCCCTTGTGCCGAGGGTACCGCCGGTGCGCGCATCTCACCGCGCGCACATCCGACCAACGGATCGGCGGCCTGTGCTGTTCCGGCCCTGGCGATCCGGGGCCGCACGGTCGTGCGCCGGGCCCGTCGATGCCGCCGAGGGCCCCGCGCGGCGCCCTGCCGTCAGTCCGGCGCGCCGCGTTCGATCGCGTCCGGCGTGAGCGTTCCGACGAAGGGAAGGGTGCGGTAGTACTCGGAGTAGTCGAGGCCATAGCCCACGACGAAGGCGCTGGGAATATCGAATCCGACATAGCGGACATCGACGTCCACGGTGATCGCCTCCGGCTTGCGGAACAGCGCGAGCACCTCCAGCGACGCCGGGCCGCGCGAGCGCAGGTTCTTCAGCAGCCAGGACAGCGTGAGACCGGAGTCGATGATGTCCTCGACGACGAGGACGTCACGCCCCTCGATCGAGCGGTCCAGGTCCTTGAGGATGCGCACCACGCCCGAGGACGACGTCGACGACCCGTACGAGGACACCGCCATGAACTCCATGGTCAGCGGCACGCTCAGGGCCCGGGACAGGTCCGCCATCACCATCACGGCGCCCTTGAGCACCCCGACCAGCAGGATCTCCCGGCCGGCGTAGTCGGCGTCGACCCTGGCGGCGAGCTCGCGGATCTTCGCGGCGATCTCGTCGGCGGTGACCAGGACCTCGTCGATGTCGGGATGCGGGCTGGCCGCCGGCGCGTCCCCGCGCGGTCCGCCGGTGTCGGGCGTGGTCGTCGCGGCCTGGGTCACCTGATGCTCCTCCTCCATGGACGCCGGCTCCGGGTGCGGCCGGCCAGCGGCCTGTGGGACCCGACCGGCTGTCGCGCCCAGCGGCCGCGACACCTCCGCCGGGCCGGTCAGTGTGATCTGGCCCGCCCAGCGGCGGGCCAGCACTCCCGAGGGCAGCGGCACCGGCTTCTGGCCGCGCCACCGGGTCACCAGCTCCTCCACCGCCCAGACGTGCTCGGCCCGCAGTGCCGACGCGGAGGCGCCGACGTCGAGAGCGGCGCGGCGCAGCACCCGGCCCCGAATCGCGGCGGGCATGGCCGCCAGCGCCGGGACCTCGAAGCTGATCTCCCCGCCGACCGGGCCGATCGTCGCCGCGGCGGCGCCGTAGCTCGCCGCCGCCGTCGCGTCCAGCGCGTCCGCGTCGGCGCGCAGCAGGTCGGCGCCGCGGGCCAGTGACTCGGCGATGCCGGGGCCGAGCTCGGCCTCGAGCAGCGGGAGAACGCTGTGCCGCACCCGAGCCCGGGCGAAGGCGCGGTCGCTGTTCGTCGGGTCGTCCCAGGCCGAGAGCCCCAGCGCCCGGCAGGCGGCGCGGGTGTCGGCGCGGCGCAGCCCGAGCAGGGGGCGGCGCAGCACCCCGTCCGCCGGCCGCATCCCGCCGAGCGAGCGGGCGCCGGCGCCCCGTGCCAGCCGCAGCAGCACCGTCTCGGCCTGGTCGTCGAGGGTGTGGCCGAGCAGGACCGCGGCGGCGCCGAGCCGCTCGGCGGCGCCGAGCAGGACGGCCCGGCGCGCGTCGCGGGCCGCCCCCTCGGAGCGCGCCGTGTGCGCGACCAGCACCTCGGCCGGTCGCAGGCCGAGGGCGCGGCCGGCCTCGGCGACGTCCTGCGCGCGGGCGGCGGACCCGTCGTCCCAGCCGTGATCGACGACGAGCAGCCCACCGCGCAGCGCGCGCCGCGGCGCGACGAAGGCGAGCGCGGCGGCCAGCGCCAGCGAGTCCGGACCGCCGGAGCAGGCGGTGAGGACGAGTGCGCCGGGATCGAGATCGGCGATCGCGGTACGGACCGCGAGGCGGATCGCGGCGACCGCCGGATCGGGTGCCCGGCGGGCGCGGGCGGAGGCCGCCCCGCCCGAATGGTCACCGTCGGTGACAGTCGAGGTCATGAGGTGGGCCGTAGGGGGGAACGTCCGGCGCTGGCACGCCCGCGGCCCACGGCGGTCACGCCGAGATCGACGGGCGACTGCCCAGCACGCGCTGCATCCACGCGGTCGGATCGACGAGCTCGGCGCGCGTCGGCAGCGTGGCCGGCGACTCCCAGACCGTGTTGAAGCCACCCACCCCGGACTCCGCGACGACGGCCCGGACGAAGGCCCCGCCCTGGCGGTACTGCTGCATCTTGAGGTCGAGGCCGAGCAGGCGGCGGACGAACCGGTCGATCGGCGATCCGCCGTCGCGCCGGCCCTCGAACGTGGAGCGGATGTCCGCGACCGTCGGCACCACCTTCGGGCCCACCGCGTCCATCACCTGGTCGGCGTGCCCCTCCAGCAGCGTCATGAGGGCCTGCAGCCGGTCGAGCACGGCGCGCTGCGCGGGTGTCTGCAACGCCTCCACGACGCTCGGGCCGTCCGCGCCACGATCGAACACCGCGCCACGCAGCGCCGTCACCGCGGAGCGCACCCGGTCGGCGAGGACGTCCGGGTCGAGGTCGGTGGCCTCGATGAACGCCGTGATCTCGGACTCGAGGTGGGCCCGCAGCCATGGCACCGCGGTGAACTGACTGCGGTGGGTCTGCTCGTGCAGGCACACCCACATCCGGAAGTCCCGCGGCACCACGCCCATGGTCGCCTCGGCGTGGGCGATGTTCGGCGCGACCAGGCTGAGCCGGCCGACGGCGTCCGGCGTGCCCGCGCCCTGCGGCCCCGCCAGGTACTCCTCGGGGGGCAGGAACACCTCGAACTGCCCGAGCACCTTGCCAGCGAGGTAGGCGAGCGCAGTGCCGAGCTGCACGCCGGTGACCCGGCGGCCGACGGCGGTGGAGAAGGTCCCGCGCTGCTGCTCGGAGAGCCGGCCCAGCAGGGGCGCGGTGAGCACCCGCAGGCCGGCCACGTTCGAGCGCACCCATTCGGGACGGTCCACGACGTTGATCGGCGTGGGCGAGCCCGCGGGCGTCAGGTGGGTGTAGTCCTCGACGTGCCGCTCGGCCTCCACCGCGAGCCGGCGCAGCTCGGCGACGATCTCGCCTGCCTGCTCACGCGTGGTCGGCGGGCCGGGGCGGACCAGCTTCTTCGCCGTCGTCACGGCGAGTTCCCAGTCGACCAGCTCGGCGTCCACGAATCCGAGCGTACCGGGCCCGCACGCGCTCTGCCCCCGTGTCAGCGATGCCGGTCGGGCCGAGGGCCGGTGTCCGCCGGGGCGCGGCGGCACCTCATCGGGCCGTCGCCGCCCGGCCGGCGGCGGGTGCCGTCGGCGCCGCCCGGCAGCCGCAGCCCGCGAGCGCCGCCGCCACCCGGTCCAGGGCGGCCTTGGTGCCGGTCGCCTCCTGGGCCGGGGACAGGAACGCGAACAGCAGCAACCGGCCGTCGGCATCCACGACCTGGCCGGCCAGGCTGCTGACGTTGCGCAGGGTGCCGGTCTTCGCCCGGACCTCGCCGGCGCCGGCCGCGGTGTCGCTGGTGCCATAGCGGTCGTCCAGAGTGCCCGAGAAGCCGGCCACCGGCAGTCCGGTGAGCAGCGTGCGCAGCTCGGGCCGGACCGCCGTCACAGCGGCCCGCAGCAGGGCGACGAGCGTCGCGGGCGGGATCAGATCGCCGGTCGACAGGCCGCTGACGTCGTAGAGGGTCATGCCCGCCGTGGGGATACCCAGCCCGGCGACCGTGTCGGTGACGGCGCGGGTGGCGCCGGCGAATGAGGCCGGCAGGCCGCGGCGGTGGGCGACCAGCCGGCCGAGGCTCTCCGCGAGATCGTTGTCCGACTCGGAGAGCATCTTCTCGACGAGCACCCGCACCGGCGGGCTGCGCACCGCGGCGACCTCGCGGGCCGACGGGTCGGCGCGCCCCAGGCCGATCGATCCGACCTGGACACCCGCCGCCGTGAGCGCGCCAGCGAAGGCGGCCGCCGCCGCCGCGGGCGGGGCGGGAGCGCGGGGGCCGATGGCACCCGGCGCGGAGCGACCCGCGTCGACGGCGAGCGCGGAGACGGGCGCCACGTCGCCGTCGGTGACGTAGTTGTCGCGCCAGCCCGGGGCTCGATCCGGCCCGACGAACAGCGACGCGTCACCGAGGACCTGACCCACCGAGCGGATGCCCGCGGCGCGCACCTGACCGGCGAGGTCGGCGAGGCGGGACAGCGCCGGGTACCCGCCGCCGCGCGGTGCCGCGGTCAACGTGGGATCACCCCCGCCGACCAGCCACAGCGTGCCACCGGGCGCCGTCGCCGAGCCGCCGGGCGGCGGGCTGTGGACGACCGTCGTGCGCAGCCGGTCGTCGGGGAAGGTCGCGAGTGCGGCCGTGGCGACCACGGTCTTGAGCGTCGAGGCCGGCGTGGCCGGGACGCGGCCCCGCTGGTCGAGCAGCACCCGGCCGCTGGAGGCGTCGACGACGAACGCCGCCGGGCCGGCCAGCACGGGATCGCCGAGCGTCCCGGCGAGACGCGTGGCCACGGCGGCGGGGTCGGGGGCGGGCGCCGCCGGATCGAGGCCGGCCAGCGCCACGACCCCCGGCCGTCCCGCGGCACCGCCCGGCCCCGCGTCCGCCCCGGCGGCGGGCACCGGGGCCAGCGATCCGGCGAACAGGGCGCCGGCGAGCGCGGTGAGCCCTCCCAGGCGGGCTACCGGCGCGGCGGATATCACCTCGGGGACACTACGCAACGCCCGCCGGGCGCGGGGCCGCCCCGTCCGGATCGGTGCCCGCGATCCCTCTCGGCCGCCGCACGCAGAGTTCGACCGGCTGTGGGAGATGCGACCGGGAGCGGGAGCGGATGCCCGCGGTGGCGCAGGCCGGACGGCTGTGTCACCGTATGGCGCGAGGTGGCGGGGCGGCCCCCGCCCTGGGATCCCGGCCGGACCGGACCGGTTCGCGCGTCGGCGCGCCGTCCGGCGAACGGTGGTGTGGCGATGCCGACCGGGTGGCCCCGGTTGGGGGTGGCTTCCGGGACACTAGATGTCGACCTCCTCGGGCGTGATGTCCGGCCGGGGGCCCGCCGTGGCCGTGGTGCGGGGCGCCGCGAGCCGTGGCACCCGCCTGGCGGTGCCGGGCCGACCATCGCGGTCCGAGGAGCAGGTGCAGACATGGCAGCCGTCCGGAACGGACCGGGCGGTCCCGATCGTGAAGGAGACAGGGAGCGGAGTGGACCTTGAGTTCGATGTGACCATCGAGATCCCCAAGGGTCAGCGCAACAAGTACGAGATGGATCACCACACCGGGCGTATCCGGCTGGACCGGATGCTGTTCACCTCCACCCACTACCCCTCGGACTACGGGTTCATCGAGGGGACCCTCGGGCGTGACGGTGACCCGCTGGACGCACTGGTCCTGCTGGAGGAGCCGACCTTCCCGGGCTGCCTCGTGCGGTGCCGGACGATCGGCATGTTCGAGATGACCGACGAGAAGGGGCCGGACGACAAGGTCCTCTGCGTCCCGGTCGCGGACGTCCGCCAGGAGCACCTGCGGGACCTGCGCCACCTGCCGGAGTTCGACCGGCTGGAGATCCAGCACTTCTTCGAGGTCTACAAGGACCTCGAGCCCGGCAAGTCGGTCGAGGGCGCCTCGTGGGTCGACCGCAAGGAGGCCGAGCGGGAGATCCTCGCCTCGATCAAGCGGCTGCGCGAGTCCGAGGCCACGGCGGCCGAGGGGCACGACCAGGAGGCCGAGTCGAAGTCCGCGTGACCGGCTGTTCGTCGCGGCGCCGCCTCCTCACGCACCGGTTTCGGCCGGCCGCCTGAGGGGGCGGACGCCCGCGCGGACCACCGCCCCGACACCACCCGTTCATGATCAATATCGGTGTGGGGGGCGACCGGAACGCCGA
>NZ_FZMO01000160.1 GCF_900197875.1 Frankia canadensis | reverse complement strand
CCACCTGCCTTCCCCGGGCCTCCTTCGCCCCCCGGGCCCCCTTCGCCCGCGCCCGCGGCACCACCGCCGTCGCCGGACGACCCACGCTCGGCGGCGGTGACAAGGAAGGCCGAGGTCGCGCGGCCTCGGCCTCGGCCGTCCCCTGCCGCCAGGAGTGGCAGTCCCGATCGGTCTCCCGCAGTCGCCTCACCCGGGAGACGGCGATGGCCGACGAGACGCCGGTGGGTCGCGGCCGGCCTCGCGGGCGTCGTCGCGGCCACGGTCGCGGCCACGGGCGTGCTCCTTGCGCGCGGCCGGCCCTTTGACGCGTGCGGCATACCGACGGAGCTCGTCCTGTCGACCTCCGCCGACACGTCGGACCTGATGCGCGAGCTGACCCAGGCCTTCGTGGAAAGCGATCGGCGCGACGGCTGCCGGCGGGAGAACATCCAGGTGGTGAGCCCCTCCGCACCCGGGGGAACGACGAAGGCCCTCTCGGACGGATGGCCGTCCGAGGACCTGCGCGCCGTCGGCCCGGTCCCCCATGTGTGGATGCCCAGTTCGAGCATCGAGGTCGCGCGGGTTCAGGCGGCCCTTCGCCGCGGCAACCCCGCCGGAATCACGCTGGTAAGCCAGCCGCCGGTCATGTCGTCATTCCTGCTGCTGGCCGCCCCCGATCGCCTCGTCGGAGAATCCGGGTGGAGCGACCCGTCCGCGCTGTCCCTGTCGGGGGTGCTGCACCAGGCCGAGAACAGCACCCTGCGCATTGTGCGGGACGGTCCGGAGGCGTCGACCGAGGGCCTCGTGTCGACCATGGCGCTTTACCAGGCCGCGGTCGACGGCCAGCCGAGCGACGCCCTGCTGCGTGACGGCGACGTGCTCGCGAAGCTGCACCAGCTGGAGCAGGCGACCGTCACGAGCGACGGAATCGACGATCCGGAGCTCGGGCCTGGCTGTCAGGCCGCGGCGTCGGCCGCCCCGGACTACAAGATCGCCCTGCTGTCCGAACAGCGGGTCTTCGCGCACAACGAGGCGAACCCGCCGGCCTGCGGACCGACGCCGCAACCGCTGACCGCGCTCTATCCCACCGACGGCGTGCCGCTGCTCGACTATCCCTTCGTGATCGTCAGTGACCCGCGCTCGGAACATCGGGAGCAGCAAGACGTGGCAATGCGACTGCATTCCTTCCTGACCAGCGACTCGGCCCGGCCCCTCATCGCCGCGGCGGGATTCCGACCGCCGGGCGGCGCGGCATTCGACGCAGTGCCGCCGAATGCCGGCATCCAGCGCGAGCCGCCGCGGGCCACGCATCAGGTGGACCCGGACACGGCCCCCGTCACTCCGGACGCGGTGATCGACGCGTGGCACTCCGCACGCCGACGCGCCCATGTGCTGTTCGCCATCGACGTGTCCGGCTCGATGGCCGTTCCCGGACTCGACGGGGTCACCCCGCTCGGCGCCGCCGGGCAGGCCGTCGAGCCGGCCCTCGGCCTGGTGAGCGACAACGACCAGATCGGTCTCTGGGAGTTCGCCACGAATCTGGACGGTGGTCGTGACTACGTCGAGAAGGTATCCCTCGGGCCGGCCGGAACCGCCCCCCGATCTCGCCGCGCCGACGTGCGGCAGGCCCTGGAGTCGCTGCGCCCGCGCAACGGCGGCACCGGGCTGCTCGACACGATTCAGGCCGGGATCGGCGCGCTGCGCGCCGACGGGGACACGACAACAGCCGACGCACTCGTGGTGTTCACCGACGGAATCAACGACAAGCCCACCGGGATCGACACCGACAGCCTCATCCAGGTACTCAACCAACCCGGCGTGCCGCTGACACGGGTGTTCCTGCTCGCGTTCGGGGCGAACACCTGCGCCCGTCCCGATCTGCATTCACTGCAGAAGAACGGCGGGGTGAGATGCGAGAACGTGAGCAGCACGGACGTCGGAAAGGCGGTCGAGCGGGTGGGGTCCGGTCTGTGGGGTATCAACTGACATGTCCGCGGCGAGAAGGGCCCGGCTGGCCCTCGCGATCCTGCTGACCTGCCTCGGTTGTGCCGTGGGCGTCGGCGCCTGCTCGTCCGGGACGTCCGGGGACGACGGCGCGGGGCCGATCACCTTCGCCGCGATCGCCGACTTCACGAACGGCCATCAGATCGGAAAGGCCGTCGACCGCTGGAACGCGGCACACCCCGATCAGCACGTCCGGTACATCGAGCTGTCCGAGTCGGCCGACGAGCAGCGTTCCCAGCTGGTGGCCACCGCGCAGGGCTCGGGCGAGTGCTACGACGTCAACTCCCTCGACGTCGTCTGGACGGCGGAGTTCGCCCGTGGCCATCTCGTCGTCCCCCTCGACGAACGCGAGTCGCACAGGTACGGGATCAACAAGGACCTTTTCGTGTCGGCCTCGTGGGAAAGCGGGCGCTATCGGAACCAGCAGTGGGCGGTGCCGTTCCTGGCCAACGTCCCGCTGCTCTTCTACCGCAGGGATCTTCTCGGCCCCGCCACGAAACCGCCCGCCAGCCTGCAGGAGATGATCTCCCAGATCGGGTCGGTGAACCACCGCCGGGCCCAGGCCGGTCAGGAGCCGATCGGCGGCTTCGGTGGGCAGTTCGCCCACTACGAGGGGCTGACCGTCAACGCGCTCGAGATCGTCCGCGCCCTCGGCGGCGACCTCGCTCCACGCCCCAACCAGGCCGTCTCGCAGGCGGACGCCGTCAGGACCGCGCTCGGCCTGCTGGCCGCTGGCGCGCGGCCCGGCGGCTGGATCCCCCAGGCGGACCTGGCCTACAAGGAGCAGGGCACCTGGGAGGCGTTCCTGCACGGCCAGCTGCTGTTCATGCGGAACTGGCCGTACGCCTACAAGCTCCTCACCGCACCGACCTCGCCGGTAGCCGACAAGGTCGGCATCGAGCCGCTGCCGTGGAGCGGGGTGCTCGGCGGCCACAATCTCGCCGTGTCGACCTGCTCGACGCACCGGGCGACGGCGTGGTCGTTTGTCAGCTACCTCGCCACCAACCTGGACGTCCAGACGACCATGCTCCGCGACGGCGGCTACCCACCCGTTCTGCAGGCCGGCTACCAGGGCCGGCAGGACGATTTCACCAAGGCGATCCTGGCGGCTCTCGCGCACGCCGGCACCCGTCCGGTCAGCCCGTACTACGCGGCGGTCAGCGGGACGATCCAGGACGCCGTCTCCAGCGTGCTGAACCAGGCAAGAAGGCCCGCCGACGCCGTCGACTTCCTCGCCGCGAACCTGCCCGACGCCCTCCACGGCGGATAGCCGAACCAACCCAACCCGCCCGCTGCGGCGGAAGGCACACCTGTTCCTGGCCGGGCCACGCTGATGTGACGACACGCGAGCAATCGCCCGCAGCCAGACCTGACGGTCAGGCGCGTGATCAGTCCCCTACTCTCCGGCTCGTCGTCACCGCTCTGATGCGCCGGGAGGAACAGCGTGCGTCTGCGCCGGATTGTTGTCGCCTTCGCGGTCGGCGGGCTGGCCTTCGCCACGGCCGCGCCGGCGAGCGCCGAATCCCCCCGGCCACCGGCCATCCGGAGCTTTGACGCGTGTTCGGCCGCCGACCTCAACGGCGATCCGCGCCTCGGCCCGGCCGGCCTGCCGCTCTTCGGCCCCGTCGGCTCCGAACTCGGCGGCTATTCCCGCACCGGCGGTCACCCCACCCGGCAGTTCATCGACAGCTGGTGGGATCCCGCCGCCAGTTTCTCGCCCTTCCCAGGAATTCCCGGTAACTGGATCTTCCCGCCGAGCGACGGCTACTATCTGCGCACGGACGGCTCGCCCGTCAGAAACACGGTCACGCTGCGCCCCGGCCAGCAGATCGACCGTTTCGGCCTGCCGCGCGGCAGCTTCCTCTCCCCCCGTGGCACCGAGTACGCCCAGCGGTCGATCCCCCCGTCGAACCTGGACGACACGACCCGCCCAGCCGGCTGCAACTACCACGCCTACCAGGTGCTCCAGCCGTTCCAGGTGTACACGGGCGCGATTCGCCCCTGGTTCGACCAGCCCGGCAGCGGCCGCCAGTTCCAGGTCGTGTGCGCGCTCGTCCCCGGCTCGACCGCATCGCCCCTCTGCAACCAGCAGACCGGAAACCTCCAGCTCCAGTACCTCCTCGACCAGCACCTCCTCGCCGAGATACCCGTCAACACCTCGAAGATCTGATGGTGCGACGACGGAACGAGGACAACCCCAAGAAAGACAGCCAGCGGCCCTCCTCGTTTCCATGCCCTCATGATCGGGCTGGGGTTAGCGAGAGGAGACGATCGTGACCGGCCGCTTCGACGGCGCGTTTCTATGCCCTCATGATCGGGCTGGGGTTAGCGAGAGGAGACGATCGTGACCGGCCGCTTCGACGGCGCGTTTCTATGCCCTCATGATCGGGCTGGGGTTAGCGAGGGGAGGCCGAGAGGCAGGGCGCTGGCCTGGGATGTCGGGGGTATCGAAAACGGACCTCCGCGGTGGGTCGGCAACAGCACCCTACCGCAACCGGAACAGCATGATCGACATGCCTTGTGGTCTGCACCTTTCCCTTGGGACGCACCATCGTCCTTCTGGCGGCCTCCCGCCAGATCGGTACTCGTCGTCTCATACCCCCAGCGGGTAACACTCACGCTCAGACGAGCGAACAGATCCCGGCCTGGTCGACGCGGGTCGATGCGCCGGCAGAGCATGACGTGCGGATATCGGGATGACAGCGGCCTGCCGGCGCGGGCGGGGTCGGACTGGGGCGGCGAGAGCTCCGCCGGGGGCGGCAGCGACGGCTACCGCTGCGGGTCGGCGGTGCGGGCCTGCGGTCGGGGGGGGTATGCGGCCCGAAGCGGACCACCGACGGCGGCCAGCCCACCGGCAGGCCCTTGTCCTCCAGTCAGCCCAGCCGCGGCCGACCTGACGGGCCATCCGGTGGCGGCTGGGCCACGCCCAGGCGGCCGCCTCGCCCTCGGCAGGGGCGCGACACGGCGCGCGCTCCTTGCGCTCGCCCCCAGGCGCAGGACTCGATGTGCACCGACGACATACTTAGAAGTATCCCTCACAGGTATACTCGATCTATGAGCCTGACGACGATCAAGGTGGAGAGCGCGGTGCGCGACCGCTTGGCGGCCGTCGCCCGCGCGCGGGGCACCACCATGGCTGGCCTGCTGGACGCCGAGTCGCGCAGGCTCGAGGCCGAGCAGCACTGGGCTGCCATCGAGGAGTCCTATGCGCGGATCCAGCGGGAGGATCCGGACGGCTGGCGGGAGTACCTCGACGAGCTGGACAGCTGGGATGCCGCCACCGCCGGCACCGATAGTTCGGCGTCGTCGGAATGGCCGGAGTTCAATCGTTGAGAGTCCGGCGCGGCGACGTCTGGTCGGTCGACCTCGATCCGACAGTAGCCAACGAGCAGCGCGGTACACGACCCTGCCTGGTGATTTCCAGCGACCGGTTCAACCTCCTACCGATCCGGCAGGCGTTCGTCGTCCCGCTGACAACCCGGGACCGCGGCTTCCCCCACCACATCGCCCTGCAGGATGACGGCGGCCTGAACCGGCCGAGCTGGGCGATGTGCGAGGCAGCCCGCGCCGTCTCCACTCAGCGATTCGGCAGATACATCGGCACGGCGACGATCGCGTGCGTGGACCGGGTGGCCTGGCAGCTCTCGACCTGGCTCGGCGGCTCGGCCGTCTCCTGAGAAGAACGACAGCACGGCCGCCAGTTCCAGGTCGTGTGCGCGCTCGTCCCCGGCTCGACCGCATCACCGCTGTGCAACCAGCCGACCGGAAACCTCCAGCTCCAGTACCTCCTCGACCAGCACCTCCTCGCCGAGATCCCCACCAACACCTCGAAGATCTGATGGTGCGTACCGGGCCGTCCGTGGTCACTCCGCGACAAAGGGGTAGGGTTCCGACGCATGGCGCCATCACGGTGCTGCGAAGGGTGGGCATGCGGCCCCTGTCCGGGTTACCGGGGTCGGCGAGCGCACCGGAATCGGTCTTGGGGGAGACGGGTGACGCGGGGCGGGCAGGACGCGGATGGCTATGTCCTGCTGACACTCGGCGGCGTGCAGCCCTTTATCGCGGCCTCGCGGCGCACCGCGGATCTGTGGGCGGCAAGTCAGGTCATGTCGCGGCTGTGTCAGGTCGCCGTCCAGGCGATCCGGCGTCATGGCGGCGAGCCGGTGCTGCCGTCCGCGGCCGATTCGGCCGACGGCCTGCCGAACCGGCTGTTCGCGGTGGCTCCCGCCGGGCACGATCCGGCGTTGATCGCCCGCTCGGCAGCGGTGGAGGTGCGCCAGACGTGGCGTGAGCTCGCGGCTCTGACCTTCCCCTCGCCGAACCTCGACGTTCTGTCCGACCTGGACACCATGCCCACCCTGCGGTGGGTGAGCTGGACCCCACCCGGGCCCGACGCGGCCAGCCCGGGGCATCCCGCCGATCCAGGTCGCACGGCCGGCCCGCAAGACGCCGCCTACGCGCGGGGGTGGGCGATCTGTCAGGCGGCGTCAGGTGCCCGCCGACGGGTACGCGATTTCCCCGGCTATGTCGGGCGTGGGGCGCAACCGTGTTCGCTGTGTGGGCTGCGAGAAGGGCTGCGGAAGTCGCGCGGCGAGAACGCCTGTCGCCCGGTGCCGGGCCTCCCGGGACCGCCAGGCCACCCGGGACCGGGCGGCGAGCCCACAGGGCTGCCCTCAACGCTGCGGGTGACCGCGACCGAGCGGCTGTGCCCGGTCTGCGCCGTGAAGCGGGACTCACAGGTGGCCGACACGCTGCTGGGCAGCCGGGCCGCTTTCCCGTCGACCGCGACGGTCGCGACGGCGCCGTTCCGCCTTGCGGTGCTTGTCGCCCTCGCACGGCCGGGCGGCGATGCCGACCTGGCTGCGGCGCTGACCGAGCACCGGCTCGCGCTCATCGACGTCGTCGGCGCGCTGCATGATGCCGGAGCGGCGGACGCCCGGGTGACGGCGGGACCGAGTCCGCTGCCCGTGCTGGAGAGTGCCGCGGCAGAGGCCGGCGGACCGGCGCGAGGCTGGGTGCGGATGGACGGCTCATGGAGCCTGCCCGACACGTGGCAGCCCGAGTCGCTGCTACACGAGTACGGTCTTCGGCCAGCCGCGGTGGACGCCGGCGCCCGGTCGGCGCTGTCACTGGGCTGCGCGCGGGGCCGCGCGGCCGTGCGAACGCTGCGTGCCTGCCTGTCCGCTGCCGACGCAGCCGGCGATCTCGACGACACAGACGACCGCGACAACGGCGTTGAGGCAGCTGGCGTTCGGCCAGATGGCGTTCGGCCAGATGGCGTTGGCGCAGATGAGGGCGCGGCCACCTACCTGGCGCTGCTCGTCCAGGACGCGGACGGTATGGGCCGGGCGCTCGATCCGGCGCGCAACCCGACGGCGCTGGGCACCCGGGCGTGGCATGAGAGCGTGTCGAGGGCGCTCGTCGAGGTCGCTGGGCGCCAGAGCGAGGCGCTCGAGGAGTTGTCCGGGCGGGCGGTGTACGCCGGCGGCGACGACCTGCTGGGAATGGTGCCGGCGGTGCACGCGCTGCGCGCCGCGCGACGGTGCCGCGAGCTTTTCCTGGCGGAGGCTGTCGGCTTGCTGCGCAGGCCGTCGGTGTGCAGCGCGATCGTCTACTTCCACGCCAGCTACCCCCTGCAGGATGCGCTCGTCCGCGCCCGGGAGGCGTTGGAGGAAGCCAAGCGGCGCCCGGGAAAGAACAGCCTGTCGGTGGTCGTGGTGCGGCGCGGCGGGGAGAAGGCGGCGATCGTGCTGCCGTGGCGGGGCCGGGGCGGCGCCGAGCCGACCGTTTCCCTCGACGCGGTGGTGGCGGCGTTCCGCGGCGAGCTGTCGCCGCGCCTGGTCGCCAGCCTGCACGGATCGCGGTATGGGATCGCCTCGCTCGCCGGCGACGGTCTCGACTATCCAGCGGAGGTTCGTCGCCTCGTGGCCCGGCACCTGGCCGGCGGCGCCGGATCCGAGGCCGAACGTTATCAGCGGTCCGCGTCGTTCACCGAGGTGATCCGCACGGTGGAGCCGCCGGTCGACCGGCTGTCCGTCGCGGACGTCGAGTCCTGGGTGGACGCGCTCGCCATCGCCCGGTTCCTCGTCCAGGAAGGCCGGTGACCGCGACGATGTCCACGGAGTCCGGCTCGCCGCACGCGGTCTGGGTGCTGCTGCACCCGCTGGACGTCGTCACCTTCCGGGACGGCCGCCCGTTCACGGTCGGGGTCGCGGCGACCGGGCGCACCACGATGCCGCGGCCGTCGACGCTGGGCGGAGCCGTCCAGGCGATCTTCGGGACGAACGCCGCGACGAACCCCAAGCGGATCGTCGGACCGGTTCTCGTGCGGACCGGCGGCTCGCGTCCCCGGGTGCTGCTGCCCGCACCCGCCGATCTCGTCGTCGACGAGGACACCGGCCCGCGCCGCCTGCTCCCCCGCGCCGATCCGGCGGTCGCCGCGCATACCTACGGCGACGACCCGGCCTCGGGCGCGGGCCTGCCGGCCGGGATCAGCACCGATCTTGCGAGCGCGGGCACCGGCGGTCCGCAGCAGCTGCTGGCCGGCCCTGGCGATGCGTCGCCGGCGCTGCTGGACGCGTCGACGATCGAGCGCTATCTCGAGGGTGAGGTCGCAGACGCGCTGGCGGACCTCGCCGTCGAGGCCGCGCCGCCGCTGGCCCGTGAGGTCCGGCTGGGGATCGCCCGTCACCCGCGGGCCGCGGCGGACGGGCGGGGGCGGACCACGGTCGCGGGCCTGCTCTACCAGACGGAGTTCCTCCACCCCACGGAGCCGATCAGGCCCGGGCCGTCCGGGCAGCTGGAGGGGATCGCCTTCGCCGTGCGGGTGGAGTTCGAGGGCGAGGTGCCGGCGCAGCGCTCGACCCTGGTCCGCCTCGGAGGTGAGGCCCGCCAGGCCAGCGTCACCGTCCTCCCCGAAGGACCCCGGCCCGCCCAGGCAGAACGC
>NZ_FZMO01000083.1 GCF_900197875.1 Frankia canadensis | reverse complement strand
TCCCGCGGGTGGGTGGGAGCTGGTAGTCGTGGCCGGCCTGGGGGCGAGGCGGCGGCTCGTGGCAGGCGGGAAGATGGTCTCGCTGCTCGTCGATTATCCGATGGGTTCGCCGATCACGGGATGGGAAGGAAACTTACATGGCCGAGCTGATTCCGCTGACTGAGCTGCCGGCTGGATTCAACTACCCGTCGGAATATCTCCGGGTCGTCGAGCTTGGGCTGACCGATCTCGAACCATGGCAGATCATCGAAGGGCGGATGCTATTCAGCATCTACAACACTCTCGCGGAAAGATTTCCAGAAAATCACCTCGTTCCTTTCGCCAGGTACGCGCCGAACGATGACGTCGTCTGTTGGCATCCGGAGACCGGAAAAATCGTGACTGTCGACCCCTGGGACAGACACTGGTACAGCAATCGGGACTATGAGAACTTCTGGGCATGGTTCCGGCAGGCCATCGAGGACCTGATCGCGTTTGATGCGTAGGGCGGTGTCCAGAAGTAGTGATCATCAGGGTGCGCGCGGTCTCGGAGGGTGGGGCCTCGCGGGACTGGTCGGCGGAGGTCGGCGCGGATGCGATGGTGTGGGAACTGGGCGTTCGCCTGTTCGGGCCGCTGGGCGAGTTCGGTCTGGTGGTGGAGGGGGAGTCGTTCGGGCCCGACCTGCCGGTGGCGGTCTGCGGGCTCGTTGACGGCGTGGAGGTCGCCCCGGCCGAGCCTGTGGACGGGTATCGGTCCGGGTACGGCGGCGGGCTGACTGACCCGGGGCCGTCCGCCTCGGCCGGCCAGACGGGCGGCACCGATGTCTGGTGGGAGTCCACGGCCGTTCCGGAGGCTGGCGGCCTCGAATCAGCCGCGGCCGAGGTGGAGTGGTGGATACCGGCGCCAGCGGTGGCAGGCGCTGAACCCTCCGGTTCTTCCGAGACGTCTGGTCCGCGCGGGACGCCCGGTGGACACAGCCCCGTCAGCCCGTCCGACCCGTTGCTCTGGTCCTCCGCGGGGGCGGGTGGCGGCGGGTGGGAGCTCGTCATCGTGGCTGGTCGGGGCGTTGGGCGGCGCCTGGCGGTGCCCGGGGGAGAGACGGTGTCGCTGTTCGTCGATCCGTTCGAGGGGGCGTTGCTGGAGCGTGGCGGCGACTTCGAGGAGGCGGCCGCCGAGTTCGTCCTCGTCGACGACGTCGTGACCCTCAGGTGGGCCGTGCGGGAGCTGACCGTCGATGGCGAGGCCGCCGGGAACGGCGATGACTCGTGGGACGGCGGTGCCGTGAAGGACGGTCAGGTGCTGCGTCCCGGTGCGGTGCTTGCGGTGGGCTCCAGCGCGATGCGTCTGGGCCGGAGGGGGGGCCGCGCCCAGCCCGGCCAGACCGTGGGCGTGCCCGTCGAGAACCGGTCGACCGTGGCGTTCCACCGCACCGCACGTCCGGTGTCGCCGCCGGCGCCAGGCGTGGTCACGTTGCCGCCGGTTGTCCGGGAGCCGGGGCAGGCGAGTCCGTTCAACTGGGCGTCGCTTGGTGCGCCGCTGGTTCTGGCCGGCGTTCTGTTCACGGTGACGAGGCAGCTCATGTATGCGCTGCTGTCGGCGCTGGGCGCGATCATCGTGGTGTTCTCGTTCGTGGAGAACCGGCTGCGTCGCCGCAGGGAGGTGCGTCGCAGCGCGGCCGAGCGGGCGGCGGAACTTGCCGCGTTCGACGCCAGGTTGGCCGAGGCCAGGCGGCTGGAGCTGCGGCGGCGCTGGGACGTCACGCCGACGGCCGCCGACTGGGTGCGCGCCGCCGATCAGACGGGCGCCACCCTGTGGGAACGTGGGCCCACCGACAGCGACTTTCTGGACGTCTTCGTCGCCGTCGGGCACCTGGACTGGCGCCCGGCGGTCGAACGGGTGGAGCAGGCCGGCGCCGAGATCAGGGAGCGGGTGGTCCGATCGGGGGGCCTCGCGTCCGTGCCGCTGACGTTCAGTCTGGATCGCGGCGAGCTCGTGACGCTGCGCGGCCCGCGGCCGGACGTGCTCGGCCTGGTCCGGGCGGCGATCTGCCAGGCCTGCTGCGCGCAGGGGCCCGCTCATCTGCGGATCGGCCTGCTGGTCGAGGACACCACCGACTGGGAGTGGCTCAAGTGGCTCCCGCACCTGCGGGACGAGACGAGCGGGGAACTCCGGGTACGTCGCATCGACGCGACCGCCGACCCGCAACGCGCCCTCGACGAGGCCGCCGCCTGGCTGACCGGCGCGGGTACGGGTGCGGGTGCGGCCAGTCCCGTCGGCGCCGGACCGCACCGAGCCACCGGCCACGGCGGGCGAGGTGCTGCCTCTCCCACGACCAGCGGCGGAGGCGGCGGTCCGGCGATCAGCCTGCCGAACGCCACGTCGCCGGAGCGGATAAACGCGGTCCGCACCCTGCTGATCGTCGACGGCCCGAGGCTGCGGCCCGGGTCCAGTCTCGCCTTCCGCCGGGCGCTCGCGGCCGACGCGTCGGCGATCGTCGTGGATGGGCCACCCCCCAATCTGACCACCACCCTGATTGAGATCGGACCCGACGGCACGGTTGCGCAGGTCGACGCCAGGACCGGTCGGGCCACGCACGGCGCGAGCCCGGCGCCGCTGGGCGCCGACGACGCGCAGCGCTGCGCGCGGATGCTGGCCCGTCTCGACGATCCGCTCGTGGCCGAGCGGGACGCACCCCTGCCGGCCCGGGTGCGGCTGGCAGACCTCGTCCCGTTCGATCTGGCGCAGCCATCCGACCGGCTCGCCGACGACATCCGCGCGCTCTGGGCCGCCCGCCGCGACCCCGACAGCCTCGCGATACCGGTCGGCCTCGGGGAGGACGGGCCGTTCGAGCTCGACATCGTCCGCCATGGCCCGCACGGGCTCCTCGGCGGCGCGACCGGCTCCGGCAAGAGCGAGCTACTCAAGATGATCGTGGTCGAGCTCGCGACGCGGTACTCACCCGACGAGGTGATCATCGGGTTGTTCGACTTCAAGGGCGGCACATCCCTGCAGGACCTCACCGCGCTGCCGCACTGTGTCGGCCTGGTCAGCGACACCGACCTGCACGCGGCCGAGCGGGCGCTGCGCTACCTGCGCACCGAGCTGCTGCGCCGGGAACGGCTGCTGTTCGCCCGCGGCGTGCAGAAGATCGAGCAGATCGCCGGTGAGCTGCCCCGACTGCTCGTGATCATCGACGAGTTCCAGATCCTCGCCGACGAGCTGCCCGACGAGCTGGCGACCATCATCGACCTGACCAAGCGGGGCCGCTCGCTCGGCGTCCACCTGCTGTTCGCGACCCAGAGCCCCACCTCGGTCCGCAACTACGACGAGATCAAGCGCAACACCCACCTGCGGATGACCCTCAAGCTCCTCGACGTCGAGGACTCGGTGCGCCTGATCGACCTGCCGGACGCCGCTCGGTTCACCGCGTCCGGCCGCGGCCTGGCCCGCGTCGACAACCGGGTGCTCGCCTTCCAGGCCGGCTACCCGTCCGGCCCCGTCGAGGCCGCCGAGGACGACGCGGTCCGCCTCACCCCGTTCACGCTGCTTCCCGACGCCGACGCCGACGCCGCCCCGCGGACCGCCTCGTCCAGCGCAGACGCCATCGCCCCCGCGGGTGTCGAGCTGTCGAGGCCGCGCAGTATCGACCCGGCCGGTGTCACCGAGCTGGACGAGCCATGGTGGGAGACGGGCGGCACCGGCCCGGGCGGCACGGGCTCCGACGGTGTCGGCTCAGGCGGTGTCGGCCCCGGCGGTGTCGGCCCCGCGGCCTGGGTGCCCATCACCGATGGAACCGGCGCCGGCGACACGGGTGTCAGGGACGGCGAGGCCGGGGTGCGGGCCGAGGGGGCCGGGCGAACCGAGGGGACGGAGCTGAGTGCGCTGATCGTGGGCGTCCAGCGGGCCTACCGGTCGGCGCTGGACTGGCGCCAGGTGCGGCCGGTCGCCGACGTCTGGCCGCCCGCGCTTCCCGCGTCGCTGACGCTGGCCGAGGTCGTGGCCCAGGCCCGGGCCGGCGAGATGATCCCGGGCCGTCCCGCCGGGCTCGCGGCCTACTTCGCCCGCGGTGACCGTCCCGACGAGTCCGAGCACGCCCGCCAACCCGCCGTCGCCTGGCATCTCGACGCGGGCAACCTGCTCGTCTTCGGCGCCCCGGGTGCCGGCGCCAGCACCGCGCTGACCGTGCTCGCCACCAGCCTGACCGCGTCGCTGCCGCCGACCGGGCTGCACCTGTACGTGCTGGACTTCGCCGGCGGTGACCTGCGGGCGCTCGGCGCGCTGCCGCACTGCGCCGGCAACGTCATCCTCGGCGACGAGCTGGAGCGGCAGGCGAACCTGCTGGCGTTCCTGCGGGCCCGGATCGCGCGGCTGGGAGCGATGGACGCGGCGGCTCGGGACGCAGAGGCCCAGTCGATCCTGCTGATCGACAACCTGGGCGGCTTCATGAGCACGCACGAGGCCGTCAGCTCCAAGCAGGGCATGGCGCTGCTCGAGGACTTCGCCACGGTGATCGGCGCCGGGCCCGCGTCGAAGGTGGCCGTGGCCGCGTCGATCGCCGGCACCCGGGTGCGCGCCGAGGTGGCCGCCCGCGCGCCGCAGCGGCTCGTGCTGCGCCTCGCGGATCGCAACGCCTACGGCGACCTCACCATCGAACGACGTGCGATCCCGAGCGGTGAGCCGGGCCGCGGCCTGTGGACCACCGGCAACGAGCTGCTGATGGAGGTCCAGGTCGCCCAACCGGGTCCCATCCTGTCACCGTCCCAGCCGGAGGCCTGGGCGAACAGCGCCGTCGCCGTCGCCGGCAGCGGCACCGACGCGGATAGCAGCAGCGACGCGGGTAGCGGTAGCGGCGCCGGTAGCGGCACCGGCGCAGACGCCGGATTCCTGCCGCGGCGCGTCCGTGCCTTGCCTGCGACGGTCGACCCCGCGGAGCTCACCGCGGACGGGGACGCCCGCCTGGACGGCGACGTGCTGTCCATCCCGGTGGGCCTCACCCTGCACGGTGGGCTGGTCGTGCCGGCCTGCCTCGACCTGGCGGAGGCCAGCCCGGCGCTGATCTACGGTCCGCCCCGCTGCGGCAAGAGCATGCTGCTGCGCCGGCTCGCGGAACTCACCCGGGCCGGTCTCGGTGACGCGGTGGCGATCTACGCCGCGGCTCCCGTCGACTCGCCGCTCGCCACCTGCCCGGCCGCGGACCGGGTACGCGACCTCGGCGCGGCGGCGACCCTCGCCGAGCGGGCCGCCGGCGAGGGCCGGCCCACGCTGCTGCTCATCGACGATGTGACCCGGCTCGGCGACACCCTCAACGATTTTCTGAAGGACCGTCACCCCCGCGTCCGCCTGGTCGCGACCGCCCGCATCGGCGAACTGCGCACCGCCGACTACTCCGGGACCGCGAGCCGGCTCAAGTCGGCGCCCACGCGCCTGGTGCTGGAACCGGAACCCGGCGAATCCGATCCCGTCAGCGGCCGGTACTTCGCGTATCCGCCGAGCGGCCCAGGCCGCGGCCGAGCATTCCTCCTCTCCGCGACCGGCACCCGCTTCCTCCAGACCTGATCGAACGCCGGGCTGGTAGGGAAAGCGCCAGGCACGCCATCATGGAGAGGTGGCCCTCGTGGTGCTGGCGGGTGGGTCCACTCGAGCTGGTCATTTCTTCGCGTGAAGTCGTCCGGCCTCGGCCGAGGCATTCTGGCCACGTTGTCTCATCTCACTGAGTAACCGCGTTCGGCTGGATTTCTGACCCCCAACTGTCCGCTGGTGCCTCGTCAGTAGCCTCCGATGCCCTACGGGGACGAGGGGGACATTCATGGCACCGCCGCCGCACCAACGCTCAGGCTATGACCGGGTGATGGCCGGCCTGGACCGACGGGTGCGCGCCGTCGTCGGGCCGCTCACGGGACTGAAGATCGCCTTCGGGGTGGTCCTGTACCTCGCGCTCATCATCGGCGTCGCGGCGCTTCTGCCGGCCGCCAACACGCCGACGGCCACCACACTGACCAGCGCGGCCGCGCCGTCGCCGACGGCCCAGGCCACTGTTCCCGTGTCGGCCGATCCGGCCCGTTCGACGACCGTCAGCCCGCCGCCGTCGGTGAGCCCGCTGCCGCCATCGGCCGCGACGACGGCCCCCGCGGCCGTCGCGCCCGCGCTCGGCGCCGCTGCGGAGCCGGCGGCGACGCAACAGCAGGCGGCGACCCACGCACCCGCTCCAGCGGCTCGTCCCGCGACGCGCGCGGTTCCGCCCGCCGCGGCGACCCGCGCGCCCGCGGCTCCGCCCGCGGCCGCCGCACCGGCGAACAACCCGGCACCGTCGAATACCTCGCCGGCGAACGACGCTCCGCCCGCGAACAACCCGGAGCCGGCTACGTCTGCCGCCGCCAGCTGCAGTCCGCGGACCAACAGCGGTGGCTGCTACAAGCCGGGGCAGTACTGCCGGGCCTCGGATCACGGGGCGCGTGGAGTTACCGCCAGCGGCGAGGCGATCGTCTGCCGGGACAACAACGGATGGCGCTGGGAACCAGCCTGACCAGGATCTCGCCGGCCGGTCCTGCCCGGCAGCCCGAGGTGCGGCGCTGGGTAGGAGACAGCCCCTGGGGACGGTCCGGGGGCAGGGGATTGGGCGTGATGAGGCGGTTTCGGCGCGCAGATCATGTCGACGCTGCTGCCGGTGCGGCCGCGGCGGGACGCCCATCCTGTTCGACACCTATGTGAGCGCGCCCGAGATGCTCCGTGACCGGCTGCCGTGGGAGGACGTCGACGTCCCGACCCTCGTCCTCACCGCCGAGGACTCGCCGCTGCCCACGCCCGCCGAGGCCGCGGCTGTCGTCGACCGGCTGCCGCGCGGCGAGCTGCTGGTCCTGCCGCACGGCGGCCACCTGCTGCTCGGCAACGTCACCCGCCTGCGCGACGTCCTGCGTGAGGCGCTGACGGACGTCCTGACGGGCTGACCTGGGGCCTCGAACCGACCTCTTGACAACCGGAATCGCGGTTCTATCTTCGTAACCTGGAAGAGTAGTTCCGATTCCTCTTGTCGGGAGAGTCAATGATCGTTGTCTGCACCCCCACCGGGCAGATCGGCCGCCAGCTCCTGCTCAACCTCCTCGGCAGCGGGGTGACCCCCCGGGTGGTCGTACGTGACCCGGCGCGGCTCGTCCCCGAGGCACAGGGCAAGGTCGAGGTCATCCAGGGGTCGCTGTCCGACGCCGACGTCATGGACAAGGCGCTGACAGGCGCCGAGTCGGTGTTCTGGCTGCTGCCGCCCGACCCCACCGCCACCGATCCCGTGCGGCGCGCGGCCGAGTTCGCCGGGCCGCTGTCCGCGGCCATCACCAGGCACGGGGTGCGGCGCCTGGTCAACATCGGCGGTCTCGGCCACCAGGAGACGGCGGACACGGACACGATGGGGCGGGCCGTCTGCGAGCTGATCGACAAGACGGGGGTCAGCTACCGCACGCTGCGGATGCCGGCGTTCATGGAGAACCTGCTCTGGCAGGTCGCGCCGCTCAAGCACCAGGGAATGTTCTTCTACCCCATCAACGGCGACCTCAAGCTCCCGACCTGTTCGACCCGGGACATCGCCGCCGTCGCCGCGCGGCTGCTGCTGGACAGCTCCTGGAGCGGTCAGGACTATCAGGCCGTCCTCGGGCCGGAGGACCTTTCCTACAATGACGAGGCACGGATTCTCTCCGAGGTTCTCGAGCGGCCTATCCGGTACCAGCAGGTGCCGCCGGACGCGTACAAGGCCAGCCTGATACAGAACGGCCAGACCGAGGCCGCCGCCCAGTGGCTTGTCGATCTGCTGACCGCCATTGACGGCGGTCTCTACAACGCCGAGCCGCGTACAGCCGAGGCGACCACGCCCACGACCTTCCGTCAGTGGGCTCAAGAAGTGCTCAAGCCCGCGGTTCTTTCCTGATTCGAACACCGGCCGGAGGGCTGCGGCACCGTACGATGGCGCTGTCGTGCCGCCGCCCCTCCGGGGAGCCTTTCTGGCGCCGTTCGCACACAATCCACCGTCATGGGAATCGGCGGCCCGCTCGTGCACCGATCATCCGCGGGAGGACGAGAAAAATGAAGTTCGGAGCCGATCTCGGGATCAGGGCGGTCAGTACCTGGCTCCCCGAGACGACGGAGTCCATCAAGGCGGAGGTCGACGGCGGCCGGCTCGATGCCGGGGCGGTCGAGCTGCTCGGCGTCACCGACGTGCCGGTCACGGCCGATCTCGCCGCACCCCAGATGGCCGTGCTCGCCGGGCGGAAGGTGCTGGGCCGGGCGGGCTGCGATCCGGCGTCCGTCGGCATCCTGGTGCACGCCTGGGTCTACCACCAGGGCCAGGAGGTCTGGTCGCCCGCGCACTACGTGGCCAGCGAGCTGGACCTGCCGCCCGACGCCCTGCCCACCGGCATGCACGAGCTGTGCAACGGCGGCACCTCCGCGCTCTACTTCGCGGCCAGCGGCCTGCTGGCGAATCCCGACCTCACCGCGGCCCTGGTGACCACCGCCGACAGGTTCGTGGCGCCGGTGTGGGACCGCTGGCGGATGCACACCGACATCGCCTACGGCGACGGTGCGACGGCCGCCCTGCTCCACCGCCGCGACGGCCGGCCCGACGAGCTGCGCCTGCTCTCCTTGACGCACGCGAGCGCCGGCTGGCTCGAGGCCCTGAACCGCGGTGACGCGCCGTTCACCACCGCGCCGATGGAGGGCAAGGAGATCCTGTCGTCCGCGCAGGCGCGCAGGGAGTTCTACGCCGCGCACGGCAAGGAGAGCCTGGCCGCGACGGCCCGCGACCGGGTCGGCACCTCGCTGCGCACGGCGCTGGCGCAGGCCGAGCTCGACGCGGACGATCCCCGCCTGAAGATGATCGTGACGCCGCGCCTGGGCCCTCGGCTGCTGCACGTCATGTACGACCGGGCCCTGGGCGAGCAGCTGCTGGCCAGGACGGTGCAGCTCGGCACCCGTACCGGGCATCTCGGCGCCGGCGACATGGTGGCGAACATGGCCGACATCGTCGAGCAGAAGATGCTCGAACCCGGGGAGTACGCCGTCATCCTCGGCTGCGGATCGGGCTTCACCTGGTCGACGGCGGTCGTCCAGGCACCCTGACGACGCCGCGCACGTGACGACGCCGCGCACGTGCGCGGCGGTGCACCGGGCCGGGCCGTCCCAGTAGGTCCGGCCCGGCGTACCGCTGGCACGATCCGCCCAGCTCACGGTGCTACGCGCGGACGACTCCAATGGTGATCGGAACTAGACTTCCTGATGTTCCGTGGGTGACGCGAGAGGGGTTGACATGGCCGAGGCCGAACGTCCCCTGCGCGCGGACGCCCGCCGCAACCGCGAGCGCATCCTCGCCAGCGCCGGTGAGCTCTTCGCCCGGCAGGGCAATGCCGTCCAGATGGAGGAGATCGCCGCGCACAGCGGGCTCGGCATGGGCACGCTGTACCGGCATTTTCCGAGCAAAAGAGATCTGCTCGTCGCGGTCGTCCGGGAACGCTTCCAGAACATGAGCGTGCTCGCCCGTGAGGCCGAGAGCATCGCCGATCCCGGCGTCGCCTTCGAAACGGTCCTGCACCGCTATCTGGAGACGGCCGACGGTGATTCCGCCTTCCAGCTCGCCCTGCTCGGATCCACCGGGCTCCAGTGGGACGGCGCCGAACAACAGAAGGCCGAGTTCGCGGAGATCGTCACGCGTATCATCGCCCGGGCCGTCGCCGCGGGTCACCTGCGCGCCGACTTCACCTTCTCGGACTTTCCCGTCCTCGCCTGCGGGATCATGTCCACCATGTACTTCCGGCCCAGCCGGAACTCGGACTGGCGCCGGCATCTCGACCTCGTCCTGAACGGGATCCGAGCCGACCCGGCCCGCTCGGCGCCAGCCCACCCGTAGGAGAACGCTCTGCCGACGGAGAACGCTCTGCCGACGGAGAACGCTCTGCCGACGGAGAATGCGCTGCCGACGGAGAACGTCAGTCGTAGGAGACGTGCCGGGACGCGTTCAGCAGTTCGCCGTCCAGCTCCACCAGGATGTCGTGCATCGTGCAGCTGACGAACACGGGTTCCTGCCCCGGCCGGACCTTCACGACCAGGCAGTAGGCGGTCGACCGCAGGCGCCCGTCGTCCAGCGGCTCCAGATTGATCATTGTCACCAGGTGCCGGCGCTGCATCGGGTCGTCGGAGAACTTCCGGTGGAAGTCGGTGAGGTCCTCGATGATGCCGGCCCGGGTCCGCGACGGCGGGCGGCCGGGGGTGTGCGCGAACTCGGCGTCGTCCGAGAAGGTCCCGGCATAACCCACGATGTCGCGGGAATCCAGCCGCTGCATCTGGGCGGCGTAGAACTGCTGGACCCGCGGGTAGACGGTGGCGAGGTCGAGTCCGGCGGACGCGGTGGTCATCGGTGCCTCCACAGCTCGGAAGGATTCGGGGGGATCCAGAGGGATCCGGAACGGAACAGGGATCCGGCGGGATTCCGAGGCAGTGTCGGCCGGGCGGCTCAAGCGCCGGTCAAGCGCGCCCCGAGGGCCGGCCCGAGCACTTCTTGAGTGCTTCTCGACCGCCGGTCGTGACAGTCACCGCATGTCGACTTTCACCGGCCCGGTGAGGCTGTGCGAGCTGGCCGACGGAGTTCACGCGTTCCTGCAGCCCGACGGCGGCTGGTGCCTGAACAACGCGGGCCTGCTCGTCGGCGGGGGCACGGCCGTCCTCGTCGACACCGCCGCCACCGAGGCGCGGGCGAGTCGGCTGCGCGAGCTCGCCGTGACGGCGGCAGGCGCGATACCCAGGGTGGTGGTCAACACCCACGCGCACGGGGATCACACGTTCGGCAACGGCGTCTTCCCCGAGGCGCTGGTGGTGGGGCACGAGGGCACGCGGGCGGAGGCGGAGCGGGCCGGCCTGCACCTGACCACGCTGTGGCCGGACGTCGAGTGGGGGAAGATCGAGGTCGTCCTGCCGCAGGCGACGTTTCGCGACCCGATCGCGGCCCGCCTGGGCGGGCATGACATCGAGCTGCACTCGTTCGCCTCGGCGCACAGCGCCAGCGACACCGTCGTGTGGCTGCCAGGGCGGCGCGTGCTGTTCGCCGGGGACCTCGTCCTGTCCGGCGTGACCCCGTTCGTCCTCACCGGATCGATCAGCGGGCTGCGGGCCGCGCTGGGGCGCCTGCGGGAGTTCGACGCGGCGACGGTCGTGCCCGGGCATGGCCCGGTCGGGGGGCCGGAGCTGTTCGACCAGACCGAGCGCTACCTCGGCTGGCTGACGGAGCTCGCGCGGGCGGGGATCGCGGCCGGTCTGACCCCGCTGCAGGCCGCGCGGGACGCCGACCTCGGGGAGTTCGCCGGGCTGATCGACTCGGAGCGGCTGGCACCCAACCTGCACCGCGCCTACGTCGACCTCGGCGCCGAGCCCGCCGACCTCGACCAGCTGCTCGCCGACATGACGCGGCTGCACGGCGGGATGCCCGCCTGTCATGCCTGAGCCCGCGCCGCTTGAGTGATCCTTTAACACCCTTTGGCAGCGTCCCACCACGACGCGCCACGACATGGAGGAAGGCGGACGGTCATGGCCGAGCGCTCCGAGCAGGTCGCCCTCGTCACCGGTGCCACCAGCGGCATCGGGCTGGAGATCGCGAGAACCCTGGCCGCGGACGGCATGCGGGTCTTCCTGTGCGCGCGCACGCCGGAATCCGTGGCCACGACCGTCAAGGAGCTGGGTGCGCGGGGCCACGAGGTCGACGGGTACCGCTGCGACGTCCGTTCCCCGGCGGAGATCGGAGAACTCGTCCGGCGGGTTCTTGACCGCTTCGGCACCATCGACGTCCTGGTGAACAACGCCGGCCGCCCCGGCGGTGGGCATCTGCCCGACATCTCCGACGAGCTGTGGTGCGACGTCGTCGACACGAATCTCACCAGCGTCTTCCGGATGACCAAGGAGGTGCTCGTCGCCGGCGGGATGCTCGGCCGCGGCCGCGGCCGCATCATCAGCATCGCCTCGACCGGCGGCAAGCAGGGCGTCATCCACGCCTCGCCCTATTCCGCCTCCAAGCACGGCGTCGTCGGCTTCACGAAGGCGCTGGGGCTTGAGCTGGCCAGGACCAGAATCACGGTCAACGCCGTCTGCCCCGGTTTCGTCGAGACGCCGATGGCCGAGCGGGTGCGGGAGCACTACGCCGACATCTGGGGCGTCGACGAGGACGAGACGAAGTCCCGCATCGAGGCCCGCGTGCCCATCGGGCGGTACGTCGAGCCGCACGAGGTGGCGGCGATGGTCCAGTACCTGCTGTCGCCGGGGGCCGCCGCGGTCACGGCACAGGCGCTGAACGTGTGCGGAGGACTCGGGAACTACTGACCGGCGCCGCCCGGCCGACATCCGGACCGGGAATCGACGCGAGAACTCAGGATCTTCGGTGCCGGGAGCGCGGATGCTGATGGAGAGGGACCTCGTCGGAGCATGGCGGCTGGTGTCGCACTGCTACCTCAACGAGGACGGTTCCACCGACGAGGGTCCGCTGGGCGCGGGCGCGGACGGCCTGCTCATCTACCATCCCAGCGGTTTCATGGCGGCCAGTCTGATGCGGACCGACAGCTGGTCCGGCGACGCGCCGGCACCCTACCTGGGATCCGTCGAGAGTTACCTGGGGTATTCCGGCCGGTGGCGGGTGGAGAAGGACGCGGTCGTCCATCAGGTGGTCATCGGGTCCCATCGCCGTGTGGTCAACACGGAGCAGGTTCGCGGCGCCCGGCTGACCAACGGCCTGTTGACGTTGCGAAACCGCCTTCCCGACTCGACCCGGCATGTGGTCATGGACTGGCGGCGCGCGTGACGTCGTGACGTCGTGACCGTCCGATTCGGCTGTGCGTGGGGAAGGATCGTGCGTTGGACACACTGTTGAGCAGGCGGGCGGCACTGAAGGCCGTCGGTCTGGGAACGGCGGCGCTCGCGGCCGGGGTCGGGCTCGATCTCGGGACCGGGGTCGCCGAGGCCGCGACGGCGTCGGACGCGCTGCGCGGCGCGCTCGGGTCGACGGTGCTGCTGCCCGGCGATCCCGGCTACGACGCCGAGCGCGCCGGTTTCAACACGCTGGTCCAGCAGCGCCCGAAGGCCATCGTGCTCGCCGAGTCGGCGCGGGACGTGGCCGCGGCCGTCCGCGTCGGGGCGGGGCTCGGCTGGCCGATCGCGGTGCAGGCGACGGGGCACGGCATCAGTGTCCCCGCGGACGACGCGCTGCTGATCAACATGCGCAGGCTCGCGGGCGTCGGGATCGACACCGGCCGGCGCGTCGCCCGCGTCGACGGCGGAGCGCGCTGGCGGGACGTGATCGCCGCGTCGGCTCCCGCGGGCCTGCTTCCCCCGGCCGGGACGACGTCGAACGTCGGGGCCACCGGCTATGTCACCGGCGGCGGTGTGTCGATCATCGGCCGGACCTACGGCTACGCCGCCGACCGGGTCCGCGGCATCGACCTCGTCACCGTGGACGGCCGGCAGCGCCGGCTGAGCCCGACCCAGGAGCCGGACCTGTTCTGGGCGGTGCGGGGCGGCATGGGCAACTTCGGCGTCGTCACCTCGTTCGAGATCGACCTGCTGGCGGCGCCGACCGTCTACGGAGGGGCGCTCACGTTCCCCGCGGCGGCCGCCGAGCGGGTGTTCGCGGCCTACGTCGGCTGGACGGCGACGGTGTCCGACCGCACGACGTCGGTCGCGGCGTTCGTCCGCTACCCCGACATCCCCACGGTTCCGCCGGAGCTGCGCGGCACGCTCGCGCTGATCATCAGAGTGGTGCACGTCGGAGCGCCGGCGGACGCGGACGCGGAGCTGGCCGCGCTGCGGGCCCTGGGCCCGGTGTCGGACACGGTCACCGCCGTGCCGGTCGCGCGGCTCGACACGATCTACGGCGTGCCTACCGCCCCCGTCGCCACGATCAGCGAGAGCGGCCTGACCCGCGATCTGGGTGACGACGGCGTCGCCACGGTGCTGCGTGCGGTCGGGCCGGCTGCCACGCTGCCCCCGGGCTTCGTCGAGATTCGCCACCTCGGCGGGGCGTTCGGGCGCCGACCGGCGTCCCCCAACGCCATCGGGCACCGGGATGCGCGGTTCCTGGTGTTCCTCAGCAACCCGCTCGCGGCTCCCGAGCAGGCCGGCGCGGTCCATCAGGCGCAGCTGGCCGCGCTGACCGGACTCGGGCCGGTGCTCACCGGGGGACGGATTCCGACCTTCCTCGGCCCCACGGACGTGACGCCGCAGGCGGTCAGCGTCGCGTACGACCAGGCGGACTGGACCCGGCTGCGCGGCCTCAAGAGCAGGTACGACCCGAACAACCTGTTCCGCATCAATCACAACATCCGCTAGCCGGACGCCGGCGGATCCGTTCCGGGCCCGACCCCGCGCCGGGGCCGCGCCGGACAGCCCCGGCACGCGCGAGATCGGCGACCAGCTCCACCCGCTGCCCGTCGGTCTCGCAGGCGCGTGTTCCCGCCGAGGGATCACCGCTTCGACGCATCCCGCCGTCCCACTGTCCCGCCCACTGTCCCGCCCGCCGTCCCGCCC
>NZ_FZMO01000052.1 GCF_900197875.1 Frankia canadensis | reverse complement strand
CACCGTTCCGGGGCCGCTGCCCGCCCCCGGGCCACCCGGACCCGCGAAGGCGGAGACGGCCCCCGAGGACGGGCGGGCAGCGGCCCCGGAACGGTGGGAGTCCGTGGGCTGTTCGCCGATCAGATCACTCAGCGCGACGATCGGGCGGCCGGCGCGTCGATGGTGGTAGCCGTTGCGGTGACCCTGCCGGCGGATCGGCGCGGTGACCGGATCACCGATCTCCTCGCCGTCCGCCCCCGTCTGGAACCAGTCGAACGAGACGTTCTTGCCGCGCAGCACGGCGTTCTCCGACCGGACGATCACCAGCAGCGCGGTGGCGAAGGTGGCGCGCATCCGGGACTCGTCGAGCTGACGCTCGAGCTCCGCCACGTACTCCGGGTCGACCGCCTGCCGCCGCACACCCTCCGCGTCCGGCTCACCGAAGGCCTCCAGGTGCAGGGGACGGCACTGTTCGAGCTGCGCGGCGCGTTGGGTCTGGTCCTCCGGGTAGAGGAGCTCGACATAGTTCTCGATGACGTCCCACTCGATCCGCTTCTCGCCGCGGAACTGGCGGCTGAGATCACGCGCCCGGGCCCGCCGGATCTTGACGTCGCCGCTGTCGGACCAGACCTTGCGGACCACCATCTCGTAACTCACCCGATAGGGGTGGTTGAGCGCGTGGAGATGGTGGAGGAGCGCGAGCTGACTCTTGTTATCGAGTTCCGGTTTCGGTCCGCGGGGCCTGGCTCCGGAAAGCGTCATCGACGTACCGTCCGATCGTCGTGGTGGTGCGCCTGCGGGCGAACTGGCGTCGATCCGCATCCCCCATGCGGCATCGTCACCGCTCACCGCCATCCGCAGGCCATCCGGCACGACGACCGGGCCATCCGTCGACGTGATGCTCGCACCGACACTATTGGTTCCTTTCGACGGGGGGACCGGCAGGCGCGCAACTACGAGTACGCGCGAACCGGGGTCAGTGTCAACCATCCTGTCTACGGGGTTGTGGACAGAAATTCCGTGGATCTTCGGCGGGCGCGGCCGTGGTTTGTTGAGGGCACAACGTGCGGACCGAAGCCGGGGGAGGCCGAACGGCGGTGCGTATTGGCGGCGCGGCGCGACCCTGGCGTGCGGTTCATCCGGCATCGACGATGTGCACGCTCGCTCGGCGAGCAGCCGGAATTCGCGTACCTTGCCGTATTCGGGCCACTGAAATGTGATCAGGGTGGTGGTGCTGTCGACGTGCCCGGGTGTGATCGGGCTCCCCGTCGCCGCTGTTCGGTGACCGGATCGCCATCGCCCGTCCTCGCCGCCCTGGGCCGTCATGGGTGGTGATCGGTCCGGCGACCGGCTCGGCGGGCGGGTCCGGCGATCGCGCCCGATGATCGCGAGGAGCCATGTCGCCACGGGAAGTGAATCACCGATGGGGTCCTCGCGCGGCCGGAATCGAGAAACTGCTGGCGATCCGGCGGCCGGATCGTGCCGCCACGGCAGGTTCCGGCCGCCGGCGCCGGGTCGCTCGCGTCGGCTCGGCTGCGTCTGGCTGGCTGCGTCTGGCCGGCGGTGTCTGACCGGCTGCGTCGGGTGGGCGGGACCGGGCGAGGCGGATGGGATCGGTGCGGTGAGAGTGACACGCTGGAGGGCACTCGCCGCATCCTCGAGTTGGTGACGCTCGGTCGAAATCGGTTTGACCTCACGTTGGGTTGAAGTCGTAAGGTCGCAGCGCGTCCGGGACTCGTCGCCCTCCGGGCCGCCCCGGCCGATGACTCCTTTCGGCCGTCGCATGCCCAGGGACCGGGGGGTGCCGCCGCCTGTCGGCGTCAGGACGGTGGACGGTGGTCCGCGCCGTCCCGGACCGCCGGGTGGACGCCGCACGGCCATCTGACCGCCCAGGAGAGGACCGCATGCTCATCCGGCTACTGCGGGCGTATCTCGACCGCTACCGCAGACCCCTGGCCGCGCTGGTGTCGCTGCAGCTGGTGGCGACCCTCGCCGTGCTCTACCTGCCCACGCTGAACGCCAACATCATCGACCACGGCGTCGTCGTCGGCGACACGGGTTACATCCTGCGCACTGGTGCGATCATGCTCGGGGTCAGCGTTCTGCAGCTCGCCTGCGCCGGTGCCGCGGTGCTGTACGGCTCGCGCACCGCGATGGCCGTCGGGCGGGACCTGCGGGCCGCCGTGTTCGACCGGGTGCAGGCGTTCTCGGCGCGTGAGGTCGGCCGCTTCGGCGCGCCGTCGCTCATCACCCGGGCCACCAACGACGTCCAGCAGGTGCAGATGCTGGTCCTGCTGAGCTGCACGCTGATGGTCTCGGCGCCGATCATGTGCCTCGGCGGCATCGTCCTGGCCGTGAACCAGGACGCGGTGCTGTCCCTGCTGCTGGTCGCGATCGTCCCGGTGCTGCTGGTCGTGATCGGGCTGATCGTGCGGCGGATGCGCCCGCTGGGGCGGGGCATGCAGGAGCGGCTGGACACGGTCAACCGCATCCTGCGCGAGCAGATCAGCGGCCTGCGGGTGATCCGCGCGTTCGTCCGGGAGGACCACGAGCGGCGCCGCTTCGGGGCGGCCAACGACGACCTGACCGACGTCGCGCTGCGCTTCGGGCGGCTGCTGTCGCTGATGTTCCCGCTGGTGCTCACCATCGTGAACTTCTCCAGCGTCGCGGTGCTCTGGTTCGGGGCGCACCGCATCGACTCCGGCGGCATGCAGATCGGCGCGCTGACCGCCTTCATCAGCTACCTGATGCAGATCCTCATGTCGGTGATGATGGCGACCTTCATGTTCATGATGATCCCGCGGGCGGAGGTGTGCGCCGAGCGCATCCAGGAGGTCCTGGAGACGGAGTCGTCGCTGCGCCCGCCGGAACACCCGGTGCGGGAGCTGCGCGGGCACGGGCAGCTGGAGCTGCGCGGGGTGGGGTTCCGCTACCCGGGGGCGGAGGTCCCGGTGCTGCGGGGGGTGAACCTGAACGCCGGCCCGGGCCGGACGACGGCGGTCATCGGCAGCACCGGCAGCGGCAAGACCACCCTGCTCGGCCTCGTCCCGCGCATCGCCGAGGCGACCGAGGGCGCCGTCCTCGTCGACGGGGTCGACGTGCGCGAGCTCGACCCGGCCGTGCTCGCCCGCACCGTCGGCATCGTGCCACAGCGGCCGTACCTGTTCACCGGCACGATCGCGTCGAACCTGCGCTACGGCAATCCCGACGCCACCGATGAGGAGCTCTGGCGCGCCCTGGAGATCGCTCAGGCCCGGGACTTCGTCGAGGCGCTGCCGGACGGGCTCGACAGCCCGATCGCCCAGGGCGGCACCAACGTGTCCGGCGGCCAGCGTCAGCGCCTCGCGATCGCCCGGGTGCTGGTCCACCGACCCGAGATCTACCTGTTCGACGACTCCTTCTCGGCGCTCGACTACGCCACCGACGCGCGGCTGCGCGCCGCGCTCGCCCAGGAGACGGCCGACGCCACCGTCGTCATCGTCGCCCAGCGGGTCGCGACGATCCGCGACGCCGACGAGATCATCGTGCTGGAGCGCGGCGAGGTCGTCGGCGTCGGCACCCACCACCAGCTCATGGCGGACAACCCGACCTACCGCGAGATCGTCCTCTCGCAGCTCACCGAGCAGGAGGCGGCGTGAATACGCAGGCTCCCGGACCGAAGCGGCCGCCCGTGCCGGCCCCGCGGCGCGGCCCGGCCCCGATGGCCGGCCCCGGCCGGATGTTCGTCGGCCAGGGCGCCGTCGAGAAGTCCGCGGACTTCGCCGGCTCCACGCGGCGGCTGCTGGTCCTGCTGCGGCCGCAGCGGCTGGCGCTGACGGCGGCCGGCCTGCTCGCGGTCGCCGCCGTCGGGCTCAACGTGACCGGGCCGCGGCTGCTCGGCCATGCCACCGACCTGGTGTTCGCCGGGGTGTTCAGCCGGCGGCTACCCGCCGGCCAGTCGAAGGCGGAGGCCGTCGCGTCGCTGCGGGCCAGCGGGCACGGTACCCAGGCGGACCTGCTCGCCTCCCTGGACGTCACGCCCGGCCGGGGGATGGACTTCGACGCGATCGGCCGCGTCCTGCTGCTCGTCGTCGTGATCTACGCGGCGGCCGGGCTGTGTGGCGTGATCCAGGCGCGGCTGACGAACCTGGCGATCCAGCGGGTCGTCAGCCAGCTGCGGACCGACACGCAGCGAAAGATCTCCCGGCTGCCGATCCGCTACTTCGACGGCCAGGCGCGAGGCGAGGTGCTCAGCCGGGTCACCAACGACATCGACAACCTCGGCCAGAGCCTGCAGCAGAGTGTGTCCCAGCTCGTGGTGTCGGTGCTGACCGTCGTCGGCGTGCTGTCGGTGATGATCTGGATCTCCTGGCTGCTGGCGCTGGTCGCGGTCATCACCGTGCCGGTGTCGGTGATCGTGGCGGCGCGGGTCGGCAAGCTGGCCCAGCCGCAGTTCGTCGCCCAGTGGCGGGTCACCGGGCGGCTGAACGCCCACATCGAGGAGATGTACACCGGCCACACGCTGGTCCGGGCGTTCGGCCGCCAGGAGGAGTCCGCACGGGCCTTCCAGGAGTACAACGAGCAGCTCTACGCGGCGAGCTGGCGGGCGCAGAGCCTGTCCGGGTTGATGCAGCCGGCGATGATGTTCATCGGTAACATCAACTACGTGCTCGTCGCGGTGATCGGCGGGCTGCGGGTGGCCTCGGGCTCGCTGTCGATCGGCGACGTGCAGGCGTTCATCCAGTACTCGCGGCAGTTCAGCCAGCCGATGTCGCAGGTCGCCAGCATGGCGAACCTGCTGCAGTCCGGCGTGGCGTCCGCGGAGCGGGTGTTCGAGCTGCTCGACACCCCCGAGCAGGAGCCGGACCCGGTCGAGCCCGCGCGCCCCGAGCAGCCCCGCGGGCTGGTCGCCTTCGAGCACGTGGGGTTCCGCTACCAGCCGGACAAGCCGCTGATCGAGGACCTGTCGCTGGTCGCCGAGCCGGGGCACACGATCGCGATCGTCGGGCCCACCGGCGCCGGCAAGACCACGCTGATCAACCTGCTGATGCGGTTCTACGACGTGACATCCGGGCGGATCACGCTGGACGGTGTGGACATCGCCGCGATGTCCCGCGACGAGCTGCGGGCACAGATCGGCATGGTGCTGCAGGACACCTGGCTGTTCGGCGGCACGATCGCCGAGAACATCGCCTACGGCGCCGAGGGGGCCACCCGCGAGCAGATCATCGAGGCGGCGCGGGCGGCGCACGTCGACCGGTTCGTCCGTACCCTGCCCGCCGGCTACGACACGGTGCTCGACGACGAGGGCACCGGGGTCAGCGGCGGGGAGAAACAGCTGATCACCATCGCCCGCGCGTTCCTCGTCGAGCCGCTCATCCTCGTCCTCGACGAGGCGACGAGCTCGGTGGACACCCGTACCGAGGTGCTCATCCAGCACGCCATGTCGAGGCTGCGGGCGGGGCGGACGGCGTTCGTCATCGCCCATCGCCTGTCCACCATCCGCGACGCGGACACCATCCTGGTGATGGAGGACGGCGCGATCGTCGAACAGGGCGATCACCGGACGCTGGTCGACGCCGGCGGCGCCTACGCGCGGCTCTACCAGGCTCAGTTCGCCCAGGCCGTCGCCGAGATCTGAGACCGCCTCGCCGGGGCGCGCGCCCGCGTGCGCGCCCCGGCCCGGGGCGGGGCCCGGCCGAGGGCGCGGGCGCGCGTGTGCTCCTGATCTCCCGGCAGGGCCGCCCGGTCGTCCCCGACACCCGGTCGCCGGGCGCTGGATCATGCCCTGTTGGCCTTGGTCGCGCCCGCTACATGCCATTTCCTGCCCTTTCGCGGACATCGGGGTGTACGCGACGCGTCTGGGGAAGGACGCTGTGCGCCGAATGCCGGATCATCGGCATCCGCACACGTCAGGGAGGATTCATGGCCCGCCTACAGGGCTCCTACAGACCAGCGCTGGGCACACCCGTCGGAGAGGTCCCCGACGAGGCGCCGATCGACGTGACCGTCGTGCTGCGCCCCGCCGGGCAGGACACCTTCGACGCCGATCCGGACGACGTCGCCGCCGTGCGCGCCTTCGCCGAGCGGCACGGGCTGACCGTCGGCGAGGTGGACGCGCCGGCGCGCACCGTCCGGCTGCACGGTCCCGCCGCCGCCGCCCGCACCGCCTTCGACACCCCGCTCGCGCTCTACGACAGCGGCGGGCGCACCGTGCGCGGCCGGGAGGGCACCCTCGCCCTGCCCGACGAGCTCGACGAGCGGGTCGTCGCGGTCCTCGGCCTGGACGAGCGGCCCGCCGCTGAGCCCCGGCTGCGCCCCGCCGCCGCGGCCACCAGCGGCCTGACCGCCCCGCAGGTCGCCCAGGCCTACGACTTCCCGGCCGCGACCGGCGAGGGCCAGACCATCGCGATCATCGAGCTCGGCGGCGGCTTCGGCCAGGCCGACCTCGACACCTACTTCGGCGGCCTCGGCCTGCCCACCCCGCCCGTGGCGGCGGTCGGCGTGCAGGGGGCCGAGAACGTCGCCGGCCGCGACCCGCAGGGCGCCGACGGCGAGGTGCTACTCGACATCCAGGTCGCCGGCGCCGTCGCCCCGGCCGCCGCCCAGGTCGTCTACTTCGGGCCGAACACGGACGCCGGCTTCCTCGCCGCGATCAACGCCGCCGCCGCGGCGACCCCGCGGCCGGCGGCGATCAGCATCAGCTGGGGCGGCCCCGAGACGTCCTGGACCGCGCAGGCGATGCGCGCCTTCGACCAGGCCTTCGCCGCCGCCCGCGCGGCCGGGATCACGGTGCTGGCGGCCGCGGGCGACACCGGCGCCGACGACGGGACGGACCGGCCGGTCGCCGACTTCCCGGCCAGCTCGCCGAACGTCATCGCCTGCGGCGGCACGAAGCTGACCCTCGACCCCGCCGGCGGGCGCGCCGCCGAGGTGGTGTGGAACGAGGGCGCCGACTCGGCGACCGGCGGCGGCTACTCCGGGACGTTCACCCGTCCGAGCTGGCAGCCGGCGTCGGTCGGCACCCACCGCGCCCTGCCCGACATCTCCGGCAACGCCGACCCGCGCACCGGCTACCGGGTGGTCATCGACGGCAGCCCCGCGGTGGTCGGCGGGACGTCCGCCGTCGCGCCGCTGCTCGCCGGCCTCGTCGCGCGGCTGGCTCAGCTCACCGGGAAGCCGGTCGCCGACCTCGCCGGCCTCTCCTACGCGAACCCGACCGCCTTCAGTGACATCACCGCCGGCGACAACGAGGGCTACCAGGCCAGACCGGGATGGGACGCGGCGTCCGGGCTCGGCAGCCCGCTCGGCTCGAAGCTGCTCGCGGCTCTCGGCGGCGGCACGACCACCCCGCCGACGAACCCGCCGCCCACCACTCCACCGACGACTCCACCGACGACTCCACCCACGCCTCCGGGGCGGACCACCGACGCCGCGGACACGGCGCTGTGGTCGGCGGTGGGGGGATGGGCCCACGGCCGCCACACCGGCGGCAACGCCCGCGCGGCCCAGGCCGTGCTCGCCTGGGCGCGCGCCCGGCACCTGGCCTGATCCCGGCCGGCGCGGGCCCGTCCGCCACGCTCGCGCGCCGGCCAACGCCCGGCTCGCCTGGCCGGCCCGACCTGACTCACTGGACTGGCTCGCCCGGCCAGCCAGCCCGGCCTGACTCACCGGACTGGCGCTCGCCCGGCCGGACTCACTCGGCCCGGCTGGCCAGGTCGGGCCTCAGAGGATGCGGGCGATTCCGGCGTAGATGCCGGCCTGCTGGCCGGGTAGCTCGCCGTCGACCGCGCCGTCGCCGTCCGGACGCCACAGGTGGGCGGGGACGATGCCCGGGTCGAGCAGCTCGGTCCCGCCGAACAGGGCCGTCACCTCGGCCAGGGTGCGCAGCTGGGCGGAGACGCCCTGCTTGCGGTAGGAGGCGGCGGCGTCGCGCAGCGCCGGCTCGAAGTCGCCCGTGCCGTGGCTGAGCACCAGGTAGCTGCCGCTGGGCATGGCACCGACCAGCCGGCCGATGATGCCGTGCGGATCCTCGGAGTCCGGGATGAAGTGGAAGAGCGCGATGAGGGACAGCGCCACCGGCTGGGACAGGTCGAGGGTGTCACGCAGGACGGGCGCGGCGAGGATGCCATCGGGGTCGCGGACGTCGGCGTCGAGGTAGGCGGTGCGGCCCTGCGGGGTGCTGGCGAGCAGGGCCCGGGCGTGAGCCAGGACGATCGGGTCGTTGTCCGCATACACCACGCGGCACTCGGGCGCGATGCCCTGGGCGACCTCGTGCAGGTTCGGCGAGGTGGGGATTCCGGTGCCCACGTCGAGGAACTGGCGGATGCCGAGGTCACTGGCCAGGTGACGCACGGCTCGCCGCATGAAGGCCCGGTTCTGCCGGGCGGCGACGGCGATCGTCGGCGTGGCCGCGACCGCCTGATCCGCGGCCGCCCTGTCTGCCGGGAAGTTGTCCTTGCCGCCGAGGAAGTAGTCGTACATGCGCGCGGAGTGCGGGATCTCCGGGTGCAGGTCGACGGGCTTGGGCTCGTCGGCCACCGAGCGCCACCACGGCTTGCGCCCGATCTCCTCGGAGGTGTTGTCCGTCACTGTGCCCCGCCCTCTGCGTGTCCGGTCACGGCGGGCGCCGCCGGCTGCGGTGCGCCCATATGTCAGCTAATGCTCTTAATTATCAGAGGTAATCATCGCGGATGCGCGGAGAGGGTGCTGCGGAGGGTGGTGAGGCGGGTGGGCCGCGCCTGTGACCGCGTCGGACCGCCGGGCGCGGCGACATGCCATGCGCGCCCGGCGGCCCGAGAGCGGCGATCGGCCGGTCGTGCGGGCCGGCCGATCGCGGTCCGGTCAGTTGATCAGCGAGATGAGCTGCCGCCCGTCCTGCCAGGTGCCGGTGACGTCGGTGAAGGCGTTGTCCTGCCAGCGCAGCAGTCGCACCGCGGTGTTGCAGAGGGCCGGGAAGATCGTGATCTGCTTTCCGTCGCAGGTGTACGGGTGGGCCATCACGTTCGGCTCGTCGTGGGTGGCCCGCAGGGCGGTGAGCAGGCCGTCGGCGCTTGGCTGGGGCATCTTCGCGAGCAGCGTGCGCAGGTTGAGCACCGTCGAGAACGCTCCCTGCGACGCCGAGGTGCGGTCCGCGTCCGGTACGGCCTTGCGGAAGGCGGCCACGTCCGCGTCGCCGCCGCTCGGGCCGACCGGCAGGTAGCTGGAGGCGAAGTAGAGGTTCTGCGTCTTCCCGCCGGCCGCGCGGGGCACCGCCGGGGTGGCGCAGGCGCCGACGAGATAGATGTCGCTGCGGACGTTCAGCGCGGCCGCCGCCTGCACGATACGGGCGCACGCCGCCGCCTGGAAGACGACGATGATGGCGTCCGGATTGCCGGCCGCGGCCTGGGTGAGCGCGGGGGCGAAGTCCGCCGCGTCCGCCTTCTCCGCGATCAGTCTGACGTCGGTGACCCCCTTCTTGCGGAGGATGTTCCGGGAGCCCTGGATGGCTGCGGTCAGCAGGCCCGGAAGGTCCACGTACAGCGCGTGCGCGCTGCGTATGTGCTTCGTCTCGGTCAGGTAGCTGGTGATGCCGAGCAGTTCCGCCACCGAGCCCCCGGAAAGGCCGAACGCGTTCTTCGAATCGAGCTCACCACTGAGCTGTGGCGAGCCGGTGACGTAGGGAATGTGTGCCGCCTCGTATATCGGCATTGCAGCCTGGGTACCGAAGTCGACACCACCGACCACCGCGACCGGCTTTTGGGCGACGAGGCGGTTGGCGCAGTTCTGCGACGATTCCGGGGAGCCGTCCGTGGCGCAGGTGATCAACCGCAGCGGACGGCCGCCGACGCCCCCGAGGGCGCCGTTCGCGTGGTCCACGGCGGCCTGGGCGGCCCGGCGGGTCTCGGGATATGACCCAAGGGTGCTGTTCTCGACGGTGACGAACCCGAGGTTCACCGGCGGCCCGGTCAGGTGGCTCGCCGTGGAACCGTCGGCTGCTGCGCCGCCTGCCGAGCCACCGCGCTGGCTCGTGCATCCGGCGCCGGCCACGGCGACGGAGATGGCGACGGAGAACGCGAGGAGGACGCGGGAAGCTTGTCTCACGGGCGGTCAAGCTACACTCCATCTCACCCGGTTCCTGGGTGAGACCGCCGTCCAGGCGGGACGGGAGTGATGCGGTGACAGCGCGTCCGCACTTCCGTGGTGTTGCACCTCGGTCGGCGCCGATGCCGTATATCTGCTGGGGAGCACCGTGACCACCTATGTAGCCGCAATGCTGCTGGGCCTCGGGCCCGGCGCGGTGTACGCGGCGCTCGGCCTTGGGCTCGTGCTCACCTACCGGTCGTCCGGCGTCATCAACATCGCGCATGGCGCGTTCGCCATGTTCGCCACCTATCAGTATGCCGAACTTCGGGAAGTCGGCGATCTGGTGCTTCCCGTCGTCGGACTGCCACCTCGAATTCATCTGACCGACACCCCCACGTTCGGGCTGGCTTTGTCGGTATCGCTTGTGATGGCCGCGCTGCTGTCGTTGGTGGCCTACCTGGTGGTGTTCCGGCCGCTGCGGCGGGCGCAGCCGATGATGACGGTGGTCGCCGCCGTCGGGCTCACGATCGCCCTGCAGTCCGTGGCCGTCATCCAGTTCGGTTCGGACAACCGCTTCCTGCAGCCCGTCCTGCCGCAGAAGGCCGTGCACGTGTTCGGCGCGACCGTCTCCAGCGACCGGCTGCTGCTCGCCGGGATCGTGATCGTCGCCGCCGCGGCGCTGTGGGCGATGTCGCGGTGGACGACGTTCGGCCTGGCCAGCCGGGCCGTCGCGGACGACGAGGAGACGACGGCGCTGATCGGCCGGCGCCCGGGCTGGATCGCCGCGGCGAACTGGATGCTCGCCGCCGTGCTCGCCGCGCTCGCGGGCATCCTCGTCGCCCCGATCAGTGCGCTCAACCCGACGAGTTACTCGTTGTTCGTCGTGCCGGCGCTGGCCGCCGCGCTGCTCGGTGGGCTGTCGTCGTTCGGCCTGACCGTGCTCGGCGCGCTCGGCATCGGCGTCGCCCAGGCGGTACTGCTGCCCGTGCAGCAGGACGTGAGCTGGCTCAACCAGCCCGGCCTGCGCGCGCTGCTGCCGATGATCCTGGTCCTCGCCGTGGCCGGCCGGCGCGGCGCGCTGATCCCCGGCCGCACGGCCAGCGCCGTCGTGACCGCGCCACTGCCGGTGGTCGTGCCGGCGCGGCGCCCGCTCGTCGGCCTGCTCATCGGGGTGCCGATCGGGGTCGTGGCGCTGTTCGCGCTGACCGGCGCCTACCGGCTCGGCCTGGAGCGCAGCCTCGCCGGCGCGGTGGTGTGCCTGTCGTTCGTCGTGCTCACCGGCTACGTCGGGCAGCTCTCGCTGGCGCAGATGACGATCGCCGGCGTCGCCGGCTTCCTGCTGGCCCGACTGGAGGGCGAGCTCGGGGTGCCGTTCCCGGTCGCCCCGCTGATCGCGATCGCGGCCGCCGCGGGGGCCGGGCTGTTCCTCGGCATGGTCGCGCGCCGGCTGCGCGGGCTCGACCTGGCGGTGATCACCCTCGTTGGTGGTGTGGCGATCCAGGAGGCCGTGTTCGGCAATCCGCTGGTCACCGGTGGCCTGAAAGGGTCGTCCGTGCCCAGTCCGAAGATCTTCGGACTGGACCTGGGCCTCGCCGGGCCCGGCTTCCCGCGGGTGCAGTACGGCCTGCTGTCGCTCGTCCTGTTCGCCGCGTGCGGCTACGGCGTCGCCCGGCTGCGCACCGCCGGTCTCGGCCGGCGGATGCTCGCCGTGCGGGCCAACGAGCGGGCGGCCGCCGCGGCCGGGATCGACGTGCGCCGCACCCGGGTGCTGGCATTCACCCTGTCCGCCGCGATCGCCGGCCTCGGCGGCTGCCTCATCGGCTACGGCCAGGGACGGCTGTCGTTCGACTCGTTCGGCGTCACGGCATCGCTGTTCTTCCTGGCCATCGCGGCCGTCGGCGGCGTGACAAGTGTCGGCGGCGCGCTGGTGGCCGGTCTGCTCGTCCCCGGTGGACTGGCCTTCACCCTGCTCGACCGGGTCGCGGGGCTGGGGGAGTACCAGCAGGTGCTGTGCGGGCTCGCGGTGGTCGTGCTCGCCGTCCTGCGCCCCGCCGGGCTCGTGCACCGCTCCGCCGGCGGGCCCGGGGCCGCGCGCCGCCTGCCGTTCGGCCCACCGCGGGGCCCCGACAGCCACCGCAGCCCGCAGGGCCCCGGTGCCGCGGACGCGGACGGCGGTGGCGGCGACGGCGGTGATCGCGGCGACGAGGGAAGCCCGGGGGAGACCGGCGGCCCACCCCCGGTACAGGGCGCCCAGCCCCGGCTGGCCCCGTCCGCGGTCAACCCCGGTGGTGTGTCGTGACGGTGGTGCTGTCCGTGGACATGCTCAGCGCCGGCCAGGGCCGCACCCGCATCGTCGAGGACGTCTCGTTCACCCTGGCCGCGGGCACCGTCACCGGCCTGATCGGGCCGAACGGCGCCGGCAAGACCACGCTGATCGACGCCCTCACCGGCTTCGCGACGATCTTCGCCGGCAGTGTCAGCCTGGACGGCGTCTCCCTGGCGGACCTGCCGGCGCACGCCCGCCAGCGCCACGGCCTCGCCCGGACCTTCCAGGGGCTGGAGCTGTTCGACAGCCTGGACGTCGCGGAGAACCTCGCTGTCGTCGCCCGCCCCGCGCGCGCTCCGGGTCATCTCGCCGCGCCGGGGTCCGGCGCCGCAACGGGCCAGGGGACGACGGCCACCGTGGGGGGCGCGGGCCCGCGCCGGCGCGGTGGGCGCCATGGCGCCGTTCCCGTCCGGGCCGGCAGCGCGGACGCGGAGAAGTGGGGGCTGGAGCCCGTCGCCCGTCGCCTGCCCGCGACGCTCACCCACGACGAGCGGGCCGCGGTCGCGCTCGGCCGGGCCCTCAGCGGCACCCCGAAGGTCCTGCTGCTCGACGAGCCGGCCGCCGGCCTCGACCCCGCCGACCGGCACGGGCTTGCCGGGCGGATCCGGCAGATCGCCGGGCGCGGTGTGGCCGTCCTGCTGGTCGACCACGACGTGCGGCTCGTCTTCGACGTCTGCGACCAGGTGCTCGTCCTGGACTCCGGCCGGATCGTCGCGCGCGGCCGGCCCGCGCAGGTCCGGGCCGACCCCGCCGTCCGCGCGGCTTACCTCGGCGAACCAGCGGACGGCACCGCGCCCACGCAGAGCGATGTGCCGGTGAAGGGCACGGGCGGGGCGGCTCGACCGGTGAGGGCGCAGGCGGAGATCCGGGTCCCTCGTCCGGCCAGCGGGGAACAGACGACACAGAGCACGGGGGCGGGCGCCGAGCTGCTGGTCCTCGATCGGGTGACCAGCGGCTATCACGAGGGGCCGGTGTTGCGGGAGGTCTCGCTGACCGTCCGCGCCGGGGAGATCGTCGCGCTGCTCGGAGCGAACGGCGCCGGCAAGACGACGCTGATCCGCACGGCGGCCGGGCAGCTGCCGGTCACCGCCGGCAAGGTCACGCTGCTCGGGGAACGGTCGCGCCGGGCGGGGCCGAGCGCGCTGGCCCGCCGCGGGCTGGCCGTCGTCCCGCAGGGGCGTGGGGCGCTCGCCCGGCTGACCGTCCGGGAGAACCTGAGCCTGGCCGCCGGCCGGCGCAGCCGGGACGAGATCGACCAGGTGCTGGGCTGGTTCCCGCCGCTGCGCGACCTGCTCGACCGGACGGCGGGGGAGTTGTCCGGCGGTGAACGCCAGCGGCTCGCCCTCGCGGTGGCGCTCGTCCGCCGGCCGCGGCTGCTGCTCGTCGACGAGCTGTCCTTCGGCCTCGCCCCGGGCGTGGCGCCGCGCCTGCTGAACCTGCTGCGCGGGATCGCCGCCGAGACGTCGACCGGGGTGCTGCTCGTCGAGCAGTTCGCCGCCATCGCGCTGCGCGTCGCCGACCGCGGCTACGTGCTCGACCGCGGGCGGATCGCGCTGAGCGCATCCGCAGCCGATCTCGCCGCCCGCCCCGACCTTGTCGAGGCGAGTTACCTCGGCGAGACGACCCCACCCCCCGACGAGCGGCCGTCGCCATAGCCCCGGCCGCCCATACCAGCCCCGGTTGTCCCGGTCCCGGTCCCGGTCCCGGTCACGGGCTTGGGCTTGGGCTTGGGCCTGGGAAGGGCGGCGCGGTCCGCGGTCGGTACCAGCCGCGGATCGAGGCGTCGATTCCCCGGCGGAACGCCGCCTTCGCGGCGTCGTTCGTCAGGCCGACAAGGTCGATGTAGGCAATGCCGCGCAGCAGGCCGTTCGGCTCACAGTCCTCGACCCGGACCGGCACCAGCTGCCGCTTCATCCCGTTCGGGTCGTCGGCCCACACGGCCGTCCACTCGGCCAGCACCCGCGGGGAGCGCAGATAGGCCGGGGAAAGCACCACCAGCATGCGCCGGGCATGGCTGATCGCCGCGTGGAGCTGAGCACCCTCGTGATGACCGGGGACGACGTTCCACGCCTGCAGATGGACCAGATAGTCGCGGGTCACGAGATCCCAGGCGAGCCATTCGCTCCACCCACCGTCCCTGTCCGCCGCCGAGATGACGAAATCCCAGCCCTGCCCGTCCGGTAGCACGGCCGCGGACGGCTCGGGCGCCACACGCCGCTCCGGCGTGGCGGACATGGACCCGAATGGCGGAATGAACGCGTTCCCGGAATGCGCCGCTGTGCGCCCGTCAGGGGAACGAAAGGCGCCGATCCAGGTTGTGAGGCGCATGGCTGGGATGTCGACGGTCACCGGCTGGGGAACGATCTGGAGGAGATCGGCGAGCTCGGACGCGGGTGTCGGTGCTCCGGTGAGCGCGGACGAGACGATCAGCACGACGTCCGCTGCCGGCTCGTCGTCGAGCAGGCGACTGAGCGAGGGCGCGTCGACAAGCCGGTACATCACCGCCGCCGCCGCCTCGGCCGCCGGTCTCCCGCCGCCGAGGCGACCTCGATGCAGAGCCATCCGGAGCCGGACGCGGTGGGCCGCGCCGTTCGCGTTGTGGGCGCTGATCGCGGTGCTCAGCGCACGGACCAGGGCAGCGACGGAGGCTGCCGGGATATCACCGGTGATCGTCGTGAGCAGGCGGGGGCCTCGGTCGTGCGGGGCGAGGGCGTGCTCCGAGAGCCCGCTGGAACGCGCGGCCTGATCGATCAGGTCACCCAGGCCGTGCCAGCCGGCTGGCACCAACGTGCCGGCGGGGCCCCGCAGCACCGGATCGAGCGCGACCAGCACCCCCTCCGCTCCAGCCTGACACGCCGTCGCATGGTCGCCGGACACCCCCATCTCAGGTGCCGTTTCCGGCTTCGTCGACGGTGGCCGGACAACGCCCGCGCGAAAGACCGGGTTTTCGGGGAAATCCCGCAGCGCGGCGGCGAGTATGACATGCCGGCCGTCCGGAAGCGCGCCGAGGCCCAGGTTGTGGTTGACCTCCTCCCAGAACTCCAGCGAGGTGCGCTCCGACCAGCCGGGATGCTGGGAACGGCGCAGCCCCGCGCGCTCCAGCAGGGAGGTGGCGCTGGCCGGCCGGGCGAATGCCTGCGCGAGCATGCGCACTTCCTCGATGGTCAGCCGATCCGTCACCATTCCCCCGGAATTCAGGCCGCGAGCTTCTGGGCTCGCGAAGAATCTTTGTCCCATGCCCGCACCACCGTCGCCGCGACATGCGACGGCCGGACGTTCCTCGCTGATGGTACGCGGACGTCCCCACGCCGTGAACGCGCGAATTCGGCTGCTGTCCTCCTGTCGTTGTCGGTCCCGCGAGTACGCGGCCCGCCGTTGTCTCCATCAGCGCGGGACGGCCGGTGTGACTCTTGACCGGCACGCCCGATGACTTCATACTGCAACGATTCGGTTGCGCCCGGCATGCGGAAGAGTGGCGCGATGTGTCCAACTCGAACGGCCATCACTGTGCTGAGCAGCGGCCGCCGGTGGTCGAGATCGCACCTGGTTCCGCGGGCTGCGTGGTGCCGTGTCGGGGGGGCACATCATCGTCGGCGATTCCCGCACCGTCCGTCTTCCAGCGGGCTGGGCGGTGACCACAGGCGGGCCGAGAAGCGACGGTGAGGTCGTGCGGCAGTGCGGCGGCTACTTCACCGGACCTCAGTACACGCAGATTCTGCGGCGATTCACCCCCGGCTCACCGCCGACCCACGCATCGGTCGAGCATGGCGGCGCATCCCTGCCATGGGCCACGGTCTGCTACGCACCGCGTGCCGGGGACACGATGCTCGGCCTCGCCGTCCGCTCCTGGCGCCAGCCGGACGACGAGATCCACGAGGGTGATGGTCGGCCGGTCATGACGACCGGGTTCCTCTGCGTCCCGTTCGCCAGCCTACGTGCCGCGCCCGTCTCGTACACCGGCCTGTACGACGCGGCGCTGCGGCTCGATCCCGACAGTCACCCGGACGACGCCGAGCCGATCGAGATCGACGTGGCGGCCTTCCGCCCTGACGACGTCCAGATCGCGTTGGCCGAGCTCGGGGTCGACGTGCGCACCGCGGCGGCCACGGCGGCCGCCCTCCTCGCACATCCGGTCAGGGTGTACGGCGCGCCGGCAGGCGAACCGTGGGAGCGGACGGCGAACCAGCTGCGCTACCTGGAGGCGATCGCGTCGCTGTTGCCATATGGCCAGCGGGCTCGACTGGTCGCCAGTACCTGGTGCGGGCAGGACGGGTCCAACCGGGTCCGCCTCGCCTTCGGCTCCACGGCCGGTGTGGGCGCGACCGACGGGATGGCGGTCCCGTGGGGTCGACGGGACCGCATCCTGCGGACGCTGCGCGGCGACGCCCGCACCTACTACCACCTGCTGGTCGGCCTGATCGAGGAACGGCACTGGACGCTGACGGACGTGGCCACCTGTCTCGCCGACCTGCGTGATCCACGACCCGTGACGGATGCCGGCTACGCCGTGGACGCCCTGGCCCGCCTCATCCGGCTGGGTCCGTGATCCCTGCGACGTCGAACCCCTCTCCTCCCACACTCACCCCACGCATCGGACGAACTACATGTGTGCCGGCACCCCTGCCCCGGCCGGGTCGGTCCGGCCGTGTTGTAAGCTGGCGACGCCGGCCACCACGGTGGCGGGTACGCGCTCGTAGCTCAACGGACAGAGCATCTGACTACGGATCAGAAGGTTGGGGGTTCGATTCCCTCCGAGCGCACGCACGGTTGAGACAGGTCAGAGCCCCGCACCCCCATCCAAGGTGTGGGGCTCTGCCGCTTTCAAGACCCCGAGTACTGCAATGTGTACTGCAATTGGCGGACGGTACCGCGGGTTGTGTCAGGCGGCACTCTCATCCGCTTCACTCTCTGTAGTCTCGGCCGGAGTCCGGAGCCGGGTCAGGATGTCATCCATGCTGCGGGCCGCGCCCCGGCGGACGTCCTCCAGGACGTCAACGTGGCGCTGTTGCATTGCGGGGAAGCTGGACATGCCAGCGGCCGGAGCGCCTGCTGGTCAGACTGCCGTGGCGAGTTCGGTGAACGCGGCTGCCAGCCTCAGGTGCGGGCTGCTGTCGGTCCCGAGTTCGTAGTGGCCGCGGCGGATGTTCTGGACGAGGGGTGCGACGACGAG
>NZ_FZMO01000151.1 GCF_900197875.1 Frankia canadensis | reverse complement strand
GGCCGGTTGGCCGGGGGTGGGCGAGCCGCGCCGGCTGGCCGCCTGGTGGCCGGTGCGGGGACTGCGGGTGCTCGCGACGTCCAGTCGCGCGTCCGCCACCCACCACAAGGAGCTCGCCGACCGCCTCGTCATGCAGGCCGTGCTCCACCAGTTGCGCCGTCGCCCACCGGGGCCGGCGGCCGGTCGGGACATGCTGGTCGTCGCCGGCGCGGACCAGCTCGGCCGCCCGGTGCTCGGCGGCCTGAGCCGGCACGCCGAGGTCGCCGGGGTGCGTCTCGTCCTGCTGTACGAGCGGCTCGCGGACGACGCGGAGCGGATGCTCGGCACCCAGGGCGGCTCGACGATCTTCATGCGGCTGGGGAACGGCAAGGACGCGACCACCGCCGCCGAATACGTCGGACGTGGCTACCGGTTCGTGATGTCGCAGGTCACCGCCCAGATCGGCCGCAGCTTCACGGTCGGCGACAGCGACAGCGTCGGCTACCAGGACGGCACCTCCGACACCACCGGCACCAGCGGCGGCCGCAGCCGCACCTACGACGGCACCCGCCTGCTGCCCTGGTTGCAGAACACCTCGACGAACACCGGCTGGCAGGAGTCGGTGACGACCTCGCGCTCCCAGACCTGGCAGCGCACGACGAACACGTCCGTCGCCGACTCGACGACCGACGGCACCACCTCCCAACGGGTGTACGAGTTCCTCGTCGAGCCCACCACCCTGCAGACCCTTCCCACGACCGCGTTCCTGCTGGTGAGCCCCGTGGATGGTCCTGGTCGGGTGACGCCCGGCGACTGCAATCCCGGCACGGTGCTGCTGCCGAGGGTCTCCTCGGTCGACCGGTGGACAGCCACCCACGCCCCGCCCTCGGCCGACCTGTCGTCGCCCGCCTCCTCGCTGCCGGCCACCCATCTGTGGGCGCCCGCCGACGCGCCGGTCGTGAGCGGCCCAGCCGTGACAGCCATCTCCCCTGCCACCTGGCCGCCCGGCGTACCGCCGGCGGCTCCCCGGACAGTGGACTCCGGCCTGTTTCCCACGCCGGCGGAGAACGCATGGGCCTGGCAGCCGGATCCCCAGGCAACGGCCGGCTCCGATGACGCGCGGCCTCTCCCGGCAGGCGGCTGGGTGCCGACCATCGCCGCGGCGCCCGTGAACCCGTCCCCCGGGGGCCCGGACGAGTCGGGTGGGCGGCTCCCGGGGGAGTCAGGTGGGCGGCCCTCGGCCGAGGAGCGCCCGCGCCCACGGGGGCGCCGCCGTATCAGCACGCCGCCGCGCGATCCGGGCTGACTACCCGACGCCGTACACCTGGTCTCGAGAGCCGGCGTTGTCCACAGCCATCGAGTTATCCACAATCAACAGAAGACGCTGGATCAACGGTTGGACAACCGTCATCGTCTTCTCATGGCCCATAACCCTGGCCGACTCTCCTGGCAGGAGATCGCCACTACCCAGGCCGGCGTGATCACGATGCGCGACGCGCTCGCCACCGGCCTGACCCGCACCGAGATCCGCGCGCGGCTGGCGGCGGGCGGCTGGCACCAGCCCTTTCGGGGCGTGCTGGTCACCGACGTGTCCGACGCCCGCGGGCCGCAGCACCTGTGGGCGGCCGTGCAGGCGATCGGCCCCGGCGCGGTGCTCGCGGGCGCGAGCGCGGCCTCCCTTGCCGGTCTGGTCGGCTACGAGCGCGAGCCGGTCACGGTGCTGGTCCCCACCCCGCGCCGGGCCACCGCGCCGCCCGGTGTGCTGCTTCGCCACAGCGCGCGCCTGGACCTCACCGAGGTCGATCCGCTGCGCCTGCCCCGGCGCACGACGCCGAGCCGATCGGTGATCGACATGGCCGAGTGGGCACCGTCCCGACCCCTGGCCCAGGCGATCATCGTCGACGCCGTACACCAGGGCGTCGTCACTCTGCGTGGGCTACAGGCGGCGTTGACCCGCCGCGGCCCCATCACCCGCCGGACGCTGGTCGCGGACTGCCTGGACAGGCTGGGCGCCGACGCCCCGCACCTGACCGGCCTCGCGTTCCACCACCTGGCCCGCGCTCATGGCCTGCCGACCGGCAGCGTCGCGGTGGAGGGTCCCGCGGACGAGCCGATGTCCAGGCTGCGGGTCCGTTATGAGTCCTGGCGGGTACAGGTCGAGGTCGCCGCGGGGGTGGCACGGCCAGGCCTGCAGAGGACCTCCGGCGGGGCTCTTCTGGTCCGCCTGCCACCGTCCGCGCTGCGGCAGCAGCCCACCGAGGCGGCCGGGCTCGTCGCCGCCGCGCTGCGCCAGCAGGGCTGGCCGCATCCTCTGCGCGAGATCAGCGCTACCTTAGCGTCGTAACAGACTGTCACCGCAGCCCGGTGTTGGCGGCGGTGACACCATGCCTGGCCGAGAGGGCCAGTGGGCTCGAACCGGTTGGCGGTGAGCTGATCGTGCCGTATTTTGTGCGAACGATGCGGGAGCTTCCACCCGAGGAGGCTGAGAGGGCGGCTGGGCACAAGCCCGGCGCCGCCGACCGCCTGAACCTGTCCGGGTAATTCCGGCGTAGGGAGTGATGGCCGTGACGCGTCCGGCGCCAGTCCGTCCCGTAGCCCGGCCGCGGGCCCGCAGCCGGCCCCCGGCAGTCCCAGCCACGGCGTCACCGGCCGACTGACGAGGGGCGGTTCCCACCCGCGCGGCTGACCCGGCTGAACGCAAGCGGGCGACGTCGCCCGTCCTCGAGACGCCCAGCCGGCGGCCGCCTGGCGTCACGGCATCGGACAACGGCCTGGCGCCGGCCGGGGTAAGACGGCGGGATCGCGCCCAGCAGGCGCGGCCCAGCCCTCCACCACGCGGGCTGAGCTCGGCGGCCGAGCAGGCCGGGACTGGGACGGGTGTCACACGGGCCCCTCGTCCGGTCGTCGCCGGACAGTCCGGGAGCGGGGCCGCCGCGATCCCCGTCCCCGTGCGGGCTTGGTACAGGATCTGGAGAGGAGGCAGCGTGTTCGCACGTCGCCGTGAGAACGGGCCGGTGCCGGGCGCCACGGCGCCCCCGCGTCCGGTGTCCGGCCCGGGTTCGGGCGGCGGCATCGAACTCGCCGGGGTCGGCCGGCGCTTCGGTGATCTGGTCGCGGTGGACGGTGTCGACCTGTCCGTGCCGGCCGGCACGCGGCTGGGGATCGTCGGTCCGAGCGGATGCGGCAAGTCGACCGTGCTGTCGATGGTCAGTGGGCTGACCGAACCGGATGCCGGCCGGATCGACGTGCTCGGTGCCATCGACGCGAGCGGACGGCTCGCGGCCTGTGCCTGGATGCCCCAGCACGACCTGCTGCTGCCCTGGCGCGGGGTGCTGGCCAACGCGCGCATCCCGCTGGAGAACCAGGGCCTCACCCGGCAGGAGGCGTCCCGGCGGGTGCGGCCGCTGCTGGACCGGTTCGGGCTGGGCGCGTTCGCCGACCACCGGCCGGCCGCGCTGTCCGGCGGGATGCGCCAGCGCGTGTCCTTCCTGCGCACGGTCGTCGCGGGCAAACCGGTGCTGCTGCTGGATGAGCCGTTCGGCGCCCTCGACTCGATCACCCGCGCCGACCTGCAGGACTGGCTGCGCGCGATGCTCGCCGACGAGCCGCGCACCGTCCTGCTGGTCACGCACGACGTCGAGGAGGCGCTGTTGCTGTGTGACCGGGTCGCGGTGATGTCGGACCGGCCCGGTCGGATCGTCGCGACCGTCGACGTCGCGCCGTACGCGGGGACCGGCGCGGCCGCCCGGCGCGCGCGCCTCGCCGACCCCGGCTTCGTCGCGCTGCGGGAGACCGTCCTCGCCCATCTGGAGGCGGCCCGCTCCCCCGAGTCCGCGCTTCCCGCGGCGGCTGACCGATGAGCGCCTCCCGGCCCGGCGGCCCCGTCCCGGCTCCCACACCGGCCACGGCCCCGATCGACGGCGCTCCCGTCGCGCCCCGCCCGGTGGAGCCCGCGGTGGATGCGGCCGTCCCGGTGACGGCGACGCCGCGAGCGCGGGCGGCGGCGGGCGAGAACCCGGTGGGCGAGGGCCGGCGCATGCGCGTCGGTGGTCGGGGGACGCGTCCTGGTGGCCAGCGGCTCTGGCCGAGCGTCCTCGTCGGGCTGGGGCTGCTGGGCTGCTGGGAGTTCGCCACCCGGGTGCTGCGGGTCGAGGAGTACATCCTGCCCGCGCCCGACCAGGTGGCGACAGCGCTGGTGGACCGGTGGGACGGCACGCTGCGCAGCGCGACCTGGGTGACGTTCACCGAGATCATCCTGGGGTTCACCCTCTCGGTCGCCGCCGGGCTCGCCATCGGCGTCGCCCTGCACTTCTCCGCGGTGGCGCGCCGGGCGCTCTACCCGCTGCTCATCGGCTCGCAGACGATCCCGATCGTGGTGATCGCGCCGATCCTCGCGATCGTCTTCGGGTACAGCCTCACCCCCAAGCTCATCCTGGTCGCGCTGATCTGCTTCTTCCCGATCGTCGTCGGCACGCTCGACGGGCTCGCCTCCGTCGACCCGCGGCTCGTCCAGATGATGCGCACGCTGCACGGCCAGCGCCTGGCGATCTTCACCCGGGTGGAGTTCCCGGCGGCGCTGCCGAGCGTGTTCACCGGTCTGCGCCTCGCTGCGGCCTACGCGGCCACGGGCGCCGTGTTCGGCGAGTACTCGGGCGCCGCCGACGGGCTCGGCCACGTCATGCGCCAAGGCGTGCCGCAGCTGCAGTCCGCGCTGGTGTTCGCCGCGATCGTGCTGCTCACCGCCATGTCCGTCGCCCTGTTCGCACTGGTCGGCCTCGCCCAGCGGCTGCTCGTCCCCTGGCATCGCACCAACCAAGAAGGGAACTCTCGATGATCACGCGGCATCCACGCCGGCTGGTCCTGTTCGCGGCGGCGCTGGCGGCCGTCACGCTTGCCGTCACCACGGCCTGCGGATCCGGCGGCTCGTCCGGCGGCGACCGCCGGCCCGCGACGGTGCTGCTCGACTGGGAACCCAACCCGGACCATCTGGCGCTGTACTCGGCACTCGACGGCGGGGACTACGCCGACGCGGGGCTGAATGTGACCCTGCGCTCACCGTCCGACCCGTCGGATCCGCTCAAGCTGGTCAGCACCGGCACCGTCGACCTGGGCATCTCCTACGAACCCGAGGTGATCATCGCCGGTGCGGAGAAGCTCGACGTCGTGGCGGTCGCCGCGCTCGTCCCCACCGCCCTCAACTCGATCATGGCGGTGGGGTCCGCGGGCATCACGAAGCCCGCGGACCTCGCCGGGGCCACCGTCGGCACCTCGGGGCTGCGCACCGACCAGGCGTTCCTCGCCGCCATCGCGAAGGCGAACCACTTCGACAGCGCGTCGGTCCATCAGGTCGACGTCGGCGCGGACCTGCTCCCCGCGATGATCTCGAAGAAGGTCCGGGCGACCCTCGGCGCCTACCGCAACGTCGAGGGCGTCACCCTCGCCAGCCGAGGACTCTCCCCGAAGATCATCCCGGTGACCGAGGCCGGGGTGCCGGAGTACGACGAGCTCGTGGTGGTCGCGCGGCGCAGCCGGCTCGCGAAGGACCCCGCCTACCAGACGCTGGTCCGCGATTTCCTGCGGGCGACGGCCGCCGGGAACGCCCGGGTGCTCGCCGACCCGGCGAAGGCCACCGACGCGCTGTCCGGTGTCGCCGACGGCTACGACCCGAAGCTGCTGCCGACCATGGTCCAGGCCACCGCCCCGCTGCTGCGCAACCCCGACGGATTCGGACGGATGGGCATCGGCGCGTGGACGTCGTTCATCGGCTGGATGCGCGCGGAGAACCTGATCACGACCACCGTGCCCGCCGCGGACGTGGTCACCGAGGCCTACCTCCCGAAATCGACGCCGTGACCGGCCCGATCGACGCGACCGGCCCCTTCAGCGACGAGCTGTGGGGATCGACTCGCGAGGTCTACGAGGCGATCCTGCGCCATCCGTTCCTCACCGGCCTCACCGACGGCAGCCTGCCGCGGGCGGCGTTCGGCCATTTCGTCATCCAGGACGCGCACTACCTGCGCGACTACGCCCGGGCACTCGCGGTGTGCGCGGCGAAGGCGCCCACCGAGGCGGACGTGCGCGCGCTCGCGACCGACGCCGCCGAGGCGATCGCCGCCGAGCAGGCCATGCACGCCGACCTGCTCACCGCGCTGACCACCGACGGCGATGGCGGTGAGGACGGCGATGGCGGTGAGGACGGCGGAGACGGCGGAGACGGCGGCGGACTGGCCGCCGGGGTGGGCACGGCCGCACCGACGACGCGGGCGTACACGAGCTACCTGCTGGCCACCGTCTACGGCGGGTCGTTCCTGGAGGGGCTCGCCGCCGTGCTGCCCTGCTACTGGATCTACGCGCGGGTCGGCGCCGAGCTGCTCGCCGCCTCCTCCCCCGACCCGCTCTACGCCCGCTGGATCGCCGCCTACGGCGACCCGTCGTTCCAGGCGGTGGCGCAGCGGGTCGTCACGCTCACCGACCGCGTCGGCGCCGAGGCCTCGCCGGCCGAACGCGCCCGCGCCGCCGGGCACTTCGCCGTGACGGCCCGGTACGAGTGGATGTTCTGGGACGCCGCCTGGCGCCGCGAACGCTGGCCGATCTGACGCGCACCGGGTGCGGGTGCGTCAGACCTCCTTGCGGGCGATCACGAGGCAGGTTCCGGCGAGCCCGGGCCGGTGAACGTAGCGGCGGGCGAGGCGGTCGAGCACGCGGGCGAGGGCCAGCAGCGGGCTGACCACCGCCATCAGCACCGCCCAGGAGAGCGTCTGGACGGGGCCGGCGGCCTGGCGCAGCCAGGGCATCGGCCGCGGCGCGATGGCCGTGACGACGAGCAGCAGGGCGAGAGTGAGGTCACCGGGGCCGCGGGCGGCGGCGAAGCGGACCAGCACCGGCCGCAGGCCCCGGTCGACCAGCGCGGCGAGCAGGTTCTCCATCGGGATGAAATGGGCCCGTTCCGGCACGGCCCAGCCGGACCAGAAGCGGCCCAGCAGCCGCGCCTGCCGGCAGTCGGCGTTGACCAGCTCGCACATCAGGTGCCCGCCGGGCGGCAGCGCCTTCGCGACGGCGTCGAGTTCGGCCGACGGGTCGTCGCAGCGTTCCAGGTAGCCGAACATGCTGATCACGTCGTACTGTCCGGCCACGGACTCGGCGAGGTCGGGCAGCCGGCCGCGCCACGCGCGGTCGAGCCAGCCGCGGCGAACCCCCTCCTCGACGACGGCGCCGACGTCGATGCCGTCGAACACGGTCGCCGGCCACACCTCGCGGGCGGCGTTCGGGAAATGCCCGTAGCGGCAGCCGACGTCCAGCCAGCTGCGGGGCAGCGCGAACGGCCGCACCGCGGCGGCCTGGCCGCGGCGGTCCCGCGCGATCACCGCCAGGGCCCGCTCGGCGACGTCAGTCCGCAGACCGTCGTAGCGGTCCCGGTCGTAGAACTCATGCCCGGCGCGGCTCAGCGGCGGGTTGAGGAAGACGTGCCCGCAGTGCGCGCAGCCCTCCAGCCGGAACGAGCCGGGCTTGCGCAGGAACATGTCCGGCGAGTCGAGGCGGACCGACAGGTCCGTCGACCCGCACCACGGGCAGTCGTCGCGTTCTCGGCCGAGGAACCGGTCGAGCCCGGCGCGCACGTCCCGGCCGTAGGTGGCCCGGCTCGCCGCGGTGCGCTGCCTGGCGGCGTGCTTGACCGGGTCGGCTGGCAGGCCCGCGGCCTTGGCCTCGGCGGCCCGCGCGGCCTGCGCCCGCCCGGCGCGCACCGTGTCGAGGACGAACAGCGCGCCACCGAGCAGGCGCACGATCGGCGAGCGGATCAGGTCCCGCGGGGCCAGCGGCACCCGGCCGGCGCAGACGAAGAACGGCTGGCACCAGAACAGCGCCGTCGCCGCGAGCCCCCACGGCCGGTTCGTGTGCACGCCGATCGCGGTGCAGATCTGCGGGATGAACGGGAAGAGCTGGTAGCGGCGGGTGAACCGGTAGCAGCGCTGCTGCACCCGCACCCGCATCGCCGCGTCGTCGCGGGCGGCACGCAGCCCGGGCAGCACGGCGAGGTCGGTGGATCCGGCGGCGAACAGCTTGAGCCGCTCGGTGATGTCGACGAGCTCGACCGGATCGAAGCCCTCCCGCCGGTCGATGCCGGCGGCGTCGAGTATTTCCGAGCGGACCAGCAGCGCCTGGAACGCCCCGCGGCCGGGCACGCAACGATCTGCCCGGTAGGTGCGGGTGTCGACCATGCGCGCGACGTCGAGGGCGCGTTCGACCGTCAGGTCGGCGGGGACGAGGTCGAGCACGTCAAGCCGGTCGCGGCTGGCGTGGTAGCTGGCGGCCCGCCGGCCGCGGTCGGTCAGCTCCACCCCGGCGGCGACGAGGAACTCGTGATCGGGGTCTACCGGGCGGCCGGAGGCGGGCAGCGTCTCCAGCCGGCGCAGCCGCCCGCGCAGCCGCACCCCGTTCACCATCAGCCCGACGCACACCAGAATCGGCAGCCAGCCGAGCACGCGGATCATCGCGTTCCGAGGGTACGCCGCGATCGCGACCAGGGGCGCTGGCAGGCCCCCGCGACGGCGGCCCGCCGGCGCATCAGGTGGCGAGTTTCTCGATGTGGTCGGCGGCGGCGGCGACCCCGCCGGCGGCGGCGAAGGCGTCGCGCAGGCCGGCGGCGGCCTGGCGGTGGGCGGGCTCCGACAGCACCGTGCGCACCGCGCCGGCCACGACCGACGCCCCGGCCCGGCCGAACTTGATCCGCAGCCCGGCGCCGCTGCGGACGACCTGATCGCCGATGACCGGCTGGTCGTCGCGGACGGGGGCGACGACCAGCGGCAGGCCGTGCGCGAGCGCCTCGCAGACGGTGTTGTTCCCGGCGTGGCAGACCACCGCGGCCAGCCGCGGCATCAGGTCGACCTGGGGCACGTACGGCGCGGTGTACAGGTCGGCGGGCGCGTCGAGGTCGTCGACGAGGCCGGGCGGGGCGACGACGATCGCCTGCACCCGCTCGGACAGGGTGAGCAACCCCTCGGCGGCGGCGCGCAGGAACCGCCCGCCGGCCTCCCGGGTCACCGTGCCGAGGGAGACGAGGACCGCCTCGCGGTCCGGGTCGAGCCAGTCCCAGGGGAACGGCCCGCCCGCCGCCCGCCGCCGGGGGGGGAGGTGACCGTCCAGGTGCGGGTGGCGTCCGC
>NZ_FZMO01000162.1 GCF_900197875.1 Frankia canadensis | reverse complement strand
GCGGGGTAGATGACGAGGTCGGCGGGGGCGCCTTCGGTGAGGGCGGGATGGCCGAGCCAGGCCCGGGCCGACCAGGTGGCGGCGGCGAGCGCCTCCTCGGCGGACAGGCCGGCGCGGCGAAGTTCGGCGACCTCGGCGGCGACCAGGCCGTGGGGCAGGCTGCCGCCGGCGTCGGTGCCGACGTAGATCGGGATGCCGGCGTCGTGCGCGGCGCCGATCGTGTCGTGCCGGCGGGCGTGCAGGTCCCGCATGTGCCGGGCGTAGGCGGGGAACTTCGCCTCGGCACCGCGGGCGATGTTCTCGAACGTGGCGATGTTGATCAGGGTTGGGACGATCGCGACGCCACGCTCGGCGAACAGCGGGATCGTGTCGGCGGTCAGGCCGCAGGCGTGCTCGACGCAGTCGATGCCGGCGAGGACGAGATCGGCGAGGGAGTCCTCGGCGAAGCAGTGCGCGGTCACCCGCGCGCCGGCGGCGTGCGCCGCGTCGATCGCCGCCCTGGTGGCGTCCGTGGGCCAGCAGGGGGCCAGGTCGCCGAGGTCGCGGTCGATCCAGTCACCGACGAGCTTGACCCATCCGTCACCCCGCGCGGCCTGGGTGACGACCTCGGCGACGAGATCCTCGGGCTCGACCTCGGCGGCGTAGTTGCGGATGTAGCGGCGGGTGCGGGCGATGTGCCGACCGGCACGGACGAGGCGGGGCAGGTCGTCCCGCTCGTCGACCCACCGGGTGTCGGCCGGGGAGCCCGCGTCCCGCAGCAGCAGCGCGCCGGCGGCCCGGTCGGCGGTGATCTGCTCCTCGGCGGTCGGACGGTCGACCGCGCCATGAGCGTCGAGGCCGACGTGGCAGTGCGCGTCGACCAGGCCGGGCAGCGCCCAGCCTGTCACCGTCCGCACGTCCCGCGCGGCGTCCGCGGTCGGCGCCGTGAAGGTGACCCGGCCGTCGACCACCCAGAGCTCGTCCCGGACCTCCTGCGGCCCGACCAGCACCGCTCCGCGGATCCGAAGCGTCGGCCCCCCGCCCACCGCTGCCGCCATGGCACCTCCAGTCCGTCAGAAACCAGCCAGTCCGTCAGAAACCAGCCAGTCCGCCAGGAACCAGCTGTCCGCCAGGAACAGTCTGTCCTTTCCTCGACGAACGGGAGGCGCCGCGCGGGGCGGCTCAGACGTCCAGCTGGCTCTCGATGGCGCGCAGACGGTGGCGGGCCAGGGCGAGGTTGGCCCGGTTCTTGTCGAGCACGAGGTAGAGGAACAGCCCGCGCCCGGAGTGGCTCTGGAGCAGCCGGATCAGGTGATACTGGCGGCCGAGGGTGATGAGGATGTCCTCGATCGTGTCCTGCAGGCCCAGGCTCTCCATGGTGCGCAGCTTCGCCCGGATGACCTCGGTGTTCCCGGCGGCGGCGGCCTCGAGGTCCAGCGCGTGCGAGTTGCCGGCCGTGCCGAGGGTCATGCCGCTGGTGAAGTCCACGAGGGCGGCCCCGAGGGCGCCGCCGATCTCGAGTGACTCCTTCAGCGCAATATCAACACTGTTCATATCGCCTCCAGCATTCTTGAGGTGGACGGGTCCCGCGACGCCGCCCTCGCCGTGCACTGACACCAGCTCACGCGAACCGCGCGACAAACGTCCCCGCATCACAGTCCCTCGCAGATGTGAAACTACCCGATCTACGACTGCTCGGACAGAGTTTAGCCAACAACGGCAGGTCCGACCAGGCCGGGCCAAAAAGAAAACAGTGCCCGAACCGCACCCACTCGGTGAGGGCCACCAAGAAAACCTCGACGTCATCAAGATCTGTTAAATCGAAATAGACCAGGTGCGATTAGATCACCGATAAGACTGATTAATGCGATCACGCGGACGGATAGGCGGACCGTCAGGTCCGCGACCTGCCCTCTTCGATCGGCCGGCCGCACTGCGCCCCATATCGGCGGTGACCAACGGCGGGATCGCGGGTAGGAGCGCCGCCATGGTCGACCCCCAGGCGACGGACCACAGGCGGCCACGCGACGACGCGCGCCGACTCCGATCGGCCCCCCGACCGGAGCCACGATCACCACACCGCCCGGCCAGGCTGCCGCTGCCGCTCGCCGTCGCGGCCGTGCTCGTCGCGGCCCTGCTGGGGTCAGGCTGCGGTGCGTCGCACCACGAGGACGCCGACGCCGCCCCCGCAAACCCCTACGCCTCAGGCCGTCCGGGGCGCGTGGAGGAGCCGGCTCGCCCCGCGGGCGGCGGCGCCGACGGCCCGCAGCTCCCGCTCGGCGGGCGGACCCTGCTGCCCGCCTACCGGATCGTGGCGCACTACGGCTCGGCGGGCGGCGGCGCGCTCGGTGTCCTCGGGGAGGGCACACCCGACCAGGCCGCGCGGCGCGTCCTCGCGGCCGCGGCACCGTTCGCCGCGGGTGGCCGGCCGGTGCAGCCGGCGATGGAGCTCATCACGACCGTCGCGTCGGCGTCGCCGGGCCCGGACGGGCTGTACAGCTCGACGCTGCCCGACTCGGCCGTCCAGGCGTATCTCGACACCGCCCGGGCGCACCGCATGCTGCTCATCCTGGACCTTCAGCCCGGCCGCGGCCGTTTCCTCGACCAGGCCCGCCGCTATGAGCGCTTCCTGCGCGAACCGGACGTCGGCCTCGCCCTCGACCCGGAATGGAAGATGGGCCCGACGCAGATTCCCGGCAAGCAGATCGGCAGCAGCGACGCGGCGGGCCTGAACGAGGTCTCCGCCTGGCTCACCGGGATCGTCCGCGCACGTCATCTTCCGCAGAAGCTGTTCGTGATTCACCAGTTCACGCAGTCGATGCTGCCCGATCGACCGGCGATCGCCGCCCATCCGGAACTGGCGACCGTGTTCCACATCGACGGCTTCGGCGTCCGGCACGACAAGCTCGCGAAGTACGCCCTGCTCGCCGCCCGCCCACCGTTCTTCACCGGCTTCAAGCTCTTCCTCGACGAGGACACGAACATGTTCAGCCCGGCGGAGACGCTGGCTCTCACGCCCCCGCCGGACCTCATCACCTACCAGTGATCACCAGCCGGTGATCGTCAGCCGCGCCACCACGGACCGGTGATGGCCACGGTGATCCCCTCGCCCTGGACGTTGGCGTACAGCCAGCGCCCGTCGGCGGAGAAGGTCGCGCCGGCCCACTCGCTGTCACTGGCGGCGTTGCGGGCCAGCGGGTAGGGCGTGCCGTCCTCCGACGGGGCGACGAGGTAGTTCTCGCCATCGCCGTCCTCGCACAGCACGATCCCACCGAACGGCGAGATGCCGATGTTGTCCGGCGAGTCGAACCGGCCGCCCGGCTCCAGACGCAGGACGAGCTCGAGCGTCGAGCGCCGCGGCTCGAACCGCCACACCTGCCCGACGTGGTTCGCCGCCGCGCCCTCCGACGTCTTCGCGTAGCTGGAGACGATGTAGACGACCCCGTCGGACCAGAAGATCCCCTCGGCCTTCGGCACCCGCGTGACCTTGGCGTTGTCGAGCTGCGCACGCACCGAGACGGTCGTGGCGTCCGGGTCCGGCACGTCGACCCAGGTGACGTTGAGCTTCGTGCCCAGGTCGCGCACGATCGACAGGTCACGGGTGCTCGGCACCTGCAGCGCCTGCAGCTTCCCGCCGGCCCGCAGGGTGCCCGGGCCGCCGCGCGGGTTGCGCGGCAGGAAGCGGTAGACGAGGCCGTACGGCTTGGCCGCGTCCTCGGTCAGGTACAGGATGCCGGTGTGCGGGTCGACGGCGACGGCCTCGTGCGCGAAACGGCCGAGCGCGGTCAGCGGCACCGGTGCCGCGTCGTGCAGCCGACCGAACGGGTCGACCTCGAAGACGTAGCCGTGCTTCTTCGTCAGCACCGCCTCGGTCGCCGGCGTCGCCTCGGTCTCCTCGCATGACAGCCACGTCCCCCACGGCGTGCCGCCGCCGGCGCAGTTGCGGTAGGTGCCCGCGAGGCTCGGCACGTGGCTGAGCAGCTTGTCACCCTCGACGGCGAGCGTCGTCGTCCCGCCCGGCGCGGCCGGGTCGTAGACGAGGCCCGGCCGCTGCGGCACGATCGGGTCCTTCGTCCCCGGCGACAGCTCGTGGTTGCGCACCAGCAGGCTGCGCCCCGGCCCGGCGGGGAACGCGCGCATGCCGTCGTGCGACGCCGGCACCGCCCCGCCGCCGTTCAGCGTGTCCTTGCCCGCGCGGGAGAACACCGTGTAGCGGAAGCCCTTTGGCAGGTCGATGACCCCGTTCGGGTCCGCGACGAGCTCCCCATAGCCGCGGAACGCCTTCGGCGACGCCGCGTTCGCCGTCCCCGCGAAGACGGCGTCCACCGCCCCCGCCAGCACGAATCCCAGCCCGGCGGTCCCCGCCCCGGCCATCACCTGTCGACGATTCACGGACATGCGTCTCCTCCTCCGGCACCGGGTCCCAACGGCACCGAAGCGAAACGCTCACAGCCCAAGATGACCGTGAATCAACGCGCCCGGAAACATCAGTACACGCACAACCATCCGTCCCGGTGGCCGGTACCGGACAGACCTGGAAGGAGCGTGATGGGCACGCTCCGGATCCGGCAGACTTCCGCCATGGCCCTGACCATCGACGACCCCGCGACCGAACAGCTCGCCGCCGACGTGGCCGCCCTCACCGGCGAGACGACGACGAAGGCGATCACCGTCGCGCTGCGGGAGCGCCGCGCCCGCCTGACCGCCGCCCGCGCCGCCGCCGACCGCCGCGCGCGCCTCCTGCGCTTCCTCGCGGACGACACCCAGCCGCAGACCTCCCCGGACGAGCGTGAGGAGATCCTCGGCCACGGCCCCCCGGCCCTCTGACCGTCGGCTTCCGCTCTCACCGCCTGCCCAGCTTCCGCCGCGTTACCGCGGTAACGCGGTTTTTCGCGGTCACGGCAATCGTCTCGAACCGGCGTGGCGCCACATGCTCAAGTCAGTTCGCAGGCGATTGCCCCCAGGGGGCGACGTCAGCCCTCGGAGCAGATTGCCATGAATGTGGCGGGTCTGCCACGCTGTGTTCATGGGGGAACATGCCGGGGGCGCGGCCGAGCATCTGTTCATCAGCGTCGCGGGCCCGGACCGGCCGTGGGCACGCTGGGTCGCCGCGAAGCTGGAGGCAGAGGGGTTCCGCGTCGAGTACGACGAATGGGACTGGGCGGCAGGCAGCAGCTTCGTCGGCCGAATGGACGAGGCTCTGGCCACCGCCAACCGGATGATCGCGATCCTCTCCCCGCACTACTTCGACCCGGCCAGCTACGGCCGAGCCGAACGCGAGGCAGCCCTCATCCGCGCCCACGAGCGTGAAGGATTCCTCGTCCCCGTCCGTGTCTCCCCCTGCGAGCTGACGCCGCTGGTCAGCCGCCTGTCGTTCATCGACCTCGTCGGCTGCGACGAGCGGGAAGCCGCGACCCGGCTCATCACCGGCCTACGCGGCCCGCGGCATCCGGACCACAGCGAGCGGATTGTCTGGCCGGGCGACGCGCCCTCGCCAGCGCCCTTCCCAGGCCCCGGCCCCGTCGGCGCGGAAGGCAACGACCGCCGGCGACCGGGTGGCGGTTCGGTTCGCGACGCGGTGACCGTGCTGCACCTGCCCGAGCTCCGCGCCGGCCTGGACGGCGCACCGCTACCACTGGCCGAACTGCCCAACCGGGTCGCCGAGGATGTGGCGGCTTTGGATCCGGCCTGGTCACCGGACCTGGTGGTGGTGACCGGCGACGTCGCCGAACACGGTCTGCGCCGCGAATACGAGACAGCCGTGCAGACGTTCGACGACCTCCTGGGCGCCTTCGGCCTGTCCCGATCCCGCCTGGTGATGGTGCCTGGCTCGCGAGACGTGAACCTGGCTGCCTGCCGCTCCTACTTCGACACCTGCGAGGCCGACGAAATCGACCCAGAACCGCCCTACTGGCCGAAGTGGCGCCATTTCGCCGTCATGATCGAGAATTTCTACGCGGGCGCGGGCGCGGCCGGCGCCGCGGGCGGGGTGTTCGCGGTCGGCCAGGAATGGTCGCTGTTCCCCATCGACGAGCTCAACCTGGTCGTGGCCGCCATGAACTCGACCATGGACGTCACGCATCATGCGCCGAATGACCGCCGGACGATCGGTGCGGCCCAGGAGCAGTGGTTCGCCTCCCGTCTGGCCGCCTACGCACAGCGCGGATGGCTCAGGCTCGGCGCGGTTCAGGAGATGGAGTCCGCCGCCTCGCTCGCCGCCAGCCTGAGGCACCGCAGCGACCTTCTGGGCATGCTCAATCTTGTCCTGAGCGGTCAGGACGACACACATCGCGGGGTCAAGGTCGGGCGGGCCCTCCGGGTCGGAGTGCCGTCCGGCCGCCACGACCCCGCGAAGCCGGAGGCCGAGTCCGCGCCGCGTTACCAACTCGCCCGGGTCGAACGGGACGGGCTCACCCGCCGCCTGCGTCACTGGTCCGCGGAATCTGCGCAGTGGGCTGACCTGGGCACCGAGCCTCTCCGGCGCACGGCCAGACACTGGGCGGGAATTGACGCCACGCTCCCCGACCCGGCCGCGCAGCCCGACAACCCGTCCGATCGGCATGGCCGTAACGACCAGGACCGGGCCGAACGGCGAGGGCAGGAGACTCACCGAGAACGGTTCGTGGACCGGGTCGCCGAGGTCGCGCGGCTGCTGCACTCCGTCGAGGCTCCGCACCAGGTATCCGTCCTCGAGATCTCCCCCGCCGGTGGCGGTGTTCCGGGCTACCTTCGAGTCACCTGCCGTGACGGGACAATCGTCACGCAGCATCCCGTCGGCGTGCTCGACGGCACTCCCGACGCCGACGACGTCCAGGCGTTCGCCGCCCAGGTACACCGCGGCTACGCGGCGTTCGACCCGATGCTCGTGTCCACGCTGGTCTACGGCGGCGACCCGGCGGCGCCGGCGCTGGTGGACGCGGCGCTGCGCCAGAGCGTGCGGCTGGTCAGCTTCGTCCAGTACCAGGGGCTCATCGACCTGCGGTCCTACGTCGCCGACCAGACCGAGCGGCTGCGACGCGACCCGATCTACCCGCCGTCGCTCTACCTGACGCAGCGCTTCCAACACCTCGATCGCACCCTCGTCGCCGGCGCGACGCTCGACGGCGAGGACGCCCGGGCACAACTCCTGGACTGGATGGCCGCCGACGAGGGCGGCCTCGTCCTGGTCCTGGGCGATTTCGGCCGAGGAAAGACCTTCCTTCTCCACGAGCTCGCCCGCGCCCTGCCCGAGCATCTGCCGCACGTCGTCCCGATGCTCGTCGAACTGCGTCACCTGGAGAAGACGCATGGCCTCGACGAACTGCTCGCCGCCCACCTGGCCGGCGCCGGCGTTCCCCGCTTCGACCGCGACGCGCTGCGTTACATGCTGCGCAACGGCCGGATCGTGCTCCTCTTCGACGGCTTCGACGAACTGGCCCTGCGCGTCACCTACGAACGCGCCGCCGAGCACCTGACGACGCTCCTCGACGCCCTGCAAGGCCGCGCGAAGATGGTCCTCACCAGCCGCAGCCAGCATTTCCGCTCCGACCACCAGGTCCGCACCGCCCTCGCGGCCCGCCTCGACACCGCCAACCGCCGCGGCCTGATCGAGCTGGACGACTTCACCGACGAGCAGATCGAGGCGTTCCTCACTCGCTTCTACGAGGGCGACACCGCCCGCGCCGCCGACCGCCTCGCCCTCATCCGCGACATCCACGACCTGCTCGGACTCAGCCGCAATCCGCGGATGCTCGGCTTCATCGCCCGCCTGGACGAGTCACGGCTGCGCGAGGTCCAAGCCGCCACCGGCACGATCAGCTCCGCCGACCTCTACCGCGAACTCATCGCCGCGTGGCTCGACTACGAGTCAGCGCGTGCCCGCCCGTCCGGCGCCGCCCCCGCCCTGACCACCGAGGACCGCCTCGCCGCCGTCACCGCGCTGGCCGTGAAGCTCTGGCAGTCCACCGAGCGCACCGTCAGCACCCGCGAGCTCGCCGCCACCGCCGGCACCGTCCTGACCACCCTCGACGCCCACGGCCTCGACTCCGACCACGCCGCCCACCAGGTCGGCTCCGGCACCCTGCTCGTCCGCACCGGCGACGACGCCTTCACCTTCGTCCACGCCTCGGTGATGGAATACCTCGTCGCCACCGCCTGCACCCCCCACCTGCGCACCGCCGGCGTCACCGTCGAGCCCCTCACCCAGCGCCCCGTCTCCACCCTCATGGCCGACTTCGTCGCCGGCCTCGCCGGCTGGCCCGCCACCCTCCGCTGGGCCCGCAGCATCCTTGCTGACGACGACGCCACGGCTGCGGCCCGCCGCAACGCCCTGGCGCTCGCCCGCCGCCACCACGCGGACCTCACTCGCCGCCACGGCAAGGCCCACGCACACGCCCATCGCCTGACCCTGACCCGCGGCGCCCACCTGGCCGGCGCCGATCTAACCGGCGCCGACCTGTCCGGCTTGGACCTCACCGACGCCGACCTCACCAACGCCGACCTCACCGGTGCAACTCTCACCAGCACCACGCTGCGCGGTGCACATCTTGCCAGCGCAACCCTGCATCGAGCGGCCCTCATCGATGCTGACCTCACCGGCGCCAACCTGACCGATGCCGACTGCACGTCCGCCCGGTTTGAGCGCTGCACGGTCACCGCTGCGACGATCGACGGCGGCGATTGGTTCCAGGCAGCCCTCCTCGGCTGCACCACCGATCCTCGCCTAGCCAGCAACCCAGAGCTTCGGCAGGCCGCTCTGACAGGCCGCGACAGGCCGCGACAGGCCGCGACAGGCCGCGACAGGCCGCGACAGGCCGCGACAGGCCG
>NZ_FZMO01000285.1 GCF_900197875.1 Frankia canadensis | reverse complement strand
ACCACCGGGATCGTGTTCGGCCTGCCGCAGCTGGTGTTACCGGTCCTCATCTTCGTCCTGCCCGCGCCCGGCAAGCTCTCGGCGGCCGCCGTGCTCGCCGCAGCCGCGGCCAGCGCGGCCACCAGCGTCCCCCGGACGCGCTCGACCGCGCCCCCGAGGATCCGGGGTAGCTCGGCGGCGTCGATGAGGGCGGCAGCCCGGGCGGCGGCCTCGGCCCGGTGCGGTGCCGGCTCGAGCTGCTCGAGCAGATCGAACGGGCGCAGCAGCGCGAGCAGCACGACGGTGTCCGGCCTGGGAGCCTGCGCGGGCGCGGAGTCCCGCGGGTCCTGGTCGGTGGACAGGGCGGCGATCAGGCCGGCGCGGGCGGTGTCGCCGGCGCCGGGCTCGGCGATCGGATGGCGGACGACCCGGAAGATGCGGCCCCGCTCGGTGCCGAGGACGCCGGCGGCGACGAGCCGGGTGGCGATCGTCTCCCGCACCGGCGAAAGCTCCCGCAGCACGGTCTGCAGCGCGTCGTCCGGGGTCGGCGCCGGTTCCGCCGCCGCGAGCGCGGTGTACGCCTGCCGCAGCGGCACATTGTCGGTGGCCGGCGGGCCGGCGGGGGTCGGGGTCAGGACCTCCCCGTCGAGCTGGAGCGCGCCGGCCAGGACGAGATCCGCGACGAGCGCCGCGGCGAGTCCGGCGTCGGATCCGGCGCCGGCGGCATCTTTTCCTGCCTCGTCCAGCGTGAGGAGAAGAAACGTTTCGGCAACAGTGACGTCCATGCCGGACATCATCACACTCACCTCACCTGTCCGTTAGCGCGTGGCCAAGGCAACCGACCCACCAGCCGGAATACTCCTGTCGTTTCCCTCGCGTTCCCTTTTCCGTTCATCGCCCTCCACCGGCCCGCCGCCGAGGACGCGCTGGGTCAGGGCGAGCTGGGCCGGTTGGCGTCGCCACAGCAGCTCCCGCAGGCGCGCGGTATGCTCCGCCGTGCCGCACCACAACGGCAGCCCGACCCGCACCGTCGCCACGTCCGATCGGGGCTCGCGCCGCACCACCAGCTCGGGCCAGGGCACCGCACCCGGACCGGCCGCGGCAAACGCCCGCTCCACCAGCTCCGTGACGCTGGCCGGACGTGCGTCCCCGCCAGCCGGCGGGCCGTGCGGCTGATGGGGCTCGGGCCAGCGCAGGTCGCCGGTGGCGGCGAGGGAGCGATACCAGACGAGCTGGTCGGCGCGGGCGGCCGCGCGCAGCTCGGCGGCGGCGCCAGGGGCCCGCAGTCCCGCGACGGCGCGCGCGGCGGCCGCGGCGGTGGGGAACTCCGCCAGCCACAGCTGATGGCCGCGCGGGACTCGGGTGCGCCGGCTCGGCCCGCCGTCGGCGAGGCGGGCCGAGCGGGCGTCGACCGTCGCGAAGCGCGCCCCGGCGTCGGCCAGGCGCAGCCACAGGTCCCAGTCCTCCAGCCCGGACGCGAGCGCCCGCCACCCGCCGACGGCGGCCGACAGGCCCGCCCGGTGCGCGACCCGCGATGGCTCGAACAGCGGCGACGCGAGCTGCAGTTCCGGATGCCAGAGCAGGTCGAGCGGCCCGGTCACGGACGTCACCCGCCCGTCCGGCCCGACCCGCACCGCACCGGTCGCCACCACGTCGGCACCCCGCTCCACGGCCGCCACCAGCGACGCCAGGTGGTCGGGCAGCCAGGTGTCGTCGTGGTCGAGGTAGGCGACGATCCCGCCGCGGGCCCGCGCGAGGCCCGCCTGCCGCACCGGCGACGGATGGCCGTGCCGGGGTGTGCGCAGCGGTCGGATCCGGTCGTCCTCGCGGGCGCAGGCGGCGAGGACGTCGTCGGTGTCGTCCGTCGAGCCGTCGGAGACGACCAGCAGCTCCCAGTCGGTGAACCGCTGGTTGCGCACGGAGCGCAGCGTGGGCAGGATCCGGCGGGAGCGGTTGAAGGTCGGGCAGATCACCGAGACCAGCGGCGATGTCATGACGTGGTCACCTCCCGCCCTCAGCCGACGATGGAGCGCCAGGCCGGCGCGAGGTAGGTGTCGACGAGCCAGCGGGCGGCGCTGACCTTGCCGAGATCGACGATGGCCTGCCCGGACGCGCCCGCCCGCCCGGCGTCGGCGTCGGTCAGCCGGACGCCGCTCAGCCCGTGGTAGCTGGCCGACAGGGTGCGCGGGCCGCCGCGGACCGGCAGGGCCGTGCCCATCGGGGCGAAGCGCTCGCCGGTGTGGACGGATTCGCCGCTGGTGCGGGCGGTGCCGACGTCGGCGCCGCCGAGCAGCCCCATCCGCCGCAGCGTCACCGGATGGCCGGCACGCCCCGCCGCCGGATCGGTCCCGGCGGGCAGAACCAGCAGCACCCGGCCATGCTCGGCGGAGTAGCCGGCCCGCACCTTCGACGGGACGGTGATGCTCACCGCCGCGGCGACCACGAGCCCGGCGACCAGGCTCGACACCAGCACGAGCGACGCGACGGTCGCCCCGCCGCCGCGGGCCTCGACGAACAGGTTGCGCGCGGACCGGCCGATCAGGACCACCATCGCCCCGATCAGCAGCAGGCTGACCAGACCGCCGACCGGCCCCATCGCCACCAGCCCGACGAGCCACGACTGCACCGCGTACCCGACCAGGTAGACGGGGAACAGCGCGCACAGCACGCCGAACGGCACCGACCACCACAGCCTGCGGGGCAGCTCCCGCTGGTAGGTCCCGCCGAACAGCACCCGCGCGGTGGCCCGGCGCGCGTCGGTCATCGCCTTGCGGCGCAGGTGCGGCAGGTCGAGATGCGACATCAGCGCGATGTAGCCGTCGAACTTGACGAACGGGACCAGGTTCACGACGCCATACAGATAGCAGGCCACGGCGAGACCGACGACGGCGTCGTGCAGGTCCCCCGCCGGCAGCGCCAGGCTGATGATGGCGGCCAGCCCCGCGCACACCCACTGCACGGCGATGCCGGCCAGCGCGATCGCGACCCGGTGGCGGGGGTGGCGCAGCCGCCAGCCGTCGGAGATGTCGCAGAAGAACGCGGGCGTCAGGTAGAACAGCATGATCCCGAGCCGGCGCGGACGGCCGCCGTGCGCGGTGAGCACGGCCGCGTGCCCCATCTCGTGGATACCGGTGACGAGCAGCAGGCCGCCGAGCACGACCCCGTACTGGGTGAGGCCCAGCGGATGGCCGACCACCTGGCGCAGCGAGTCGGCCTGCGTCGCCAGTGCGCACAGCCCCACCACGATGACCGCCAGGTACAGCCCGCAGGCCGCCGGTCCGGTGAGCCGCCGCAGCATCGGACGCCACCGGCTCAGCAGGCGGCTGGGGTCGGTCAGGGTGAACTGCACCGACAGCGGCGGGCGGTAGACGAGTCGCCGCGTCTGCTGGTCCGCGTTCGGCGCCGTGCGCGACAGCGTCGGCAGCGCGGGCAGGAACGGCAGGAGGCGACGTCGCCGACCCGCGGCGGTGGCGGCGGTGGCGGCGGACGCGGCCGCCGGGTCGGCGGCGTCGACGATCAGGCCCATCCGCACGAAGGACGTGAGCGAGCGGGTCACCACCTCAGCCGTCCACGGCGCCCCGAGCGCGACCGCGAGGCCCGCGGCGTCCCGGGTCCCGTCCATGGCGCTCAGCAGTCTGCCGGCGTCCGCGCCGACCCGCAGGTAGCGGGTGCCGACCTGCGCCACCCAGACGTCCTCGGCGTCGACCGGCGGATGCACACAGGCGTCGGGAGCGAGCATCGGCAGCCGCGTCACCCCGGGCTCGGCCGGGACGGCGAGCACGCCCGACGGGCGAGCTCCCGCCGCCGACGCCGCACGCGTGGCCGTGCCGGCCGCGATCGCTCCCGGCGCCGCCGGTCCCGACGCCGAACCCGACGGCGCGGTCCGTCCCGCCGTGCTCGCCGCCGATCCGGGCCGCGCCCCGGTCGCCGCCGCCCCGATCGCCGCCGTCCCGGTCGCCGCCGCCCCGCGCCCGGCCGAGCCGACCCGCGCGACTACCGATCCGATCCTGGCCATCGCCGAACCCGCCCGCGCGACGAGCGTGCTCGGACCCACCGGTGCCGCACCCGGACCAGCGGGCAGGGCCGGCACGTCCGCGCGCGCGACGGCCGCGAACGGCGCCGCCGCCGCAGGAGCCGCTGGCGCGGGGACTGCCGGGCTGACGGGGACGAGGGGCCACTGGGACGCCACCGCCTGGCGCGCCGGCTCCAGCATCGCGGCGAGCCGCTCGGGCGACACCGGCACCTGTCCTCGCACCGTGGCCGCCTGGTCGTCCGCCACGGCCGACGAGATGCTCGCGAGGGCCGACGCGGCCACCGCGACCGCGCTGGCCGCCGTCGCCACCGCCGACGCCGCCGCCGCGACGGCGGCCACCCGAGCGGCCTGCGCGGCCGCCACACTCACCGATGACACAGCGGGCGGCGCGGGTGGCGCAGGCTCCGGCGGCAGTTGCGGCATCGGCGGCAGCGTGGGCGCCGGCACGAAAGCGGCGCCGTACGCGGGCGCGGGCCGGTCGGGTGCCAGCGCGGGGGACGGGGCAGGGG
>NZ_FZMO01000379.1 GCF_900197875.1 Frankia canadensis | reverse complement strand
GGCCAGCGCGGTGCTGTCGTTCTCGCCGTTCGGCTACCAGCTCGTCGGCAGCGTCAGATGTGTATAAGAGACAGGCGGTGGTGGCCATCAGTGCCTCCTCGGTCAACGTCCGCTCAGCCGGGGATGGTGGTCTCGACCACGTGTAGCAGCGGATGGACCGCGGTGACGCCCTCGAGGCGCAGACCGGCGCGCTCGACGAGCGCGCTCACACCGGCGCGGGTGTGCCGGCGGCCGTTGGTGTTGAGCAGGAACAGCAGGTCGATCCCGGTCGCGTAGCGGATCTCCGGGCTGTCGTCGACCAGGTTCGTGATGACGAGCACGCGGCTGCCAGGCCGGCCGGCGCGCACCGCGTTGCGCAGCGCGGTCACCGTCAGCTCGTCATCCCATTCGAGGATGCTCTTGAACTGGTAGACGTCCGCCTCGACCGGGATCTCCTCCAGGCAGCTGCCCGCCACCACCCGGGACCGCCCGGCCAGCGCGCCGTCGGCGCGCAGCCGCGGATCCGGGTTCGCGACGGCGGCCGGGAGGTCGACCAGCGTGCCGTGCAGGTGCGGATGGTGCTCCAGGATCGTCGACAGCGTGTACCCCCGGCCGCCGCCGACATCGGCGAAGGTCTTCACCCCGCTCAGGTCCAGCGATTCGGCGATCGCGTCCGAGGTGATGCGGCTGAGTTCGGTCTGGGAACGGTTGAAGACCTCGGTCGACTCCTGCCATTCCCTGTGGAGATGCGTGAAGAACGGGGCGCCGTACCGCTCGTCGAAATGACCGCGCCCGGTGCGGACGGCCTCCTCGAGGTCCGGCCAGAGCTCCCAGACCCACGGCTCGGTGACCCACAGGACCCAGTTCCGCAGGCTGTGCGGATCGTCCTCCCGCAGCAGCCGGGACGTGGGCGTGTGCGCGATGCCGCCCGCGGTCTCCTCGAACACCCCGTAGCTGCGCAGATTGCGCAGCAGCCGCTCCAGTACGGCCGCGTCGACGTCAAGGCCCTTCGCCAGCTGGTCGATCGGGACGGGGGTGTCGCCGATCTCGTCGGCGAGCCGGATCCGCAGTACGGTCCGCAGCGCCGCCGGAACGGCGGAGGCGAGCGAGAGATCGCGCAGGAGCGTGATGGGCGACGGACCCTCACTCCCACCGGCAACGGACAGCGTGCTTTTGACGAGAGCCACCTTTTCTCCTCTCTCGGGCGGATCCGGACCGCGGCGGGACTCCGATCGTCCGGCCGCGGTCGGTTCCGCGCGAGGACAGCAACTGCGGCGGGCCGCTTCCGCGTCAGATGCTGAGGTGCGCCGTTATAGGAGCACTCAACCGTCGCTGAGGAGTCGCCGCCACCTGGGTCCGCCGTCGACGGCGGGCCGCGCGCTCCAGTCGGCGCGGGTGAGGGCGTAGATGTGGCGGGGGTTTCCGTTGCGGACGGTGGCTTCGGCGAAGGAAAGGCCGAGTTTCTCGGCGACGCGGATAGACGCCGCGTTCTCGGGATGGATGATGGAGATGACGCGGTCCGCGTCGACGTGGGTGAAGGCGTATTCGACGGCGGCGGCGCCGCCCTCCGTCGCCAGACCCTGCCCCCATCGCTCGGGGCATATCGTCCAGGCCGCCTCCAGACCGGGCCAGCCGTGCTCGCGGTAAAGGCCGGCGCGGCCGACGAACTCGCCGGTCACCCGGTCATGCGCCAGCCACATGCCGAAGCCGTTCAGCGCCCAGTGGCCGATCTGGTGGGCGAACATGTTCCACACCGCGGACTCGCTGCCGGGGGAGCCGGTGTAGCGGCTCATCTCGGATTGCAGGGCCATCCGGGTGTACGCGGGAATGTCGCGGGCCTCCCAGCCGCGCAGGACCAGCCGCCTGGTGCGCACGACAGGCACCCCGGCGACGGGAACCGACTCGCCGATGTCGAGGGTCACCGTTCCATCAAAGCCCGCCGACCCGTCGCCGTGAGCTGTTCGCGGAAGTCGGTCACCTCCGGAATCGCGCGGTAGGGCGCCAGATCGGCCGCGAGGCGGGCCACCCGGCTGACGAGGCTGTGGGTGGGGCTCGCGGTCAGCAGCGCCAGGGTGCGCCCGCCGAGCGCCGCCGCCTCGGCGGGTTCTGGCTGGTCACGGCACAGCAGGGTGGTCGCGAGGACGAGCAGGGCGTGCCCGTGGTCCTCGAAGCCGACGGCCCGGCCGCTGTCGAACGCGTCGACGGCGTCGCGGGCGATCGGCTCGACCTCGCGGCCGCGGCCGAAGCGGGCGAGCAGGCCGGCGCTGAACCACTCGGCGTTCGCGGCGCCGAACGGCGAGCTGCCGGGACGGGGCTGCGTCTCGACGGTGGCGTGCCGCATCCGGGTGAGCGCCGCGTGGGTGCCGTCCAGGTCCCCGAGCGCGGCCAACGCCCGCGCCTCGTAGGCGGCGAGGCGGGCGCGGGTGTACGGATGGTCCGGCGCCCGGCGGGCGGCGTCGACGGCCGCGGTGTGCTGGCCGCCGTAGAACGCCAGCGTGGCGGACATCGCCGCGACGGACGCGGCGAGCACCGGTTCGTCGATCTGGTCGGCGTGGTCGCTGGCCTGGGTGACGAAGCGCCGCGACGAGGAGTGGTCGCCGAGGTTGAACGCGAGGCGGGAGAGCATGTACGCCGAATAGCCGGCGATCGCGGTCAGCTTCGCCTGCGCCCGTGCCTTGGCGCCGGTGTCGAGCAGCGCCTCGGCGGACGTCCACGTCCGGTAGACCCGCGGGGCGAGCACGGCGTGCGGGGTGGTGGTGAACACGGCCGCGTGCTGGTCGATCGCGTCGTCGAGCTCGGCGAGGGTCAGCGCGTCCGGGCCGATCCGGGTCCGCCGCCGGTAGGTCTCCGCGGCGATCAGCCCCGCCGCGGAGAGCTCGAACATCTGCCGCCTGTTCGTGGCCGCCTCCCTGTCGTCGAGCCTGTCGCCCAACCGCGCCTGCCAGGCCTGGAGTTCGCCGCCGGTCTGCCAGAACTCGTCGAGGGCGCCGCACAGGTCCGCGGACGGAAGGTCCCCGTTCTCGGCCTTGGAAATCCGGGTGCGATGAAATCCAATTCGCCGACTGAGTGTGTCCTGGCTCATCCGTCCACGAAGTTGTCGGATGCGCCGGCCAAGCTTCGTGGCGTCGGCCTCGTCCTCGTCCACCGCACTGTCCCTTCCCGGTTTGCCCGGGTGACCGACGGGATCGGCGTAGTGCGGCACAGAGCACGGCACAGCACAGATCGCGCGCACGTCTGGTGTTCTCCCGGTCGCGTCCGCAGACTTCTGCTTGTCGGAAAGGTAACCGGACCGCGACTCATATGGATTGATTTCCAGGAGGACACGTGTCGTCCGTTGTTCGGCTGGGCCGTCCCGTAGGCGGGGCCTGGCCGGCCCACCTGACCGCCGCGCACCAGCTATCGCCCCATGTCGCCCGACCCCCTGGAGAGACGGCCGTGCCCTGGCGGACCACCCCCGTCGCCCCCGCCCTCGCCTTCGGCAGACAGGCCGGCGACGTGCTGGTGCGCTACGAGTTCGCCGGCACCGAGAACGAGATCCGGCTGAGCGCCGCGCTGTGGCGGGACCTGACCGGCGCGATCCGGGACGGGCGTCTCGGCGGCGGGCTCGGCGACGAGTGGACGGCCTGGACCCCGACCGTGGGCCTCGCGGCGCTGCGCGAGGGGCACGTGCACCTGCGCCACGGCCCCGGCAACCAGGTGGAGGAACGGCTGCCCGAGTCGGTGTGGCAGCAGCTCGCGGCGGCGGTCCGCTCCCGCGCCGTCGATGAGCTGCCCGTCATCACGAGCGCCGAGGCGGCGCCCTGACCTCGCGCCCGCCCGCGCACCGGACCCGGCGGGAACGCGCGAGCGGGCGTGGCGGTCGGTCAGGAACGGGCCAGGGCCTCGCGGATGATGGCGGCCAGCGGCAGGGGAGAGTCGCTCTGGACCGAGTGGCCGGCGCCGGGGACGACGTGGACCTGGGCCGACGGGCTGCGGCGGACGAACTCCTCGGCGTCCTCGTCGGCGGTGAAGATCGACGCCCCGCCACGGACCAGTGTCAGCGGAACCTTCGCGGCGGAGACGTCCTCCCACAGCGTGGCGAACCCGTCGCCGCCCGAGAGCCGGTCGTAGCGCCACTCCCAGCGGCCGTCCGGCCGCCGGCGGGTGTTGTGCAGGACGCCGCGGCGGATGTTCGACAGCGGGCGATGCGGCGCCGCGGCGGCGGTGAGCTTGACGATCTCCTCGAAGGTGGCGAAGCTGGCCGGGCCCTCGACCAGGGCGGTCGTGCCGCGCTCGGCCCGGGTCATCGACGGCTGGCGCAGGCCGACGGACGGCGTCACATCAACGATCACGCCGCGGCGGACGAGATCGGGGGCGATCGCCGTCAGCCGGATCGTGGTCAGGCCACCGAGCGACATGCCGACCACCGCGTCGGCCACCGGCGCCCACGCGCGCAGCACGGGATCGACCGCCTCGGCGGCCCGCCAGGCCATGTAGTCGCGGTCGGCGCGCCAGTCGGAGTGGCCGTGACCGGGCAGGTCGACGGCGAGCGCCGGCAGCCCGAGAGCGAGGATGACCGTGTCCCAGGTGTGCGCGTTCTGGGCGCCGCCGTGCAGGAAGACGACCTTCGGCGGCTCGTCGCCCCACAGCAGCGCGCTGGCCTTCTGGCCGCCGCCGACATCCGTCGACACCCGGCGCACGGTCGGCTGCCCACCCCAGGGGATGCCGGCCTCGTCGGCGTTCTCCCGCAGCAGGGCGAACTCGTCGTCCTCGTACCTGGTCAAGATTCCTCCCCGCGAAGTCCGGCCGCGCGATGTCCGGCCGCGGCGGCCGTGAGCAGTCTGACCAGCAGCGAGCCGGTGGTACCCCAGCCGACGGCGTCGCCGCCGACGGTGAAGAACGGCTGCGCCAGGCGCACGTTTCCCATCAGTGCCTCGTACCAGTGCGCGTCCTCACGCGCCAGATCCGCGAGCGGGACGCTGAACGCCCGCTCCAGTTCCGCGCGGTCGATCAGGAGCGCGGGCCGCGCCGGCAGCAGGCCGACGAACGGTGCGATCACGAATCCCGACTGGGTGGCGACCATGTCGAGTGACCCGATGACCTCCACGTCCGCGGCGGGCACGCCGATCTCCTCCCACACCTCCCGCAGGGCGCCGTCGACCGGCTCCTCCCCGGGCTGCAGGACGCCGCCCGGGAACGCGATGTCACCCCGGTGTGTCCCGGCGGTCCGCGACCGCTCGATCAGCACGACGTGGGCGTCGTCCGCCCGGCCACCGTCCACGGGGCAGGCGACCGCACCGGCGTCGTCCGCGGGGGAGCCGGCCGCGTCGGCACCGGCCGTTGCGGTGCCGCTGGCGACCGGGGAGCCCGGGTGCACGAGCAGGACGATGGCCGAGCGCCGGCTGGCGGCTACGACCGGTGCCGCGGGCCGGCCGGGCGGGACCGCGGCGAATCCACGACGCACGTCGGCCATGGACGGGCGCCACCCGAGGGCGGCCAGTGGGGCCCAGGACGGCCGCGGATCAGGCGTGAGACGCGGCCCTCCGCCGTAGCGAAGATGGCTCGGCAGCCCGGCGGACGCCGGATCGTCCGCATCACCCAGGAAGGAGATCCCCGGGTCCGTGGGCCGCGACACCCTTCGGACGCTACCACCCTCCAGCAATAAGGACACTGTTCCGCACATATGCCCTGGTGTTCGGAGCGCATGGACCCTGCTGAGGAGCGCATGGACCCTGTCGAGGGGATTCGGCATCGTTGGCGACTGGAACGACTCCGGCGATAGCTTCCACCCTGGCGACCGATTCGGGCGGTGGAGCGGAGGCACGGTGGGGACGCAGCTGCAGGGCCGGACGGCGATCGTCACCGGCGCTGGCCAGGGCCTCGGGCGAGCCATCGCGCTGGCGCTCGGCGATCGCGGCGCCAACATCGTCATCAACGGGCGTACGAAGGCCAAGCTCGACCCGGTGGTCGCGGAGCTCGCCACGCGCGGCACCCGGGCCGTCGCGGTCGCCGCCGACGTGGCCCGGCGGGCGGACGTCGACGCGACCGTCGCCGTCGCCGTCGACGCGTTCGGCGGCGTGGACATCCTCGTCAACAACGCGCAGGCCACCGCCCCGCCCGCGCGCCTGACCGCACTCGACGACGAGACGTTCGACCTCTACTTCGGCAGTGGGGCGCGCGGCACGCTCTACGCGATGCAGGCCTGCCATCCCGTGATGAAGCAGCGCGGCGGCGGCTGCGTCGTGAACTTCGGCTCGTCGACGGCGATCATCGGCGACGTCGGGTTCGGCCCGTACGTGATGACGAAGGAGGCGATCCGCGGCCTGAGCCGGGTCGCGGCGCGCGAGTGGGGCCGCGACAACATCCGGGTCAACGTCATCTGCCCGGCGGCGCTCACCCCCGCGGGCCTCGAGTTCCAGGAATCCCATCCCGAGGCGTACCGGGCGATGCTGAAGACCGTGCCGCTCGGCCGGATGGGCGACGAGTCCGCGGACATCGCGAACGCCGTCGCCGCGCTCGTCGGCGACGACTTCCGGTACCTGACCGGCGCCACGCTCATGCTTGACGGCGGTCGGCTGCTCTTCCCCTAGGCTGGGCCACCGGGAGGCGGGAGCCGGCGATGGCCGGCCCGCGCCCCCCGGTGTCGGTGCGGGACGCAGTCAGGCCGCGGCCTTCTCCAGGATGTGCACACCACACGCGCTGCCGATGCCGATGACGTGCGCGAGGCCGACCCGGGCACCCTCGATCTGGCGGTCGCCGGCCTCACCGCGCAGGTGGGTGGCGACCTCCCAGATGTTCGCGATTCCGGTCGCGGACACCGGGTGGCCCTTCGACTCCAGACCGCCGGAGACGTTGACGGGCGTGCTGCCGTCCCGCCAGGTGGCACCGGAGTTGAAGAAGTCGACCGCGTTGCCCGGCTCGCACAGCTTGAGGTTGTCGTAGTGCACCAGCTCCGCGGTGGCGAAGCAGTCGTGCAGCTCGACGAGGTCGAGGTCCTCCGGGCCGACGCCGGCGGCCTCGTAGGCCTGCTCGGCCGCCCGCCGGGTGAGCGTGTTCACGTCCGGCAGGACCTGGCAGGCCTCCTGCCACGGGTCGCTGGTCAGCACCGAGGCGCTGATCTTGACGGCCCGGCGCTGCTGCTCGGGGGACAGCGTGCGCAGGTACCGCTCGCTGACGACCACGGCCGCCGCGCCACCGTCGCAGTTCGCGGAGCACATCGCCCGCGTGTTCGGGTAGGAGACCATGACGTCGTTCATGATCTGGTCGAGGGTGAACCGCTTCTGGTACGAGGCCAGCGGGTTCAGCGTCGAGTGGGCGTGGTTCTTCTCCGAGATCCGCGCGAACAGCTCGAAGCTGGTGCCGCCGTAGCGGTGGCCGTACTCCATGCCGACCTGCGCGAACACGCCCGGCATCGTCTCGGTGCCGATGCGGCCGTCGAGCGGGGCGACGGCGCCCTGGCGGCCCTCGGGGGTCCAGGTGTCCGCGTCGGCGGCACGGGTGTTGCCGCCGAGCAGGCCCGCTCCCGAGAGCTTCTCCACACCGACGGCCATGCCGACATCGGTCTCGCCGGCCTTGATCGCCATGATGGCCACCCGCAGCGCGGTGGCTCCCGTGGCACAGGCGTTCGCCACGTTGAACACCGGGATGCCCGTCTGGCCGATCTGCTTCTGCAGCTCCTGGCCGAAACCGGCGGCGTTGCCGATCAGGTTGCCGGCGCCCAGCACGCCGACGTCACGCATGGTGAGGCCGGCGTCGCGCAGCGCGCCGCGGGCGGCCTGGGCGCCGAGGTCGAGCGTGTCGAGCGTCTTGTGCTTACCAAACTTGGTCATGTGGATACCGAGGATCCACACATTGTCCGTCATGGACGTCTCCTGTCTCGCCTGAACCGTGCCTGATCCGGTGGGGTACCGACTGCCTGGCGGAATCAGGCGACGGGCTCGAAGCCGAAGCCGACCGCCTCCACGCCCGCGGCGTCCGTGCCCACCGTGGTCAGCGCCAGCCGCACCTTCATCCCGAGGCGCACGTGCTCCGGATCGGGCGGCGTGTTCACGATGTTGGCGCGCACGCTGGTGCCGCCGCAGTCGACGACGGCGGCCACGAACGGCACGGCGATACCGGGAGCCGCGAAGCTGACGATCGTGAACGTGCGCAGCTCGCCCTCGGTCGGCACGTCCACGGTGCGGAACTCCTCGCCCTCGCAGGACGCGCAGGCGATGCGGTGGTCGAAGAAGTGGGCCTGACAGCTGACGCACTCCTGCGCGGCGAGATGCGCGGAGCCGTCGGGACCGTCGAGCACCAGATAGTCGACGAGGGGTACCTGCTTGCTCACGTGTCCGTCCTCCAGATCGAACCGGGGCGCGTGCGGCGCCCGCCCACGCACCCCGCGCGCCGGCTGGTGTTCCGGCTGGTGTCGAGGTACCGGCCCCCCGCCTGGGGGTGGGGAAAGTGCCTGCTCCGTAGGCCCGGATCGTATTCACAAGCCCGGTCGAGGCGCATTCGATGCGGATGGGGCAGGCCGTCAGCGGTCCGCGCCGGCCGTGACCAGTCCTTGCGGCCGGTGAGAGCGCTCTGTTATTGAGGCTGGAGGGATCGGGCGAGGAGGAGCGGGCGATGGGCGCACTGGACGGGCGGGTCGCCGTCATCACCGGGGCGGGTCGCGGGATCGGACGGGAGCACGCGCTGCTGTTCGCCCAGGAGGGCGCCCGGGTCGTGGTCAACGACCTCGGTGGCGCCCCCGACGGCACGGGCGCCGACGCCGGCCCGGCCCAGCAGGTGGTCGAGGAGATCCGCGCGGCCGGCGGCGAGGCGGTCGCGAACGGCGACGACGTGACCGACGCCGACGGCGCCGAGCGGCTCGTGCGGACCGCGCTGGACACGTTCGGCGACCTGCACGTCCTGGTCAACAACGCCGGCATCCTGCGCGACCGGCAGCTGGTCAACATGTCCGACGAGGAGTGGGACGCCGTCATCCGCGTGCACCTGCGCGGCCACTTCATGCCGCTGCGCGCGGCCGCCCGCTACTGGCGGGACGCGGCGAAGGCCGGCCGCGAGCTGCGGCCCGCGGTGATCAACACGTCCTCGACGTCCGGCCTGTTCGGCAACTTCGGGCAGACGAACTACGGCGCCGCCAAGTCGGGCATCGCCTCGCTGACCCACATCGCCCAGCTGGAGCTCGACCGTTTCGGCGTCCGCCTGAACGCGATCGCCCCGGCGGCGCGCACGCGGCTCACCGAGAGCCTGTCCGGCGAGGCGAAGCCGGACGAGTTCGGCTTCGATCCGGACGACCCGGCGAACATCGCGCCGTTCGTCGCCTACCTGGCGACGGCGGACTGCCCGCTGCGGGGCCGGTCGTTCTTCGTCCACGGCGGCAGCGTCCAGCTGTTCCAGCCCTGGGCCCTCATCGACGGGATCGAGACCGACCACCGCTGGACCGTCGCGGAGCTGCAGGAGCGGGCCGGGCGCCTCGCCGACGTCCCGTTCGAGCTCAACCTGCCCTGGTAACGCGCTGACCTGGATGCGCGCGGCCGCCGGGTGACGGGCCCGCAGGACGGGCCGGACGATTTCTGGCGGGCGGTCGCCGCCGCCGGGCGGGAAGCGGCCGTGACGACCTGAGCCGAGCCGAGCCGAGTCGGGTCCGGGCTGGGCGGGCCGGGCCGGGCGATCAGGGGCGCGGCTCCCGGACGGCCGGTGAAGGGGACGCGGCTGCCCGGCCGGGGGACAGCGTGGCGGTCCAGGCGCGGGATAAGGAGGGCAGGGATGGTGCGGACGCCCGGGCGCGGGCGTACCACTCGGCGCGGCTGATCGCGTAGACGTTGCTGGCCCGCCAGGGCCCGACGTCCGCGACGCCGCGGAACGTCATTCCGAGCCGGTGGGCGATCGCGTTCATCCCGGCGTTGTCGCGATGGGTGGTGGTGATCAGCTCGTCCACCCCCAGCCGCTCGAAGCCGAAGGCGAGCGACGCGCGGACCGCCTCGGTGCCCAGGCCGTGCCCCCAGTGGTCACGGCGGATCGACACGGCCACCTCGATCCCCGGCCAGCCCTCCCCGACGTAGGCGCCGGCGCGGCCCAGGAACTCGCCACTGCCCCGTTCCTCCACCGCCCACATGCCGTGCCCGCGTAGCGCCCACATGCCGATGAGATGCGTGATCAGGCGTTCCGTCGCGGCCGCGCCGATGGGTCCGTCCAGGTAGCGCATGGTCTGCGGATCGGCGTTCATGGCCGCGTAGGGGCGCAGGTCCGCGGGCCGCCAGCCGCGCAGGACCAGCCGGGAGGTGATGACCGTCGGTATCTCGAAGCGGGCGGGAACGCCGTATGTCAACGCCATGTTAAAGATGGTCCGCCCGCGCAGGCCCGACGGGAAGCATCGCGCGGCACCGATCGCCGATCACCGCGGGCACGTCCGCTGGAAGGGCAGGCCACGAACGTAGAACTGCCAGGACGAGGCGTCGAGGCCGCCGCCGGCGACCCGGCAGGCCCGCGCGACGATGCCGCCCGTGAGAAAGTCCGCGACCGGATCGAGGCTCCACAGGCGGATGCTGCCGTCATAGGCGCCGGAGGCCAGCAGCGTGCCGTCCGGGGAGAACGCCAGGGACAGCACCGAGCGGCGATGGCCCCGCAGCGGCTCGCCGACGGGGCAGATCCCGCCCGACGTCACCGGGCCCGATCTCACCGGGTCCGACGTCACCGGGTCCGACGCCGACGGCTCCGACGCCGGCGAGCCCGGTGTCGGTACCGATGTCGGGGTCGCGGGTGCGGCGCCCGCGGGGCAGGCGCCACCGGCGGGTACCGCGTGCCACAGGCGCACGCCGTCGCCGGAGTCGGCGCTGGCCAGGATGCTGCCGTCGGGGGAGAAGGCCAACGCCCGCACCGACCCGGTGTCGGTCCGGATCTGACCGAGCGGCCGGCGGCCGCCGTCATCTCCGACCGCGGTGACGTCGATGACGCCGGACTGGCCGTTCTCCTGGGCGCGGCCGGCGCGCAGGTCCCGCCCGTCGGCCTCGATCGTCACCGGCGATCCGGGCTGCCCGACCCGGGCCACCCGCGGGTCGCCGAGACTCGTGCCGGTGCTGGACGTGCCGGTGTTGGACGTGCCGGTGTTGGACGTGCCGGTGATGCCGAGGGGGCGAGGACGTGTGCGGGTGCCGATGTCCCACGCCTGGCGATGGCCGCCGGTGTCGGTGGCGGTCAGGGTGCGGCCGCCGTCGGTGAACGCGACCGTGTCGACGGGGCCGCGCAGCCCGGTGAGCGGCGGGCCGAGCGCGACGGTCTGGCCCCGGACGACCGTCCATAGCTGGACCGACGCGTCCGCCCCGCCGGCGGCCAGCAGATCGGAGCGTGGGGAGAAGGCCACGGCGGTGACCGGATCGCCGCGACTGGCGAGCCCGGCGGGGTCGGTGGCGAGGCTCTGCAGCAGGTTCGCCCGGCTCGCCGGGTCCGGCTGGCCGCCCGCCGCGTGCGGCCCGATCGCCGCGGCGGCGATGCCCAGGCGCAGTGCCAGCGTCGGGTCGGTGTCGCGGACGCCGTCGGCGGACGTCAGCAGCGCGCGGGAGATCGCGGCTCGCTGCGCGTCCTCGGCGGCCTGCTGCGCGGCCCGGGCCCGGTCGGCCTGCCAGTAGGTCGTAACGCCGCCGAGGACGGCCAGCGCGAGCAGCAGGGACAGCCCGATGGTGATGCGCCGGCGCCGAGCCCGGTCCCGGCGGGCCCGGTCCTCGGCCCGCTGGTTGCAGGCGGCGAGGAACTGGCGGCCGAGGCGGTTGAGGTTGACGGCCGGCTCGGCGCCGGCCCGGAACCGGTCGTGGGACCCCCACAGGATGGTCGTCGCGGCGCGCAGCCGGTCGGTGCCCCACAGCGCGTGGTCCTCCTGGCCGTTTACCTGGCCGTTCGCCGGCCCATCGGTGCCGGTGCCGGTGCTGGTGCCGTCCGCGCCGCGCGCCCATTCGGCGGCCGCCCGCTCGACCTGGCCCTCTGCCAGCAGCGCCGCCTCCCGCCCGCGGATCGCCGCGTCCAGGGGCAGCCAGGCGGTCAGCAGCGCCTCGTGGACGACGCCCACGGCCGTGCCGCCGAAGCTGCCGCTGTCGCTCGCCGTGGACAGCAGCCGTTGCTCGACGAAGGTCCCGAGGGCGGTGCGTAGCGCGGCCGAGGACAGTTCGTCGAGGTCGATGCGGCGGCGGGTGCGCCGGCCGGCCTCGTCCAGGGTGGCGAGTTCCGTCATGCTCGCGAGGATGTCCTCGCGGGGAAGGCGGGAGGTGGCGACCGCCTCGTCGAGCACGGCGTCGGCGCGGCGGGCCAGCGCGCCGCGCACCCCGCCGAGCTCGTCGTAGCGCCGTTCGGACAGCCGGCCGCCGCGGGTCTGGCCGCGGGCCAGCTCATGCAGGGTGAAGGCCAGCAGCGGCAGTGCCTCCCCGTCCGCGGTCTCCTCGACCATCCGGCCGACCAGCTCCGGATCGACCGCGAGGCCGGCGACCCGGGCCGGCTCGGTGATCACGACGTGCAGCATGTCGCGCCCGAGCGGGCGCAGCGGGAACGCGTGCAGGTGGGCGTCGCGCAGCTCGGGCACGGCGAACAGCTGGTCCTGGAACTCCGAACGCACCGCGATGACGACCCGGATGGGACCGTCGAGCCCGCGGGAGAGCACCGCGGCGAAGTGCGAGCGGTCCTCGGGCCCGGTGCGGGTGAACAGCTCCTCGCCCTGGTCGACGACGAGCAGCAGCCGGTCGCGCGGGGGACCGGGCACCGCGTCGAGCAGACGTTCGCTGAGTGTGGCGAGGGAACTCGGTTCCCCGCGCAGCCGCCGCAGCGCGTCGGGCGCGTCCCACGGCGCGCCCGCGGTCTCGGCCGCCTTCGCGAGCGCCAGCGCCAGCTTGCGGACGGGGTCGCGGCCCGGCACGAACGGCTCGGCCACCAGCCAGCCCGCCTCACCACCCAGCCGGGCGGCGAGCCCGGCGCCGACCAGCGACGACTTCCCGCAGCCCGAGCCGCCGACGACGAGCAGCAGGCGCCGGTCGCTGAGCGCGCGCAGCCGGTGGGTCAGCCGGCGCAGCTCGTCGTCACGGCCGTAGAAGACCCGGGCCATGTCCCGGGTGAACGGGCTCAGGCCGGGAAACGGCGAGCGCTCCCATGCCCAGCCGAGCCCGCCGGAGGCGTCGACCCGGCGCAGCGCGACGTCCAGATCGCCGATCCAGCCGTCGTCGACCGCGGCGACGACGTGCTGCCGGTCGTCCAGCAGCGGGGAGGTGACTCCCGGCTGGGAGCGCAGCGGCAGCAGCAGACTGCCGACCTCGTGCGCGATGCCGATCTCGTACGCGCACCAGGGGGACGCGTTATAGGCGTCGGTGAGTACGCAGATGACCGCGTCGGCGGCGCGCAGTTCCTGATGCAGACGGTCCTTCCAGAGATCGCCGACCCGGATTCCCTTGCGGATGTCCCGGGCCAGGAATGCCTGGTGCCCTAGATCGGCCAGCTCGCGGTGGATCCGCTCCGCGAACGTGCTGTCGGAGCTGGCATGACTGATGAAGACGCGGGCCACTCCCCATCCCCGGGCAGGCTACGGACGGACTCATTCTGATATTGCGGCGTACGCATATCGCCGCCCCTTCGATACTACGTCGCCCGGCCGGGTCCGCTCCCGTCGGAATACGGGTTGTCGGATTCCGTGTCGCCGTTGCCGGCGCTGGAATTCGGTGAGATGAACGGGCAGTGTCCCATCGCTGGCGTGTCGCTTACCCGAAGGTGAATGTCTGAGGTGATCCGGATGTTGACGGGTGGTTTCCGCGGCGCGTGGCGGGGACATCCGTGGTGGCTCCGCGGCGGGGCCGGCCGCGCCCAGGGCGGCCGGTGGCGTGTCCCCGCGGGGGAGGGAGGGTGCGATGACCGCGCCGCGTGTCCATGTCCGACTCTCCCGGGCGGCCGGCTGGCGCAAGCCCGACGACGTCGTCGTGGTCGCCCGTCCCACCCGGTGGGGCAACCCGTTCGACCAGCGGGAGATGGGCCGGGACCGGGCCATCGCCCGCTACGCCGCCTGGATGTCGGGCGACGGGCCGGACGAGTGCCGCGACCGGGCCGGCCGGCGCTACTCCCGGGCGGAGCGGCTGGCGGAGCTGCCGGCGCTCGCCGGCCACCGGCTGGGCTGCTGGTGCCCGCCGGGCGAGCCGTGCCACGCCGACGTCCTGGCGGCCCTCGTCGCCGAGCACGAGGGTGCGGCGCCCTCGCCGCCCGTGGGATCGCGGCCGGCCGGTTGACGGTACGTCGTGGCCGGGTGGCCCTGCGCTGTTCTCACGACAGTGCGGCATGGTTCGGCGGGCCCCGGCACACCCGGGGCCCACCCACGGCCGGCAGGCGGGCGAAAACGTCGTCAAGGCGACAGATTCGGGGAGGATTGCCCTGGGATACGGCCCCTGTCCGAGCCCTGGAGCGGGGAGGAGCCCGTAATTCTGGCGGGCCGGTCGCGCACCCGGGCGTCCTTCATGGCATGCTCGGATTCCAACGGCATGAAGGCATCGCCGCCGGGTCGCCGTATCGTTGTGGACGACCGGTCAGGCGATGCGCGCGGTATCTGTCCGTCACGTGGCGGATGGGCCCGGATCAGCCGTTCAGCGTAGCGTGAGTCCTCATCGTGGAGGTTCGTTGTGAAGCGTGTCGGTGCGATCATCCTGCTGGTTGCGCTCGTGGGTGGCGGCTTCCTCTTCAAGCGCCAGCGCGGCCGGTCGGAGGCGTAAGAACCGGGGTCTGCTCTGGTCGGTCGAGTTTCCGTCGACGTGCACCAGTTTGACGCCGAGACGGCCGATCTGCTGCGGGCGGTGTTCGACGTTACCCGGCTGCGGCTCGGGTTCGATCCGGTTCCCCTCGATGGTCCGGCCTCGCCGGCGGAACTGACCGCCCGCGCCGGGCCGACGATCACGCCGGAGGGTATCGGCGGTCGCCGCGCGCTGGAGATCTTCGACGAGGTGCTGGCCCGGGCCTGCATCTCCGCCGATCATCCGCGCAATCTCGCGTTCATTCCGGCCGCGCCCACCCGCGCGGCGGTGTTGTTCGACCTTGTGGTCGGCGCGTCGTCCATCTACGGCGGGAGCTGGATGGAGGGCGCGGGCGCCATACACGCCGAGAACGAGGCGCTGCGCTGGCTGGCGGATCTGGCCGGCCTGCCCGCCGAGGCCGGCGGTGTGTTCGTGCCCGGCGGCACGGTCGGGAACCTGTCGGCGCTCGCCGCCGCCCGCCACGCGGCGCGGGAGCGGCTGGCGGCGGCCGGATCACCGCAGCCGTCGCGGTGGCGGTTCGTCTGCGGCGAGGAGGCGCACTCCTCGCTCTACCAGGCCGCATCCGTCCTCGACGTCGACCTCGTGGCCGTCCCGTCCGGTGTGGACGGCCGGCTGACCGGCTCCCGCCTCGCCGCGGCGCTCGACGCCATGGCAGAGGCGGCGCCACCCCGGACCGGCCCGCCCGTGGGAGGCGGCTGCGGCGGGAACGCGTTCGCGGACGGTGTGTTCGCCGTGGTGGCGACCGCGGGGACGACCCAGTTCGGCATCGTCGACGACCTGCGGGGCATCGTCGAGGTGGCGCGCGGGCGCGGTTTGTGGGTGCACGCGGACGGCGCGTACGGCCTCGCCGCGCTCGCCGCCCCGTCGGCACGCCCGCTGTTCGACGGCATCGCCGAGGTCGACTCGTTCATCGTCGACCCGCACAAGTGGCTGTTCTCGCCGTTCGACGCGTGCGCGCTGGTGTACCGAGATCCCGCCGTGGCGCGCGCGGCACACAGCCCGCAACGGGCCGGATATCTCGACGTGCTCGATTCGGCGGCGAACTGGAATCCGTCCGACTACGCGATCGGGCTGTCGCGGCGAGCCCGCGGGTTGCCGTTCTGGTTCTCGCTCGCCACCCATGGCACCCACGCCTACGCGAACGCGGTGGAGACGACCCTGGCCACCGCCAGGTCCGCGGCCGAGCAGATCGCCGCCCGTCCCGACCTGGAACTCGTCCGCCCGCCGCAGCTGTCCGTCGTGGTGTTCCGCCGGCGTGGCTGGGACGAGGTCGACTATCACCGCTGGAGCGGCAGTCTGCTGCGGGCCGGATTCGCGTTCGTGCCGCCGACCCGGCACGACGGCGAGACGGTCGCCCGTTTCGCCATCGTGAACCCGCGGACCACACCCGGCGACATCGAGGCGATCCTCACGACGATGTCCTGAGGGATGTCCTGAGGGATGCCTTGAAAGATGCCTTGAAGGATGTCCTGACGGACGTCCTGAAGTCCTGAAGGATGTTCCGCGGGCCTCGACGGCGCCCGCGGAAACGGCCGGAAAACGTGAATGGCCCGGGCGGCGCGGAGCGGACGGGCGAATTGCCCTGTCCACCCGCGCCACCCGGGCCGGCGCACCGGTCAACCAAACCGGCATCGTCGACGGGGCCGCCGGTGCGCCGTGTCACCCGTGGTCGCCATTGGCCACGGGATGGCACTCAGCGTGGGTTCAGTTGCCCACCGTGATGCGCCGGTTGCGGTTGCGTGGCCGCTCGATCTCGTCGACGACCGCGATCGCGAAGTCCTCGTGCGAGATGCCGACCTGGCCCTGGGCGTCGACCACGGGACGGTCGGTGCCGGTGCGGTAGGCGCCGCGGCGCTGGCCCTGGCCGACGTTGCGCGGCGGCGGGGCGATGGCGACCCACCGCACGTTGCGGGCCCCGCGGTAGACGTCGAGCGCGTCCGCCTGGTCGAGCGCGTCCTTGCGCTCGGCCGCCGGGAAGTCGGAGCCGTCGACGAGCCGCTGACCGTTCTCGTCCTCCAGCGTGCCACCGCTGGAGACGTGCACGATGGCCGGGGCCTGCTCGCCGATGCGGGGCAGAACGTCGACGAGGGTCCGGGCCGCGTTCGCGTGCACCGGACGGTCGACACCACCCACGGCGACGACGACGGCGTCCGCGTCCTGTGCCAGCCGCTGGACGACGTCCCGCGACGTGACGTCACCCTCGACGCCGTTCGCCTTGCGGGGGAGCTTCTTCACGCGGGCGGCGTCGACCTCGACCGCCGTGACCTCGTGCCCCCGCCGAATCGCTTCGTCAGTGATGCGGCGTCCGATCTGACCCGCGGCACCAAAAATGACGATCCTCGCCATGCCATTGCCTCCGACTCATCGGTCGTGCGACTGATGGACAGTCCTGCGACTAGCTGGCTCCGGCGTGCGTTCACCGGAACCATGGTCAGTAATGAATTACTGCCCGGGCTGACTATTTCACGCTGCGTAGTCGCCGCAAGTTGACGAGGGGGAGCTGTCTCGCCCACCCGGGGTGGGACGGGCTGTCGCCCGCCGCGGGCGGGCGGGCAGGCGGGGCGGGCGTGTACCAGGCCGTGACCTTCGAGTGCCTGGCCGCGGCGAGTCGTGACAGCGTCTCGGCAGTTTCACAGCGGCCCGTGTCGCATATTCGGGGCAGAACGGACAGGGAGCCGCGTGTTCGCGACACGGCGTCGCTGTCCCCTGCACGCACCTTCCCGCCTGCGGGAAGTACGCCCGCTATGCGGCTTACGGGAAGTTGGCCGTGGAGATCACGCCCCCAGGGCGTGGCCTAGGGGACGCCCGAGACCCAGCTCGTCGTCTACCGGTGGCGAACGCCAGGCCTGGACCTGGCGGATGGGCGGTGGAGGTGGGATTTGAACCCACGGAGGGGTTGCCCCCTCACACGCTTTCGAGGCGTGCGCCCTCGGCCACTAGGCGACTCCACCGTGGATGAGCTTACCGGACGCCCAGAGCGTCCGGTTCGCCGCCCCCCTCTGATGGCGTCGGCGGCTCGGCGAGCGGCGCCCGGCCGGCGGAGTCCGGGCGGCGGTCAGCGAAGAAGGAGGCGAGCAGGGCACCGCACTCGTCGGCGCGGACGCCGGCGATCACCTCGGGGCGGTGGTTGAGACGGCGGTCGCGCACGACGTCCCACAGGGAGCCGACCGCGCCGGCCTTGTCGTCGAACGCGCCGTAGACGAGCCGGTCGACCCGGGCCAGCACGAGCGCGCCCGCGCACATCGTGCACGGTTCGAGCGTGACGACGAGGGTGGCGCCGGCCAGCCGCCAGGCGCCGACCGCGCGTGCCGCCGCCCGCAGCGCGATCACCTCGGCGTGGGCCGTCGGGTCGCCGTCGCGCTCGCGCGCGTTGTGGCCCGCTCCCAGCACCGTGCCGTCGCCGGCGACGACGACCGCCCCGACGGGCACGTCCCCATGCGCCAGCGCCAACCGTGCCTCGGCGAGCGCCAGCCCCATCGCCGCGTCGTGGCGACCCCCCGCGATCGTCGCCGTCACGAGCCGTTCCCGGGCACGCTGGTACGGGGGTGCGTTCTCACCCGGGTGGGCGTCCCCGGACGGGTGGACACGTCCTCGTCCTGGCGGGTGCCCATCACGGCGTGGTGGAGCGGATCAGCCACGGGCGTCGTCGAGGATCTCCCCGGCGCCGGCGCGCTCGCTCAGGGCGCTGATCAGGTCGGCGGGGAGCATGCCCTCCTCGCTGATCAGCTCCAGCAGCGCCTCGGCGGACGTGCCGAGGTCGGCGAGCAGGTCCAGGTCGCCGACGGGGGCGGCCTGGGTGAGCGCCGAGGCGTCGTCGTCCTCGTCGTCCTCGGTGAACGCGGCCATCGACGGCAGGGCGTCGGCGAACAGGCGCTCGGCGAGTTCGGAGGTCACGAGGACCCGGCGATCGGACAGGAAGACCTTGGTGTCGGGATCGTCGGCGCCGAGGCGGACGACCGCGAGGTACTCGTCGTCCTCCTCCAGGAACGCCACGATGGTGTCGTCTCCGAAGTCACGCATCGCGTCGGTGAGGTCGTCGAGGTTCTCGGCGTCCGCCGGGTCGATGTCGTGCACGGACCAGCGGCCGTGCTCCCGCGCGATCGCGACTGCCTTCGTGGTCACTGTGCGCCCTCACGTCCTTTCCGTGCCCCGGGTGCCCGGCCGACCGGGACCGCGGGCCGCTCGCGGACCCGTAGGCGGGGCGGCGCGTCCCCGCCGAGCCCGCTGCGACTGTTCCGCCTGTGATTCTCGCCCCGCGCGCCGGTCCTGGGAATTCCGGTTCACCCCGTCGGGTGAGTTCTACCGTGCCACCGAGTCGATTCCCCCACCGAGGTCCGGTTGACACCCGCGGCCGCAGCCGCGAGGTGACTATCGGTGTCCCCTCCTGCGGGGACGGACGGTCATCCTCATTCACCTGCGGTGATGGAGACGGCGAAAGGGGACGTCCGGGGCGGGACACCTCCTCGGCCGACCGAAGCCGGCAACAGCGGCAAGTGTGAGGTTTCCGAACGACAGGCGGGGGTGGCCTTCGCAGCCCACCACCCTCGTGGCACTGTAGAAAGCGCGATGACGACATCATTCCCGCGCAGGTTCACCGCCAGGACCCAGGCCGCGCTCGCCGTCGAACGCCTGGCCGCCGAGGCGTCGCGCCGCCTTGGCCGCGGTTCGGGGGAGATGATCGGCGGCAAGCTCGCCCTGCGGGTCTCCCCGGAGATGCTCGCCGAGGTCGGTTCCCACCGGCCCAGTGCCTGCGTGTCCGGCACGAACGGCAAGACGACGACGACCCGGCTGCTCGCCCGGGCGCTGGGCACCCTCGGCCCGGTCACCTCGAACAGCGGCGGCGCGAACATGGCCCCGGGCGTGCTGGCCGCGCTGTCCCGCCCGCCGTTCGACGCCGCGGCGGCCCTCGAGGTCGACGAGATGTGGCTGCCGAAGGTCGCCCGGCAGATCACCCCCCGGGTGGTGCTGCTGCTCAACATCAGCCGCGACCAGTTGGACCGGTCGAACGAGACGCGCCGCATCGCCGCGATGTGGCGGGAGCTCGGCGGCGAACTGCCGGAGACGACGGTCGTCGCGAACGTCGACGATCCGCTGGTCGCCTGGGCGGCCGCCGGCTGGCGGCGCCAGGTGTGGGTGTCGGCCGGCCAGAACTGGACGGCGGACGCGATGGTCTGCCCCCAGTGCGCGAAGCTGCTGTACCGCAACGAGAGTGGCTGGTGGTCCGAGTGCGGCCTGGCCCGCCCGGAGCCGATCGTCGCCGTCACCGGCCCGCGGGAGCTGCTCTGGTACGGCCGGACGATCCCCGCCCGCATCGACCTGCCCGGCCGGGTCAACCTCGGCAACGCGGCGATGGCGGCGGCGGCCGCCCGCGAGTTCGGCGTCGAGGTCGAGGCGTCGCTCGGCGCGATGACCGGCCTTGGGGACGTCCAGGGCCGCTATCAGGAGGTCGTCCTCGGCGAGCCGGGCCGGCGGGGTCGGCTGCTGCTGGCGAAGAACCCGGCCGGCTGGGTGGAGATGATGGAGCTGCTCGCCGACGCTCCGCCGCGCCCCGTCGTCATCGACTTCAACTCGCAGACCGCCGACGGCCGCGATCCGTCCTGGATCTGGGATGTTCCGCTCGAACGGCTGCGCGGCCGCCAGGTGCTCGTCACCGGCGAGCGCAAGGAGGACATGAGCGTGCGGCTCGCGTACGCCGAGGTGGCGCACAGCCTGCATCCCAGCGCCGAGGCCGCCGCGCTCGCGGCGAACGAGAAGGTGGTCGACGTGGTCGCCAACTACACCGCGTTCCGTGACCTGCTGGTCCGGTGCTCCCGGTGAGGGGCGTCTCGGCGACCAGGATCGCGCTGATCTACCCCGAGCTGCTCGGCACCTACGGCGACGGCGGCAACGCCATCGTGCTGGCCCGCCGGCTGCGCTGGCGGGGTCTGCCGGCCGAGGTGGTCAACGTTCCCGCGGGCTCCCCGGTGCCCGACGGGTGCGACATCTACCTGCTCGGCGGCGGCGAGGACGCGCCGCAGGTGCTCGCCGCCGACGGCATCCGGCAGAACCGGGCCATCCTGCGCGCGGTCGGCGGCGGCGCGGCCGTCCTGGCCGTCTGCGCCGGCTACCAGGTGATCGGGACCAGCTACCCGTCCGGCGGGCGGATCCACGAGGGCCTCGGCCTCGTCGACATCGAGACCCGCCGCTCGTTCGGCCCGCCCGACGCCGCGCCGCCCCCGCGCGCCGTCGGCGACATCGTCGTCGAGCCGGACCCGCGGCTCGGCCTGCCTACCCTGTTCGGGTACGAGAACCACGGCGGGCGCACCCGGCGGCTGCCCGGCGCGGGCGGCTTTCCGCTCGGCATCGTGCGCCGCGGCGTCGGAGACGGCTCCGCCGCCGGCGGGGGGGAGGCCGGCGGCCGTGCGGACGACCACGGCGGCGCTCCCGGCACCGACGGCATCGTCGACGGCCGGGTGATCGGCACCTACCTGCACGGACCGGTGCTGGCGCAGAACCCGGCCCTCGCCGACCTGCTACTCGGCTTCGTCCACGGCAGTGCGCTGCGGCCGCTGGACGGCCCGCCGGAGACGGTGGCGCTACGCGAGGCCCGCCACCGCGCGCTGGTCACGCCCTGACGCCCTGACGCCCCATGCCCCTGCGGCCCCATGCCCCTGCGACCCATGCCCTGACGCCGCACGCCCAGATGTCCCACGCCCTCGCCGCCGGCCCACGACGGGCCGGCCAGGGCGTCATCTGATCACGCGTTTGCGGCGTTTCCCGGCGGGCGGTGTGGTTCGGTTGGATCGTGGCATCGAATCCCCTTGCCGGCTGGTGGGGCAAGAACAAGCGAACCGTGTACATCGTCGCGGCGGTCATCGTCGTGCTGTATCTGTTCATCGGCAACAACGGTGGCACCAAGACCAAGCGGGTCACCATGCCGAAGGAGTACGGCTCGGCGGGGCGGGAGCTGCTCGTGCACGCACCAGGCCATCCGAAGAACCCGATCCCGCTCGTGCTGATCCTGCACGACGACAACGCGGCCGCGAAGAACCTTGACCATGACAGCGGCGCGGGCTCCGTGGCGAACAGCGAGGACTTCGCGGTCGCCTATCCGGAGGCGGTCGGTGGACTGTGGCGCATCGACGGGCCGGACAGCCCCGACGCCCAGTACATCCGGGACGTGGTCAGCTTCGTCGCCGGCAGGAAGAGCAAGATCGACCTGAACCAGGTGTACATCTGGGGCGTCGGTGAAGGCGCCCGGCTCGCCCAGACGACCGTCTGCGGCGGCGCGAAGCCGGTCTTCGCGGCCGTCGGCGTCGTCGGGCAGTTCACCCAGGAGCCGCAGTCCCCCTGCCCCGCTCGGGCCCCGCAGGAGCGGGTGGCCGAGACGAAGTGGAACAAGAAGGTCAGCGAGGCGCTGTGGAAGGCGTCCGAACCGCACCGCCTGCCCACCGCCTGACGGCCCGCCAACAGCCCGTCCAGGCCCGCGCCGTACGGATGTGGGCCGGGCGGGCCGAGCGGCTGGCCTGTGACACCTGGGTTCTGTGACCTGGGCGCACTGTCACACCTGGGCGCACTGTCACACCTGGGCGCACTGTCACACCTGGGCACACCGTGATGACGGAGAACGGGGTCCGTCGATGCCGCCGGGAGGGGGGTAGCGGCATCGACGGACCCGCGGCCGTGGCTCCCGAAGGCCCGCCGGCCTTCCGCTGCGGATGGGGGGGGAATCCGAGGGAAGGCCGGCGGGGTCGGGGGCCTTCCGGCCGGACGGACGTCAGATGGGGGGGAGATCTGACGTCCGTCCGGCCGGAAGGAGACGCGACTTCGGCCGGGGTCAGGCGCAGGCACGGTCAGGCGCAGGCACGGTCAGGCAGGCACGGTCGGGCACGGCGAACTACGGGGACGGCGTGAGGCGCCCCGCGGGACCAGGCGGACCGTGATCAGGCGGGCGGTGTCAGGGCCCGGCCGATGCTCGTCCTGGGCGGTACTCGTCCGGGTCAGCGGCGATGGTGACCCACACGGCGAAGAAGCGACGCCTACATGGAGTGGCGGGCGTCAGAGCGCATGGCGGCGAGCGCCGAGGCGCCGAGCCGGCGGCACGGACTCTGTCTGGTGGTCGCGGCCGGAGGGGGGAGGCCGCGACCCGGGAGTCTGGGACGCCGGGGAACGGCTCCTAGAGGACTCGGCCGACGTAGTAGGAGGTCGTGTAGATCTTCTGGAGCTTCACGACGTCACCGGTGTGCGGCGCGACCCACATCTTGCCGTCGCCGGCGTAGATGCCGACGTGGTAGATGTTGCCGGGCGTGCCGAGGAAAATCAGGTCGCCGGGCTGCTTGTTGTACATCGAGACCCGGGTAGAGGCGGCGAACTGGGCGTCCGTCGTCCGCGGCACCGTCTTGCCGAGCTGCTTGTAGATGTACTGGACGAGGCCGGAGCAGTCGAAGGAGCTGGGCCCCTCGGCGCCGTAGACGTAGGGCTTGCCCGCCTGCAGCGAGGCCAGGTAGACGGCCTTCTCGCCGATGGAGCTGGTCGGCACCGGCACCGAGACGTTGACCTCGGGGGTGTCGACCCGCACGCCGGCGCTCCGCGAGACCGAGGCGGTCGGCTGCGGGGCCACCGTCAGCGTGGCGTCGTTGGACGAGCGGGCGGACTGCAGGGCGTCGGTGCCGTCGAAGATGGCGGTGACGCTCGTCGTGGTGAGCACCCGCGCCGTGTAGGAGGCGTAGCCGCGCGAGTCCGTCTGCAGGTGCTTGAAGGTGGCCCACCCGGTGGGGAGCTTCACCTGGACCTTGACGAGCTGGTTCGCGAGCGGCTCGTTCGTCGCCTGGTTGTACAGCGAGAACCCGACGTTGATCGCCTCGTTGGCGTCAACGGTCTGCTGGGGGGTGGTGCTCCGCAGACCAACCTGGATCTTGCCGGACAGCGGCGGCGCGTCGACGCCGTTCGTCATGCCCAGCGTCGCGCCGGAGGTGCCGCCATGGGCACTCACGGCCGCCGCGGCGATGCTGCCACCCAGGGCGGCGCGCGAACCGATCTGCGCGGCCAGGGTGACCGGAGCCGTGTTCGTCGACTCGTCCGAGGGGGCGGCGGCGTGAACGTCAGTGGCGCAGCCGGCCAGGGCCACCCCGGAGACCGCGACGGTCCCGGTGGTCATCGCGGCGAAGGCGCGAGCGCGGGCCCTGCTACGGGCGACCGGCGCGGTGGACGGGGCGCGGTGACGGCCGCGACCTGCGATCCGCGAATCTTCGTCGAGCTGCACGCTTTGCGCGGACAACGGTGTATTCCTTCCCGTACGCCTGCGAAGTGAGCTGTCGGGTTCGGGCTGGGCTTGCCCGGTCCGAGGGCGTGACCTTCACGCGCCTCGGACTTCACCCCTAGACCGGCGCCGCGGATCGGTGCCAGCCGGTGGAGGTGGGTCCCCCGCTCCTGCCCCATGTGACGACTCGGAGGGGACACCGGGGCCGGGGGCAGGATTCGGCGTTCGGCCCGGTGTTGTCGTGACGTCGGCGTGAGACTAGTCCACTTGGAGGGGGTGGGTAAACACTAGTCCTTCCCAACTACAGCCAGTGTGCGCTGATGTGCCCGCCGCGCGAAGCCCTCTCCCAGTCTGGCTACCGCTGTCCCGGATCGGCCCCCCATCCCGAAAAACCCTTCCTGTCCTGCGGTTCTGGCGGGCATTCGAGGGCCTGGGAGGGATGCGGAGAAGGGGGTGAACGAGAGTGCCACCCCGGTCGTGCGGCTTCGGGTTGAGTCGGTTCGAGAACAGAAAGTAATTGCTTGCCGCGGGCCCGCCGCAGCGTCTCGGGGCGTCCAGGACGCCGCCGGAGGCGGGTTCGGCGAAGGGCGGCCCGGCCCGAGGTCGCCGCGGATCGTGACGGAGGGATCGCCGAAAGGTGACGCGGGCGGGTGGATGGCTGCGGCGGCCCGGCAGGGCGCGGTGGCCCGGGAGTCAGCGCCCCCGCGCGCGCCGGCTGAGGAAGCCGGCGGCGTCGAGCACCTGAAGCTCGACGGCGAGCTCGTGGACCTCGCGGGGCAGCGACCGGTGGTGGCGCAGCGCGGTGACGGCGGCGCGGGCGCGGTCGGCCAGCTCGTCGAGTGCGTGCTGGCGCTGGCGCATGCGGGCCCGCTCCTCCTGGATGGTCCGCACGGTGTCCTCCTGCCAGCGCCGGGTCCGCACGAGGTGCTCGCTGGCGTCCTTGGCCTGCTGCTCGGCGTCCTCCAGCCGGCTCAGGAGCGTGTCGAGGTCCTCAAGGCGGCTCGCGAGCTCGGCGATGAGGTCGCCCCGGTCGGGGAGGGTGGCGGTCTCTCGCCGCTTGGGGTCAGACGAGGGCATGTACTCCCCTGGCGGGTGGGGGGATCGGTGGGGACCACACCGAGCGGCAGGCACGCGTCCCGGCTGCTCCGACACGGTTGGTTACGGTAGCTGACGAAGGTGGCCGGGTGTAACCCATCGTACGGATACGTCATGACTGTCAACTCATGGCAAGAAAGAGCTATGGGTCGGCTACCCGCGCCAGCGATTTTAGGGCTTATAGCACCCAACATGTTGTTTCTATGGACATTTGCCCGATCTCGCGCCACTCACACCCAACGAGCCGACGCGGCGGTGAATGCCGCCGGGCCGGCCGTCTCGCACCCGGTCCGGCGCACTGTCGGCAACCTATCACCGTGTGTGACAGATCGGCCGGTTGCCGCGGGTCGGGTGGGGCTGCCCGCGGCCCGCGACCGGACCCGCGCCGCCCGTGTGGGCGGCGAACACGTCCTACAGCCAGCCGTTGCGCTTGAACGCCCGATAGAGAAACAGGCAGGCCACGGCCATCAGCGTGAGAACGGCCGGATATCCCCAGGTCTGGCGCAGTTCCGGCATGTGCTCGAAGTTCATTCCGTAGATTCCTGCCAGGGCGGTGGGGACGGCGGCGATCGCCACCCAGGCGCTGATCCGGCGCATGTCCTCGTTCTGCGCGATGGTGAGCTGGGTCAGGGTGGCCTGCAGAACCGACGAGAGCAGCTCGTCGAAGTGCGAGATGCGCTCACTGACCTGTTCAAGGTGGTCGGCGACGTCCCGGAAGTACCGCCGCATGGCCACGTCGATCATGCGCGGGCTGTCCGAGGTGAGCGTGCGCAGCGGCCCGGCCAGCGGCTGGACGGCGTGCTTGAGCTCCAGCAGCTCCCGTTTCATCTGGTAGGCGGTTTCCGTGGACGGAGCGCGTTCGCGCCGGAACACTCCGGCCTCGATCTGGTCGATGTCGACCTGGATCTTTTCCACCGTGTCCACGTAGTCGTCCACGATGCTGTCGCAGATCGCGTGCAGCACCGCGGTGGGACCGTGCCGCAGCATCTCCGGGGCGGCCTCCAGCCGGCCCCGCAGCTTCGTCATCTCGCCATGCTGGCCGTGGCGCACCGTCACGACGAAGTCCTCACCGAGAAAGATCATGATCTCTCCGGTGGTGACGACCTCCGAGGTTCCGGTGACCTCCGTGTGGGCGACGTAGGTCGTCGTCTTGAGCACCATGAACAGGTGGTTCTCGTAGTACTCCAGCTTGGGCCGCTGCCCGCCGGTGACCGCGTCCTCCACGGCGAGCAGGTCCAGCCCATACTCCTCGGCGACCGCCACGAGCTGCTCGTAGGTCGGCTCGAACAGGCCGAGCCAGGCGAAGCCGTCGCGCTCCGTCCGGGCCAGGCGCAGCGCGTCGCGGTGGTCGACCTCCGTCGTCACCCGCTGCCCGTGGCTGTAGACGCCGCAGGCCATCACCCGGCCGTCCGGGGTCGCCGGGATCTCGACCCCCCGGGGCCGGCGGCGCTTGCGGCCGACCCGCACCAGCGACACCGCCGGCCGGCTCAGCGCGCCGGCCAGGCGGTGCGCGTTCGCCGAGGCGTGTTCCAGGGCGTCGAGGACGGGATGCTCCTCGCCCCGCCCGGGCCGCGGCGGACTCCCGCCCGGCGGACTCCCGCCCGGCGGACTCCCGCCCGGCTGGTCCGTGCCGGCCTGGTCCGTGCCGGCCTGGTCCGTGCCGGGCGGGGCCGCGCGGTCACCGGGTGGCTCCGCCCGCGTCGTGTGCGTGTGCGTGTGCGTGTGCGTGTGCGTCGCGTCGTCTCGCACGCTCGCCTCTTTCCCTCGCTCTTTCCCCGCTGCCCGACCGGCCTGACCCGATCTGACCTGACCTGGGCCTAGCCTCATGGTGGCAAGGCGCTGGCCGGCATCGCGAGGTGATCCACGGCTCGCGATGTACCCGGATGCCCGCCGACTGTGCCAGCGTGGGCGGGGAACGCCGGCGACGGGAGGGTGAGATGACCGAGACAGAGGTTCGCAGGCTGCGGGTGTTCACGGACGAGACCGGCGCCGCGGGCAGTCTGCTCGTCGTGGTCCTCGACGCCGGCAAGCGGTTTCCCGAGCCTGATGAGCGGGAGCGGATCGCCCACGGTCTCGGCCTGCCGGCCACGGTGTTCGTGGACGATGCCGAGCAGGCGGAGCTCGCGGTCTACACGCCCGGCGGGGAACTGCCGACCGCCGGCGACGCCCTGGTCGGCGCTGCCTGGAAGCTCGGGCGCATCCTCGGTGGCCACCCGGCGGTGCTGCGCCCCACCGGCGGGGACGCGGCGAGCTGGCAGGACCAGGGCCGGGTCTGGGTTCGGGTGCCGCTGGCCACCGTGCCGCCCTGGAGACATCGCCAGCTCGCCGACGCGGCCGCGGTCGACGCTCTCACCCTGCCCCGCCCGGTCGGCGAGGATCTCGAGCAGGTCTGGGCCTGGCTGGACGAGCCGGCGGGCATCGTGCGGGCCCGGGCCTTCGGCTCGCGCCACGGGGTGGCCGAGGACGAGGCCTGCGGCTCGGCGACGATGCTGCTCGCCGTCACGCTCGGGCGGCGGCTGACGGTCCACCACGGCGCCGGCTCGATCGTGCTGGCGGCGCCCGGACCGGAGGGCTTCGCGGACGTCGGCGGCCTCGTCGTCGAGGACGAGCGCCTCGTCATCGACGACGTGGAGGGGTTCCTCGCCCACTGAATGGCCCGTCCCGCCGTGGAGACCGGCCCGCTGATGGGTCCCCGCGGGTCAGGTGGGAGACGCGGCGGGCGCGCGCAGCCTGCGGGTCCACGCCCCGGTCACGATCTCGCCGCGCGCGTCGATGATCGCCCAGTCGACGAGGTCGTCGCTGTGGATGCGCAGCGGCAGGCCCATCCGGATGTGGGCGAGTGACGGGTGTGTGCCGTCGGTGAGGCTGCGCCCGCGCAACAGGGCGGGGTGCGGCCAGCTGGACACCCGGGCCCAGGGCCACTCGACCCCGTCCGGCACCGTCACCTGGTGACGGACGATCAGACTGCCCAGAGGTGGCAGGTCGTGGCCGACGAACCGGCGGCGCGCCCCGGCGAGGCGCGAGCGAGCGGCGAATACTGCCTGGTCCCGGGCCATGGGGACGTTACTGGCAACCATGGGGGCAATCGTAGTCGAAACCTCTCTCACGGTAGACATCCCGGCGGACGTCTCGCACGGTTGGTCGGGATATCATCACTCTGTGTAGCTGATTCCAGAGTGCGATCTTGATGTCGAAGGCGTACCTTGGCCGTGTTGGCGACCCTGCGTAGATATCTGGTGTCATTCCGGTGAGGTGATCATGGTTGAGGCCTTGACGACTCTGGTGGACGCGGCGCACAAGGACGCCCGTCACCTCGTGGAGCTGTCCCGTGAGCACGGTGACGCGGCCGGCGCGCCGGACGCCCCGCCGAGCGATCCACGGCAGGCCCTGCACGCCAGCGACGCCGCGGTCGCCGCCATCTCCGCCCACCTCAGCGCGATGGAGGCCGTCGTCTACCCGGAGCTCGCCCGAACGGTGCCCGGCGGCCGGGCGCGGGTCGCCGAACTCGGCCGGCTGGCCCGGCGCTGCTCGTCGGTGATGCGCGGCATCGAGCAGTACGTGCAGGGTGACCTCAACCATCCGCCGGACAGCGTCGCCAGCCTGCGCCGGGACCTCGCGGCCCTGCTCGCCGAGCACGCGCGAGCCGAGGACGGCCTGCTGCGCGAGCTCGACGAGCGGCTCTCGGATTCCGAGCGGGCCCGCCTGCACGAGCGGTTCGCCGACGCCATGCGCCACGCCCCCACCCGTCCGCACCCGCACCTCGGCCACGGCGGGATCTTCGGCGGCCGGCTCGCCATCCGGCTGCTCGGTACCTTCGACCACGCACTGGATGTGATGGATGCCCGCGAGGTCGCTGGCGCTCCGGTGCGAGCCCCCGCGCCCGCCGGCCTATGGGGCTGGTACCTGCTGGGCCGGCCGACCTCGCCCGCCCCCGAATGGCAGACTCCGGGCCGGGCCGCGCCCGCGGATGATCCCGCTCGGCGCTCCGCCGGGCTGACCTGAGGGTGAAAGTGTGCTGACCTTGGTCGGGTAGCCGTGGGACCGGGCAGCCCGTCCGCCATTTCGCTGCGCGCGTTCGCCCCTCGCCATGCCATGCTTCGGGTCCAGGTTGGGCCGGTATGGCCCGCACGTCGTGCACTGCCGAGGAGATGTGAGCCGAACCGAGAGCGCCGCGGTCCGTGCGCCCCAGCCCAGGCCGGCAGAGGTGGTCTGGCCGATTCTCCTCGTCGAGGACGATGACGCGGATGCCTACCTGGTGTCCGAGCTGCTCGACGAGGCCGCGGCGCCGGTCGAGGTGACCCGGGTGCGCACCGTGGCCGAGGCGGTGCGGGGCAGCGCCGGCACCGCCTGCGTCCTGCTGGACCTGGGCCTGCCCGACAGCGAGGGCCTGTCCGCCCTGAAGCGGCTGCTGGAGGTCGAGTCCGGCGCCCCGGTCGTCGTGCTCACCGGCCTCGTCGACGAGTACCGGGGCGCGCAGGCGGTGGCCGCCGGCGCGCAGGACTATCTGGTCAAGGGCCAGGTCGACGGGCGTGACCTGGTGCGCGCCGTGCGCTACGCGATCGAGCGCAAGCGGGCCGACACGGCCGCCCAGGCCCTGCGCGAGTCGGAGCTGCGCGCCCACGAGCGGGCCCGGCTCGAACGCGGCCTGCTGCCCCGCCCGCTCTACGACGACGACCGGCTGCGCCTGGCCGCCCGCTACCGGCCCGGCCGGCGCCAGTCCCTGCTCGGCGGCGACTTCTACGACATGGTGTCGACCCCCGACGGCACGGTGCACGTGCTGCTCGGCGACGTCTGCGGGCACGGGCCGGACGAGGCGGCCCTCGGGGTCAGCCTGCGCATCGCGTGGCGCACCCTGGTGCTCGCCGGGGTCGACGAGGCCGACCGGCTGGGGTATCTCCAGCGGGTGCTGGTCAGCGAGCGGGAACACGACGAGATCTTCGCCACCGTCTGCGCGCTGTCGATCGCGCCCGACCGGGCGAGCGCCCGCATGCGCCTGGCCGGCCATCCGCCGCCGGCCCTGCTGCACCCGAGCCTCGCCGCGCTGCCGGGCGGCGTCGTCGGCCCCGCCCTGGGCATCCTCGACGAGGATCTGACCGAGGAGGTGCTCGTCGAACTCGGCCCCGGCTGGGCGCTGCTGCTGGCCACCGACGGCCTGCTGGAGGGCCGCGACGGCCCCGGCGGCGAGCCGCTGGGCTGGGAGGGCGTGCTGCCGGAGATCGCCCGGCTGTGGCCGGAGACGGGGCCGGAGGCGCTGCTCGACGACCTGATCGACCGCGTCGAGGCCCGCAACGGCGGCCCGCTCACCGACGACGTCGCCCTCATCCTGCTGCTATGGGGAGCCGACTGATGGGGATCGGCTGATGGGGATCGGCGACCCGGCGGTGGGCGGCTGGCCGCTGCGCCGGCGGCTCGGCGTCACCTACACGGTGGCGGCGACGGTGATGCTCGTCCTCGTCGGGCTGGTGTCGTGGTCGCTGATGCGCCTCGACGACGCCATCCACACCCGCAGCGACGTGCTCGCCCCCGCCCTGCTGAGTTCCACCCAGCTCGTCGGCAGCCTGGTCGACCAGGAGACCGGGATGCGCGGCTACCTGCTGCAGGGCAGCGAGGACTTCCTCACGCCGTACAACACCGGGCGCACCGTGGAACGCGCGCGTATGGACGATCTGCGCCGCCGCCTGGCCGACCAGCCGGACCTGTTGGGCCGGGTCGCCGCGCTGGAGGCGCGCATCCGCGCCTGGCACGTCGACTACGCCGACCCGGCGATCACCGCGGTGCGCGCCCGCGGCCCGGCGGCGGCCCGCACCGTCCCGCTCGAGCTCGGCAAGACCCGTTTCGACGCGGTCCGCGCCGCCGCCACCGACCTCGAGTCCGGGCTGCGTGCCCGGGCGGCCACGGCCCGCCGGGAGGTCAACAGCGCGCTGCGCTTCCTGGTCATCGCGCTGGCGATCACCGCCGCGGCGCTGGTCGCCCTGCTGAGGCTGATCGCCTGGGCGCTGCGCAGCTGGGTCACCCGCCCGATCGAGCAGGTCGCTGCCAACGCGCGCACCGTCGCGTCCGGTCATCTCGATCACATCGTCGAGCCGACCGGGCCGCCGGACATCGTGGCGCTCGCCGCCGACGTCGAGTCGATGCGCCAGCAGCTCATCGGCGAGCTGGGCGTCGCCCGCTCGGCGCGCAGCGCGGTCGAGGCACAGGCCGAGGTGCTGCGCCAGTCCAACCGGGATCTGGAGCAGTTCGCCTACGTCGCCTCGCACGACCTGCAGGAGCCGCTGCGCAAGGTGGCGAGCTTCTGCCAGCTGCTGGAGCGCCGCTACGGTGACAAGCTCGACGAGCGCGGCACCCAGTACATCGCCTTCGCCGTCGACGGCGCCAAGCGGATGCAGCAGCTCATCAACGACCTGCTGGCCTTCTCCCGGGTCGGGCGCACCAGCGAGAGCTTCGTCGAGGTGGAGCTGGGTGAGCTGTTCACCCGGGCCACCACGACCCTGTCGATGAGGATCGAGAGCCTGCGGGCCGAGGTCACCGCGGCCGAGCTGCCGACCGTGCGGGGCGATCCGGTACTGCTCACCCAGTTGCTGGTGAACCTCATCGGCAACGCGCTGAAGTTCCGCGGCGAGGCGCTGCCGACGGTGCACGTCGGGGTCGAGCAGCGGGCGGACGAGTGGGAGTTCTCCTGCGCGGACAACGGCATCGGCATCGATCCCGAATATGCTGAAAAGATCTTCGTCATCTTCCAGCGCCTGCACGGCCGCGAGGTGTACGAAGGCACCGGCATCGGGCTGGCGCTCTGCCGGAAGATCGTCGAGTTCCACGGTGGGCGCATCTGGCTCGACGCCGAGGCCCGCCCGGGCACCACGTTCCGGTTCACCCTGCCCCGCCATTCGGTGCTCGTCCCGATGACCGAGCCCGCCGCCCTGGTCCACGGGGACGGCACCGTCAGTCCAGCCGGAGGAACACCGTGACCGAGCCGATCGTCCCGGTCGAGGTACTGCTCGTCGAGGATGACCCCGGCGACGTCCTCATGACCCGGGAGGCGTTCGAGGAACACAGGCTGCGCAACCACCTGAACGTGGTCAGCGACGGCGAGGAGGCGCTCGCCTACCTGCGCGGCGAGGGCCGCTACGCCGGGGCACCGCGCCCCGACCTGATCCTGCTCGACCTCAACCTGCCGCGCCGCGATGGCCGGGAGGTGCTGCGCGAGGTCAAGAACGACGAGCGGCTGCGGCGGATCCCGGTGGTGGTGCTCACCACCTCCGAGGCGGAGGAGGACGTGCTGCGCAGCTACGACCTGCACGCCAACGCCTACATCACGAAGCCCGTCGACTTCGAGCGGTTCGTCGCCGTCGTCCGCCACATCGACGACTTCTTCATCACCGTCGCCCGCCTGCCCGGGCAGTAGGACGCCGCGCGAGCCACGTTTCCGGCCATGCGTCGCCTAGAGTGCGGACATGGCCACCGGACCGCAACCCGTGACCCGCCGCGCCCGCCTGCAGCGCCAGGCGCTGGCCGAACTGCTCGGCGAGCTGGGCCCGGGCCATCCCACCCTCTGCGCGGGCTGGACGAACCACGACCTGGCGGCCCACCTCGTGGCTCGGGAGCGGGTGCCCTGGGCCGCGCCCGGCCTGCTGATCCCCTGCCTGCACGGCCTCACCGAGCGGGCTGAGCGGGCCACGATGCGCGCCCACACCTACCCGGAGCTTGTCGAGACCTTCCGGTCAGGCCCGCCCTGGTGGCAGCCGAGCCGCATCGGCCCGGTCGACGACGCGACGAACCTCATCGAGTTCTTCGTCCACGCCGAAGACGTCCGCCGCGCCGGCGCCGGCTGGGAGCCGCGGGAGCTGGATGCCACCAGCCGCGACGCGATGTGGGCGGCGCTGCGGCTGGTCGGGTTCGCCGGGTTCCGCCGCGCCGGCGTCGGAGTCGTCGCCGAGCGGGTCGACCGCCCCGGGCGGCGCACCCTGCGTTCCGGCCCGCCGGCGGTGGAGATCGTCGGCCTGCCGGAGGAGATCGTGCTCTACGCCTTCGGCCGCGGGCGGGTGGCCCGGGTCGAGCTGCGTGGCGACGATGCCGACGTGGAACGCCTGCGCGAGGCCCCCGTCGGCCTGTAGACACGACAGCGTGCCGTCGCGAACCCGCCGGGCCGCGCGAGTCGTGCTCGTCGACCCCACCGACACGATCCTGCTCATCCGCTCCCACGACCCGACCCTCGAGGCCGCGCCGCAGTGGTGGCACGTCCCCGGCGGCGGCCTCGACCCCGGCGAGACGCCGGCGGCGGCCGCCGTCCGCGAGGTCTTCGAGGAGGTCGGCTACCGCCTCGACGACCCCGGCCCGCCCGTCGCCACCCGCCGGGCGTCCTTCACCTACCTGGGCGAGGACTACCGGCAGGCCGAGACGTTCTACGTCGCCCGGGTGCCGCGCCGGCTCGTCCTCGACCCGTCCTCGTGGACGGCGACCGAGCAGCGCTCCATCCTCGGCTGGGCCTGGTGGAGCGTGCCCGACCTGCGGGCGACGACGGAGACGGTGTACCCGACCGGGCTGGTGCGTCTGCTCGACGACTGGCTCCGGTCGGGCCCGCCGGCCAGGCCGCGGCGCCTGTGACCCCGCGGCTGACCGGCGTCGGACCCACGGCTACCAGAGGGAGGCGTAGGTCGCCGCGCCGCTCGGGTTCTCGTTCGGGTTGACCAGCGAGGAGTGGACGTTGCCCGCCTGCGAGTCGTTGAAGTACGTCTCGTAGGCCAGCACGTCGCTGTTCGCCTTGAACGTGTTGTACATGTTGCGGATGTAGACCGGGTTGTCGCCGCCGGCCGCCCCGGCCCGGCCAGCGCCGGTGTCGGACTTCGAGACCAGCCCCCACTCCGGCACCGAGAACTGTTTGCCGTGCTGCCGGGCGAACCTGATCACCGAGCACAGTCCGGTGTCGGCGTTGCACTGCTGGCTGAAGGCGGCGTCGCTGGTGCTCGCCGGCCACTGGTCGTAGCTGTCGATCCCGATGATGTCGACGTAGGCGTCGCCCGGGTAGGCCGTGAAGCCGCCGGGGCTGTGGGCGTTGAGGGCCCAGTCGATGCGCGCCTGCGGGTCGGTCGAGCGGATGGCGCTCACCACCTGCCGGAAGCAGTTGATCCAGGTGGTGGTGTTGGTCTTCGAGACCGACCAGGGGAACCAGTTGCCGTTGAACTCCCAGGCGAGCCGGACGATGCTCGCCGGGCGGCCCTTGCTGACCAGCCAGCGGCCGAAGCTGGCCCACTGGCTGGAGTAGGCGCCGTTCGCGCACGAGTTCATGTCGCCGCCGCCGTTCGGGAAGAACGGCTGTGAGATGACCCAGGTGCCGTTGAAGGTCGAGAACTTCTCCGGGCCGCTGCCGATCCACGGGTTGGTGATCGTCTGCCAGCTCGACCGGTCGGAGAAGGTGTTCACCACGTTGACGGGCGAGCCGCGGAAGGCCTCCCAGGCCCGCACCTGCGTCATCGAGCCGGCCGAGACGCCGCTCATCCCGCCGGGGACGGCGCCGCCACCACCGCCGGCCGGCACGACCGGCGCCGCGGGCGGCGCAGGGGCCGGAGGCTTGGTGGTCGTGGCCGGCTTGGGAGCCGTGGCGGGCTGCGTCGGCGTGATGCCGCCGCCGGTCCCGCCGGTGCCCACGCCGATCGGGCTGGCGCTGGGGGAGGGTGAGCCGCCGACGGCCGTGCCTGCGGTGGCGCCGGGCCGCGGCCGGGCGGTGGAGGTGGGCTTCGGCTTGTGGTGGCGCTGGTGCAGCCCGACGGCGGCCGCCTCGACGGTGGCGGACCCGCCGTCGTCGTGGCCGCTGGGGGCGAGGTTCCAGCCGAGCCCGGCGGCCAGCAGGGCCAGCACGCCGAGCGAGGCGATCCAGGCGGGGTGGTGCGGACGGCGACGGCGCCCACGCCGCGAGCCGGCGCGGGTTCGGGGCGGACTGGGGCTGGGTGTGCCCTCCGCTCGGTGTCTCACCGCGGTATCCCTCCGTGCGTGGCGTGTCGGCGTCAGAACCCCCCCGGGTCCTCGCTTCGAGATCGAAGCCGTTGACCTCCATGTCGCGCAGCGGCCAGAGATGTGTGGGTCAGAGATCCATGGGGCGGATGCCGGGGTACCCCCTCGGTGTCCCGACGTCCTGCCTGGTCAGATATGGCCAGACATTACACGGCCGAATTCCCGCCTGCTGTCCCAGGTCGGGCCATATGGTCGATTTGTCCGGCTCGATAGGCTGTGAACTGTGTGTAGCCCTTGTTCCGTCGGTGTGTTTCGGTGTTCATCCGAGATTCGGGGGCCCTCGGCGGGACTCCCGCGTCACCCCGTTTCCGCCCGTGTCGCGGGACTGGGACGGAGCCGGGTTGACCGGCCCCGGTTGTGCCACAATCGGCTCCGCTCGACAGCTCCACCAACATCCGCTACGCCGACATGCAGGAGCGCCCCATGTCCCAGCCCCCCGAGTACCCGCCGGGCGGATATCCCCAGGGCGGCTACGGTCAGGACCAGGGCGGCTACAACCAGGGCGGCGGCTACGGCCAGGGCGGTCAGGACCAGGGCCAGGGCGGCCATGGCCAGGGCGGTTACGGCCATGGCCAGGGCGGTTACGAACAGGGTCAGGGCGGCTACGAACAGGGTCAGGGCGGCTACGAACAGGGTCAGGGCGGCTACGGTGGTGCCCCCGGCTACGGCCCGCCGCCAGGCGGCTATGGTGCCCCCCAGGGCTACGGGGCGCCCCAGGGTTACGGCGCGCCGCAGGGCTATGGCGCGCCGCAGGGCTACGGAACGCCGGGCGGGTTCGGCCCGCCGCCGCCGTTCGGGCAGCCGATCCCGAACTATCTCTGGCAGTCGATCGTCGTGACGGTGCTGTGCTGCCTGCCCGCCGGCGTGGTGGCCATCGTCTTCGCCACCAAGGTCGACAGCCGTCGCGCCATGGGCGACATCGACGGCGCCCTGGACGCGTCGAAGAAGGCCCGGACCTGGTGCATCGTGTCGGCCGGCGTTGGCGTCGCGGTGACCGTCCTGGCGATCATCCTCGCTGTGGTGGGCGCGTTCGGCGCCAGCTCGGACTCGGCCTACTCCACGCTCGGTCCCTTCGCCGGCTGAGCCCCCGTGCCGCCCGACCCCGACGCCGAGCCGTCCCGCTGGGCGGATCCGCCCCGCGGCTCCTGGGCGTCTGATGAGGACGTGCCGACGAGCGAGAGCGCCCAGCCGACAGCGGACGCCCAGCCGACAGCGGACACCCAGCCGACAGCGGACACCCAGCCGATCGAGGGGACGGTGTTCCCCGCGGGTGCGGGGATGGGCGAGCCTGGCGCGGCCGAGCGGCCGGTGCGGACGTACCTGTGGCAGTCGCTGGTCGCGACGCTGCTGTGCTGCCTGCCCACCGGTGCGATCGCGCTCGTCTACGCGGTGCTGGCGCAGAACCGGCTGCAGACCGGGGACGAGTACGGGGCCCGGCAGGCGTCGGCCCGGGCCCGGCGCTGGTGCCTGGTGTCGCTCGTCGCCTTCGTCGTCGTCCTGCTCGTCTACGTCGTCGCCGTGGTGATCATTGTGGCGATCGCGCGGGACCGGCACTGACCTGCCCGCCGGCCTCCGGTGCGTCCACCGGCGCCGGCGACCAGGCGGGATGGGCCCGTGCGGCCCAGGTGGCGGGAACCATCCCGGTGCGCATCCCGACCAGCGCGACCGGGTCACGCGCGGCCATCCACACGTGGCCGGGCACCCCGAACAGCAACCCGTAGGCGAGCACGTCGTGCACGAACGTCGTGCTGGTGCGGTCGGCGACCGGCAGCCCGCGCAGCGGCCCCGCCCCCCACTGCATGATCACGCCGGTGGCGAGCATGACCAGGACGCGGCGCTGAGCCCGGCGGCCCGCATCGGTACCGGCAGCTCTCGGTGTAGCTTCCGTCGAACGAGCGGAAGGTCAGCGCCCGTGCCGCCGGCTGGACGCCGACGGCGGCGAGCAGGTCGCGCAGCAGCACGCCGGACCAGCGCACCCCGCCGACCCGCCGAGTACGACGCGTCGCCCCACCGGCGAACCGTCGGATGCCACCCGTCCAGGAGAACACCCGTCAGCCGCGGTGCCCGCCGCCGGTCGCGGCGAGCGCGGCGAGCAGGAGCATGCCGGCGGCGGTCGCGGCGAGGGACCAGGCACGGCCGCGCCGCGCCACCCGGCGTGCGCCGGGGACGTCGCCGCGGGCCAGATGGTCGGCGGCGCGCAGGGCGTGTAGCAGGCCGAGCGCCCCGACCGGCGCGCACAGGATGGTGGCGACGATCGACAGGCCGAGATGGTCCCGCACGCGCTGGCGGTCGTCCCGGCGCGGCGCCCGCCCGTCCGGCTGACCCGCCGAGACCGAGCGGCCCTGGTCCACCGTGGCCGCCGGCTGGGGCTGGCGGACCGGGCGAGGGTAGCCGGTGGCGAAGTGGTTGCCGCTGGCGGAGAAGCAGGCGACCGGGCCGGCGGCACCGCGGGCGGGGACGGTCGCGGCCGGCCGGGGCACCGGCGGGCCGCGACCGTCCCC